>NZ_ATTH01000001.1:2048571-2390000 GCF_000419585.1 Salisaeta longa DSM 21114
AGCCATCGAGTTTATCCGCTCGGACGAGCTCATCGAGATTACGCCCAAGCGCTTTCGCCTGCGCAAGCTCTACCTGGACCCGCACAAGCGCAAAAAGGCGCAGATGGCGTAGCGTTGGCTTTCGCCCCACGCCGCCGAGCGCGCCTGCGCTCCTGTTGATTGCTTCTGCCTATGGCCGAGACCGCCCACCGCGAAGGCATCGTGACCCGCTCCACCGGCAGCTGGTATGACGTACGCACCGACGACGGCACGACGGTGCCCGCCCGGGTGCGTGGCAAGTTTCGTCTGGCCGATAACGACGTGACCAATCCCGTGGCCGTGGGCGACCGGGTGACGCTGCGGATGAACGAGCAGGACGATACGGGCCTTATCGTGGACATTCACGAGCGTACGACCAAGCTCAGCCGCCGCGCGGCGGGCCGGCGGGCCGGCGAGGAGCACGTAATCGTGGCAAATGTGGACCGGGCCTGGGCCGTGCAGGCGGTCGATCTGCCGCGCTTCAATCCGGGCTTCGTGGACCGCTTTCTGGTCATGGCCGAGGTGTTCGATCTGCCCGCGGGCATCATCCTCAACAAGATCGACCTCATGGACGACATCTCGTCCGAACACGCCGCTGCGGTGGACGACTTCTGCACGCTGTACAACGACCTGGGCTACCCGGTGCTGCCAACCAGCGCCACCGCGCCGGCCAACATCGACCTGCTGCGCGAGGCCCTACACGATGAAGTGAGCGTCGTGACGGGGCCCTCGGGCACGGGCAAGTCGAGCTTGCTTAACGCCGTTGAGGATACGCTGGACGTAGCCACCGGCGCGGTGAGCCAGAAGACGCGCAAGGGCACGCACACCACCACCTACGCCACGCTGCACCCGCTTTCCTTTGGCGGCTACATCGTGGATACGCCGGGCATCCGCGAGTTTGGGCTGCTGGACATGCACCCGGCCGACCTGTGCCACTTCTTCGTGGAGTTCATCCCCTACCTGGACGACTGCCGCTTTCCCGACTGCACGCACGACCATGAGCCGGGCTGCGCGGTGAAGGACGCCGTAGACGCGGGCGCCATCCACCCGATGCGCTACGAGAGCTACTGCAACATCTTGTACTCGCTGCAGGACGGCCAGGAAGGCACCGGACGGTAGCAAACAAAGCGCTGGCTGGAACGTCAGCAGGTCAGCAGGTGAGCGCGTGGCAGCCCGCACGCAAAGAGGGAATCGCCGCCCTGCGACGATCCCCTCCATGCCCGTTTGCCGCCTTGCCCGCTTGGCTCACGCCCCGCTGTAATACGGATTCTGCTCCAGCGCCGGATTGGCGTCGATCTCGCGCTGCGGGATCGGGTAGAGAATCTGGCCCGAGTCGTACGGGATGGAGCCTACGCTGCGCTGCGTGCGCTTCAGGTCGTGCAGGAGGTTGCCCTCGAAGGAGAGCTCCAACCGCCGCTCGCGCAAAATGTCGGACACCGTCACGCTGCTCACCGCGCTGAGCCCCGCCCGCTGGCGCACGATGCTCACATCTTCGGCGGGCGTGTTGGGCCCCACGCCCGCGCCCGACCGCAGATTTCCCTCGGCGCGCGTCAGGTACAGCTCGGCAAGGCGCACCACCGGGATGTTGGCCTGATCGGCCTCATCGTCGCGCCACTTTGCGGTGCGCACCACGCTTTCGCCGTCGACGTAGAAGAACGCGCCGCGTGCGTCGCCGGCAGCGTAGCGGTTCAGGTGTTGCTGCTGGATGTCGATGTCGCCGCGGCCGCCGTTCTCCTGCGACCCGTAAAACGTGTTCAGGTCGTTGGTGCCATCCTGCGCCGTAACCTGTATCGCGAAGATGTACTCCGGAATGTCACTCACGTTGTTGAACGCCTGCGCAAACGTGGGCGCGAGCTGATACAGGTCCGACTCGATCACGCGATTGGCCGCTTCCGCTGCCAGTTGGTAGCGCCCCTGCATCAGGTAGACGCGTGAGAGGATGGCGCTCGCCGCGTAGGTATCGGCAAAGAAGCCGTTGCTCTCCGGAAGCAGGCTCGCCGCGGTGGTCAGATCGTCGATCGCCTGTTGATAAACCGCCGCAACGCTTGCGCGGGGCACGTTCAGGTTTTCGCCAATCTCGCGGGTGGGCTCCAGCACCAGCGGCACGCCCGGCGCTTGGTCCGGATTGCCAGCGCTCCACGGCGGGCCAAAGAGGCGCACGAGCTCGAAGTACAGCATGCCCCGAATGAAGAGCGCCTCACCGCGCACGCGCTCGGCCGTGGCAGCGTCGTCAAAGACGTCCACCGCGCTGAGCACGTTGTTGGCAATGTTGATCGTCTCGTAGGCGTCGGTCCACTGGGCCTCAATGAAGCTGTTGCTCACGAGGATATTTTTGTTCCAGATGGCCGCCGGCTGCTCGAAGGTGCCGGTCCATTGCACATCGCCGTTGTCAGCCAGCAGGTCGGGCGACATCATGTACTGCCCGCCGTACAAGTCGGCATCGCCAAGGGCGTTGTAGGCGCCTACCAGCGCCGCCTCAACGTTTTGCGGCGTAGCGAGCGCCGTTTCTGAGGGAATCGATTGTTTGGGCGTGCGCTCCAGGAAGCTGTCGCAGGCGCTGAGCACCAGGAGAGCGCCCGTGAGCAAGAGGGCTGTTCGTGCAGTAAGGAAGGATGGAATAGACATAAGGTCGGTAGCAGAAAGTAGGTGGGACGGTTGCGCAGGCTGGGTGCAGCGTTAGAAGCTAAACTGCAATCCGCCGCTGATGGAGCGGGCCTGCGGGGCGGAGTAAAACTCGTTGCCGAGGCCGATATTGCCCGCTGCAAAGTCGGCGTTAACCTCGGGGTCCCACCACGGGTACTTGGTAAAGGTGAGCAGATTGATGCCTGTTACGTAGACGCGCGCCCGGCTCAGCCCCACCGATTCCAGAAACCGGGAGGGGACGTTGTAGGCGAACGTCACGTTTTTGAGGCGCAGGTACGAGGCGTCGTACAAGAAGCGGCTCGATTCGGTGCCGCCGTTGTTCACGAACAAGCGGGCCTCGGGTACGTCCGTTTGGTCGCCTGGCTCTTGCCACGCATCGAGCTGGGTGGCGAGCTGGTTGTCCAGGAACCGCGCATTCGAGGTTTTGAACGTGCCGCCCCCATCGAACACCTGCTTTCCGTATTCAAACTGGAACAGGAAGCTGAGGCTGAAGCCCTTGTACGACAGCTCGTTGCCCACGCCGCCCGTAAAGTCGGGGTGCGGGCTGCCGACCACCACACGGTTCGCTTCGTTGGGATTGGTGGTGGTGGCCTCCGGATTGACGATGTCGCCGTTGGCATTGCGCTCATTGACGTAGTAGAGCGCATCGCCCGTTTGCGGGTCGACGCCGGCGTACTCATACGTGTAAAACACGCCAATCGGCTCGCCCTCAACGGCGCGGTTCACAAAGCCGCCCTCAATCACCTGTCCGTTGATGTCGGTGATCTTATTGCGGTTCAGCGCAAAGTTGATCGACGAGGTCCAGTTGAAGCTGCTGCTTTGCACGTTTTGCGTTTCGACGAGCGCTTCGATGCCCCAGTTTTGCAGGTTTCCGAGGTTCACCGTGCGCGACAGAAAGCCCGATGTGCCGGGTACGTTCACGCCCAGCAGCAGGTCGCGGGTTTCCTTGCGGTAGTAGTCTGCCTCTAGCGTGATGCGGTCGTTAAACAGCCCCAGGTTGATGCCAGTGTTGAGCTGGGCGGTTTGCTCCCATTTTAGATCGGGGTTCGGGGTTTGCACGGGCTGCGTGCCGGGAATCCCGCTGTAGCCCAAGCCGCCCCACAACGCCTGCGTGAGGAAGTTACCGATGCTCGCGTTCCCCGTAAGGCCATAGCTCGCGCGCAGCTTCAGGTAATTGATCGCCCCCACGTCGAAGAACGACTCTTGGCTCACCACCCATCCGCCGGAAACCGCCGGAAAGAACCCAAAGCGGTTGTTGGCGCCAAAGCGCGAGGAGCCCTCGTAGCGCCCACTAAGCGTGAGAAAGTACCGATCGTCGTAGCCGTAGTTGGCGCGCGCAAAGTAGGCCAGGAAGCTGTAGCCCGTCTCGTACGCCCCGCCGCCCGTGATCTCGGCCGCGCTGTTCACCTGACCGAAGCTGTCGTTGGGGAACTGCTCGCCCTGCACAAACGACCCGTCTTGCTGCACGGCCTGTATGCTCGTTCCTACCGTGCCCTTCACGTCGTGGACGCCATTGAACGCCCGATCGTACGTCAAGAATGCATTGGCGTTGTAGTTCACCACACGATCCCACGCGTTAACCCCCAACCCGCGGGCCGCGCCGGTATTGTCGGCCACTTGGCTGTTGAAGTACTGATCTTCGTTCTGATCCAGCACATCGATGCCAAATTGTCCACGCAGCTTCAGCGTGGGCAAGAACGAATACTCGGCAAACGCGCTACCAATGCTGCGAAAGATGCGCGTGTCGTACCGCACATTGCCCTGATACAAGAGGTTGTTGAAGTACAGGGTCTCGGTGTTCAGGTCGTCGGTGGGCACGTACTGCTGCAGGTAGCCGTTGGGCCCGGTGGCAATGCCTTCGGTCTGCGGCTGATAGATCGGCGAGATCGGCATCTGCGCGATCAACTGCATGGGCGTCGAGAACTGATTATCATCCGGCAAGCGCGTGTGCTTCACGCGGGTCAGGCTGAGCTTACCGCCCACGTTAAACCGATCGTTGAACGTGTGATCGACATTCACGCGGCCCGCGATTTTGTCGTAGTTATCGCGGATGAGGATGCCGTCTTGGATGTTGTACGTCCCCGACAGGTAAAAGCGCGTGTCCGCATCGCCGCCGCGCGCGCTGATGTCGGCCTGAAAGCCGCCAGCATCGTCGCGGAACGCCTGGTCTTGCCAGTTGGCATCCACCTGCTGCTCCCGCCAGTTGGTGCCCCGTGCAAAAAAATCGAAGTAAAAGGTCTCCAGCACAAAATCTTTCCAGTAGGCAATGGCCGCCTCCCGGCTTGCGAAGGCACCGGCCGCGAACTCATCTTCGGCCCGGTTGATCGCCGCTTCCTGGTAGAAACTGACGTACTCCTGCGCGTTCATCATGTCCACCGTGTTGGTGGGGCTGCTTACCGTGCGCTGGATGTTGACCGTTACCTCCGAGCCGCCCCCGGCCACGCCACTCTTGGTGGTGATGAGCACCACGCCGTTGGAAGCGCGCGCGCCGTAGATGGCCGCAGCCGACGCGTCTTTCAGAATCTCGATCGACTTGATGTCGCTCACGTTTAGCTGCGCCAGCGGGTTGGTGGGCGCATCGTTACCCGACAGGTTTGGCGTCGTCAGCGGAATGCCGTCCACCACGTACAACGGCTCGTTGCTTGCCGAAATTGACGAAGCGCCGCGGATACGCACCTGAATGCCTTGCCCCAGCTTGCCATTCCCGTTGGTAATCGTAACGCCAGCCACTTGGCCCTGCAGCGCTTCCTCAAAACTGTTTACCGGCTGGTTCTGGATGTCTTGCGCCGACACCTGCGCAATACTTCCGGTGATGGAGCGCTGCTCCTGCTCGCCGTACCCCACCTTCACGATCTGATCGAGCTCGCGGAAGTCGGGCTGCAGCGTCACATTGATCACCCGCTTGTTGCCCAGGGCCACCGTTTGCGTTTGATACCCGACGAAGGAGAACCGCAACGAATCGGCGCTGCTTGGTACGCGTAGGCTGTAGGTGCCGCGGGCGCTCGTGGCCGTGCCAATTTGCGTTCCGGCTACCACGACGGTGGCGCCAGCTAGTGGGCGCCCGTTCTCGCCGTCGGTTACCGTTCCGCGTACCGTGCGATCGCGCTCCTGAGCCAACGCCGGCAGGGTGCAAAGGAAGAAGAGGGGTAAAAGGAGTATCGCTCGTCTCATGGAAACGTATCGAAAGTCGTTAAACACACGGGCCCCCGCGGTGAACTGGAGTGTTCGGAGGCCCATGCAAATTGCGCACAGAAGCCTTCGGAACACAAGCATAACACGGTAGGTGGCTTCACCCTACACATAATACAGACGAAACACAAGTCCTACGCGTTTGGAAGCGCTTTTAATCTTTGGAAGGGCTTCCAGCCGTCCGTTACGGAACGAGCCCGCCGTGGTTGACAGCCCTCTCCGCAACGCCTAAGTTTTGTAGGCTCTGTCTGAAAAACTAGCCGTGTGAACACGCTGCCGGCTGGCCGGCCCGCGCGGATGCTTTCCTACCGAGCCACGTACGTTTTTCTGCCGAACCGTCCCCGCCATGCCTGAGCACCCACCCCTCATTCCCGATCATCTGCTTCCGCGTGTTGCGCAGCGCCTCAAAATTATTGGGGAGCCGGTGCGCCTGGAGCTGCTGAACCTGCTGCGCGTGCATGGCGAGCTGAGCGTACAGGCGCTTGTGGATGCCTCCGGCCACCGGCAGGCGAATGTGAGCAAGCACCTGGGCATCATGATGCGCGAAGGCCTCGTGGCCCGCCGGAAAGAGGGGGTGCAGGCGTTTTACTCGCTGGATGACCCCAGCCTGCCGGGCCTTTGCGTGCTAGTGACCAACCAACTGCGGCAGGAAACCGACGCCAACGTATCGCCCACACCTTCCTGATGCCATGCGTACCGCCGACGCCCGAACGCGCGCGGCCCTTGGGGTGCTTGCGCTAAGCGGCGCACTGCTGCTCAACTACCCGTTGCTTTCACTCGTTAACCGCCCGCTGTACGTAGGCGGTGTGCCACTGCTGTACGTTGCCCTCTTTGTCATCTGGGCGGCACTCATTGGCGGCACCGCCTACCTGCTGCGCAAGCCCCCGCCGTCGCGCGACGACACGCCGCCCGCTCGTTCTCATCGGCCGCCGCCCTCGCCGTGACGCCTGCTCTTGTCATCGGTCTGGCTGTGGGCTACGTGGGGCTGCTGTTTGCAGTGGCCTACGGCGCCGACCGCCGCGCGCGCTCCGGGCGCAGCGTGGTCAGTCATCCCGCGGTGTATACGCTTTCGATGGCCGTGTACTGCACCGGGTGGACTTTCTTCGGCAGCGTGGGCCGCGCGGCCTCCGGCGGGGTCGAGTTTCTCACCATCTACCTCGGCCCCACCCTCCTCGCGGTGGGCGGCTGGGTGATCTGGCGCAAAATGATTCGCATCAGCACCCACCAACGCCTCACCTCGATCGCCGACTTTCTGGGCGCGCGCTACGGCAAGAGCGCCCGCCTCGCCAGCCTGGCTACCGTGGTGGCGGTGGTGGGCGTGGTGCCCTACATCGCCCTTCAGCTGAAAGCGGTAGCGGCCGGCTATGCGGCCCTCACCCAATTTCCCCACACGCCCCCGGCAGCCCCCAACGAGCCCTTTTACTTCGACACGGCGTTTTACTGCGCGCTGGCGCTTGCGGCTTTCACCATCTTGTTTGGCACCCGCCACCTGGATGTCACCGAGCGCCACGAGGGCTTGGTGGCTGCTATCGCCTTCGAGTCGGTTGTAAAGCTGGTGGCGTTTGTGGCCGTCGGCGTGTTCGTGACGTTTGGGCTGTACGACGGCTTCGGGGCCCTCTTTGAAGCGGGCGCCGCGGTGCCCTCCATCCGGGCCCTCTACACCATGGGTGCCGAAACGACCTACGGCGACTGGTTTTGGCTTACCGGTCTGGCGTTGCTTGCGGTGTTGCTGCTGCCGCGCCAGTTTCAGGTGACCGTGGTCGAAAACACCGACGCCGACCACGTGCGCACCGCTGCCTGGGGCTTTCCGCTGTACCTGCTGGTCATTAACCTGTTTGTGCTGCCTATTGCGGTGGCGGGCCAGTTGGCGTTCGGGCCGGGTGCCAATGCCGATATGTTCGTGCTTACGCTTCCGCTGGCCGAAGGCCAAACGGCCCTGGCCTTGCTGGCTTTTATTGGCGGCCTCTCGGCGGCTACGGGCATGGTCATCGTGGAGGCTACGGCCCTTAGCACCATGATCTGCAACGACTTGGTGCTGCCGCTGCTGCTGCGCGTGCCGGCGTTTCAGATGGCGCGGCGGCGGCGCCTCACCGGCGTCATTCTGGGCATCCGGCGCGTGGCCATCCTGGCGGTGTTGCTGCTGGGCTACCTGTACGTCCGCTCGGTGGTGGGCACGTACGCGCTCGTGTCGATTGGCCTCATCTCGTTTGCTGCGGTGGCGCAGCTGGCGCCCGCGATGCTGGGCGGATTGTTTTGGACCGGCGGCACGCGCTACGGGGCCTTGGCGGGCCTCGCGGTGGGCTTTGGGCTGTGGGGTTACACCCTGCCGCTGCCCACACTGGCTGAGGCGGGCTGGCTCCCCCTCTCGTTTATTACGGACGGCCCCTGGGGCGTTGCGCTCCTCAAGCCGTACGCGCTGCTCGGCCTCGATACGATGGGTCACGTGCCGCACGCGCTGTTCTGGAGCCTCGGCCTCAACGCGCTGCTGTACGTGAGCGTGTCGATTGCCACGCGGCCCTCGGTGATGGAGCGCACCCAAGCCGAACGCTTCGTGCATGTGTTCGACTATGCCTCCGATGCGGGGCGCGCGGCGTGGCGGGGCACCGCTGCCGTCGCCGAGCTGCGGCGGCTGCTCCGGCGCTACCTGGGCTGGCGCGAGGCCGACCGCGTGCTGCACGAGTATGCCGACCGGCACGGCCTGGCGCTTCGTGACCTCGACGAAGCCGACGAGGCCCTCGTCCACTTTGCCGAGCGCGTGCTGGCTGGCGTGCTGGGGGCCTCCTCGGCCCGCGTGGTCATTGCCTCGGTGGTGCGCGAACAGCCCCTCCGCATGGAGGAGGTGATCGACCTGCTCGACGAAGCCCAGCAGATGGTGGCGTACAACCGCGAGCTGCAGCAAAAGCGCCACGCCCTGGAGCAGGCCACGCGGAAGTTGCAAGAAGCCAACGCCGAGCTGCGCGCCATCGACCGCCTCAAGGATGACTTTGTGGCCACCGTCACGCATGAGCTGCGCACCCCGCTCACGGCCATCCGCGCCATCAGCGAAATTATGCACACGGCCGAGACGCTTGCCCCTGCGCAGCGGCAGCAGTTTGCCCACACCATCCTCCGCGAAACAGAACGCCTGACGCGGCTCGTAAACCAGGTGCTCGACCTGCAACGCCTGGATGCCGACGCGCCCCTGCCGGCTACGGTTGTGGACCTGAACGAAATAACCGCCGACGCGCTCGACGCGATGCGCGAAACGTTTGCACGGCGCAACATTGCGTGTGAGGTGACGCGCCCCGTGCAGCCTACGCCCGTCACCGGCGATGCCGACCAGCTGACGCAGGTGGTGCTCAACCTCCTCTCGAACGCTGCCAAGTTTGCCGACGACACCGCACCGCACGTGGCCCTCCACCTTCGCGCGACGGGCGAGCACATCCAACTCGCCGTTACCGATAATGGCCCCGGCTTGCACCCCGACGACCAGGACGCGATCTTCCAGAAATTCCGTCAGGTGGAGCGTCGCGCCGGCACCCACGCGGGCAGCGGGCTGGGGCTGGCTATCACCCGCCAGATTGTGCACCGCCACACCGGCGACGTATGGGTGGAAAGCACGCCCGGCCACGGCGCTACGTTTGTGGTACGCCTCCCCCAAGCCGCGTCGCACCGCGCCCCGTCTTCTGCCTCCCCAAGCCCTGCTTGACCCATGGCGTACGTTCTCATCGTTGACGACGAGCCCAGCATTGTTTTGCCGCTGGAATACCTGATGCAACAGCACGGCCACGAGACGCACGTGCTTGCCGACGGCGCAGCGGTGCTTCCGGCCCTTGAGGAACGCCTGCCCGACCTGGTGCTGCTGGACGTGATGCTGCCCAACCAGGACGGCTACGCGTTGTGCGAGGCCATCCGAGCGCGCGCGGCCTGGGACGACCTAAAGATTGTCATGCTCACCGTCAAAAGCCGCGCTGCCGACCGCGAAAAGGGACGGGCCCTGGGCGCAGACGCCTACATCACCAAACCATTCAGCGTGGAAACCGTCGTAGCCACCGTACAGGAACAGCTCCGCGCTGCCTAGCCGACGTATGCCCGTGTCTGCCACAAACGATGCCCTTATCGATGCGCTGCTTTCGGCCGTGCCGAGGCCCGCGCTGTTGTGCACGCCGGCCGGCGACGTCGTAGCGTGCAATGCCGGGGCCAAGCGCCTCTTGGCGGGAACGAATGCCGCCGGGCCGCCGGGTGCCAACGTGCTCGATGACTGGCCGAGCGACGCCCTGCGCCAGGCGCTGCACGCTGCGCCCGATGCTCCTCCAACGGTTGTTGCGCTGTCCGACGCATCGGCCGATGATCTTGGGGCGCTTGTTGTGCAGCCCGCGCCGCCTTATGTGCTGCTGAGCGCCGCCCCGGAGGCCGCGCCGCCCCGCACCTCGCGCGTGCTGCGCGACCTTATCGAAGCCATGCGCGAGCCGCTGGCTAGCGTGCGCGCTGCCGTGGAGACGATGACCCACTTCCCGTCGATTGACACGGCCGCCGCCACCCAATTTCTGCAGATTATCGAGGAGCAAACGGTGCGGCTCAGCGACCAACTGGAGGCCGCGGTGTCGGCCTACGCCGCGCACTATCGCGCCAGCACGTACCTCCAGCCCATGAACCTGCAGGCCCTGGCCGACCTCGTCGCGTCGGCCGGAGCTCCCGCGCCCCACGCCATCCATCGGGCCGACGATGCACGCGTTGTGGTTGCGGTGCACCCTTCGACCTTTCCGCCGCTCGTCTCGTTTCTTGTGCGCCGCGTGCGGCACGCAACGCAATGCCCGAAGGTAACCTTGCACATCGTTCCGCGCGAGGCGACTGTCGCGCTTGACCTTCGCTGGACGGGGCCCGCCATCACCACGGCCCGCCTGCAGCGCTGGCACGGCAGCCCGCTTCCCACCGGCGATACGCTCGTAGAGCTGACGGTGCAGGACGTGCTGGACGACCACGAAGCGCAGCTGTGGCCCACCGCAAACGCTTCTACCGCGGCCGTGCGCCTGCTGCTGCCCACCGAGCGCGTCGCCCCCTCGCACACGTAGCCACGCGTATTGCTCTCCCTATCTTGGCGTACGGGTTGCATCTTAAACATTCAGTTATCTTTTTCATTAAGCAGCCATCACCTTTTCTGCTCAACAGGGTCCTCCATACGATGCGTCTCATACTGCTTTTAGCTCTCCTCGTCGCTAGCATGGGCTGCCAACGCGGAAACGTAGCAGACGTGCAAGCGCGCGCCGACTCGCTCCAGGCGGCCAACGCGCAGTTGCAAGCAACCGTGCAGCAACTGCGAAGTCAGGTCAGCCGGCTGCAGGCGGAGCCAGCGGCGGCCTCGCCCAGCAGCATCCAGCTCGAACCGGCCATCTACTTTCCGTCGGGCAGCGCCTGGCTGACGGACCGCGGGCGTGACGCGCTCGACCAGATTGCGCAACAGATCAAGTCGCAGTACCCGAATCGCGACTTCCGCATCAAAGGCTATACCGACAGCATGCCAATCGGCGAAGCGCTGAAAGACACCTACCCCAGCAACTGGTATCTCTCGGCGCAGCGCGCGGCGGCAGTGGCGCACTACCTCGACAAAGCGCACAACATCCAGACCCCTACGCTGGAAATTGGCGCCTACGGTCCGCAGCAACCGGTAGCCAGCAACGAGACGCCGACCGGGCGCCAGCAAAACCGCCGTGTGGTGATTGTGATCGACGAGCCAGCCCCCGACCCGGGCGCGTAGCGGTGCGAATGCGTCCGAAACGAGCACTGCGCTGAAGGTCGTAAGGCCCGCCCTGACGCCGCACAGCGCGCCTGCGGTATTCTCTGCCGATCTTTTCACGCCGCCCGCGGCACGCGCGGGGCGATACGTCGTAGAGCACTCCTAGCGCTTTTGCTCTATGCTCGCTCCGTTCCGTTTGCTGTACGGCCCATGACGCAGACCCTCGACGCCGCCCCTACGCAAGATCCGGTGATTGCCAACGCCTCCCCCGAGGCCCGCGCCAAAGCCCGCGACCATATCGTGGTGCGGGGCGCCCGGCAACACAACCTCAAAGACATCTCGCTCGACATCCCGCGCAACCGCCTCGTGGTGTTTACCGGCCCCTCGGGCTCGGGCAAGTCCAGCCTCTGCTTCGACACCATCTACGCCGAGGGCCAGCGCCGCTACGTGGAGAGCCTCAGCGCGTACGCCCGCCAGTTCCTGGAGCGGATGGACAAGCCCGACGCGGATCTTATCACCGGCCTCGCCCCCGCCATCGCCATCGAGCAAAAAGCCGCGGGGAAAAATCCGCGCTCGACGGTGGCCACCCAGACCGAGATTTACGACCACCTGCGGCTTCTCTTTGCCCGCATTGGCACCACCATCTCGCCGATCAGTGGGGAGCCCGTTACCAAAGATACGCCCCGCAGCCTGGCGCTAGCGTTGGAGGAGCGCCTGGAGGACGGGACGCGCTTTTACCTGTGCTTCCCCGTCCCCGAACACCGCGACATTGCCCTGCGCGACGAGCTCAAGAGCCTGCGCGAACAGGGCTTTTACCGCATCGTGCTGCGTCCCACCGAAAAGCAAGCCGCCGATGGCGCGCAGCCCGAGGTGTTTGACCTCAACGAAACGCCGCCTTCTACGGTGAACAACTATGGGCGCGACCGGCTGCTCGTACTGGTTGACCGTCTGAAGGTGAAGGCGGGCGACGAAGACACCCGCTCGCGCATCGCAGCGTCGGCCGAGCAAGCCTTTACCGAGGGGCCCGGCGTGTGCATGATTCAGCCGGTGCGCCGCGACGGCCCCACGCCCGCGCCGCTTCGCTTCAGCAAGTTTTTTGAACGCGACGGCCGCCGCTTCGAGGAGCCCACGCCGCTCATGTTCAGCTTTAACAGCCCGGTGGGCGCGTGCCCCACGTGCCAGGGCTTTGGGCGCGTGCCGGGCATCGACCCCGACCTGGTCGTTCCCAACAAGGAGCTGTCCATCCGCGAAGGCGCGCTCGCGCCCTTCCGCACCGACAAATGGCAGAAGCACTTCAAGAAGCTCATCGCGGTGGCCTCGGAGGAAGGTCTCAACATCGACTGCCCCTACCGCGAGCTGGACGACTGGGAGCGCACCCTCATCTGGGACGGCAAGGGCGACTACATTGGCCTGCACGGCTTCTTCGAGTTTCTGAATAAGCGCTCCTACAAAACCCATTACCGCATCTTCCGGGCCCGCTTTCGCGGCTACTCCACCTGTCCCGATTGCCAGGGCTACCGCGTGAACGAGGACGCGCGCTGCGTGAAGATCAACGGCAAGCACATCGGCGAGGTGTGCGCCATGACCACCGTAGCGGCGCGCGACTTCTTCGAAGGGCTCCGCTTGTCTGCTCACGAAGAGGAAGTGGCCGGCCGGGTGATGGAGGAGCTCCGCAAACGCAGCCGGTACCTGGTGGACGTGGGCCTCACGTACCTCACCCTCGACCGCCTGGCCCAAACGCTCTCGGGCGGCGAAACGCAGCGCATCAACCTGTCGACGTCGCTGGGCTCCTCGCTTGTCGGATCGCTGTACGTGCTCGACGAACCCACGATTGGCCTGCATCCGCGCGACAACGACCGCCTGCTCGACATCCTGCGGCGCCTGCGCGACCTTGGCAACTCGGTGCTTGTGGTTGAGCACGACCCGGCCACCATGCGGGCCGCGGATCAGCTCATTGACATGGGCCCGCGCTCGGGCGCCTTCGGCGGTGAGGTCACGTTTCAGGGGACGTACGAGGACATCCTGGAGGCCGAGGACTCGCTTACCGGGCGGTACCTGAGCGGGCGCGAGGCCATCGGCACGCCCGCAGAGCGCCGCGCGGTGAATGACGAGCGCTGCATCATCGTGGAAAACGCCCGCCAGCACAACCTGAAGCACCTCGACGTGCGCTTTCCGCTCGACATGATTACGTGCGTCACCGGCGTCAGCGGATCGGGCAAATCGACCCTCACCAACCAAACCCTGTACGAGGGGCTCGACCGGCTGAAGGGCGGCAGCGGCGACAACAAAGTGGGCGCCCACGATGCCATTCGCGGCCACCATCGCATCGACGCGGTGGAATTGGTCGATCAGCAACCCATTGGCCGGACGCCGCGCTCCAACCCGGCCACCTACACCGGTGCCTTCGACGGCATCCGCAAGCTCTTTTCCGAGACGCGCCAGTCGCAGATTCACGGCTACGCGCCCGGGTTCTTTAGCTTCAACGTGGCCGGGGGGCGCTGTGAGGCCTGTAAGGGAGAGGGCGTCGTGAAGGTGGAGATGCAGTTCCTGGCCGACCTGTACCTGGAGTGCGAAGCCTGCAACGGCCAGCGCTACAAGCAGGAAGTGCTAAGCGTGACGTATAACGGCAAAAACATCGCCGATGTGCTAGAGATGACCGTCGACGAGGCCGCAGCGTTCTTTGCGGGCGAGCGGTCGGTCACCAACAAGCTGGAGGTGCTGCAAGACATTGGCTTGGGCTACCTGACGCTCGGGCAGCCGTCCACTACGCTCTCGGGCGGCGAAGCGCAGCGCATCAAACTGGCCAGCCACCTCAGCGGCCGCCACACCGACCGCCGCCTGTACATTTTCGACGAACCCACCACCGGCCTCCACTTCAACGACATCAAGAAGCTGCTGCACGCCTTCGATCAGCTCGTAGCGCACGGCCACTCGGTCGTCATTGTGGAGCACAACCTGGACGTGATTGCCTACGCCGACTACGTCATTGACCTGGGGCCCGAGGGTGGCGATGCGGGGGGCGAGGTTGTCGTGGCCGGAACGCCGGAAACGGTCGCGGCGCATCCCACCAGCCACACGGGACGCCATCTGCGCGAGATCCTTTAAGTTAGAGACCGTTCTCTTTAGATTTTCCAACGTATCCTGCGTCAATAAAGTGGGTCGAACGCATGAGCTCCCGTATACTTTCGCTTCAACTTCAAGGCTACCGGCCCTTTAGAGATCTTAGCGCTCAACTGGATAATCTGGAAGTTATCGCAGGAGCTAACGGATCTGGCAAGTCGAGTTTATTTGAGTTTCTGCGATTCCTTCGAAACTCGATTTACAGCGATATTCCACCGGAGATTGTGGAAGGCTCAATCGGCCAGCGCATCTTTCATGTCGCAGGGCCCGACCGATTTCGATGGACGGTGGAGATAGATACAGGGCATCCCGTTCCGCTTCACTATGAAGGAGAACTACTGGGGCCGGTAGGCAAAACACATGTAGCAAGTGAATCAGTGAAGACCGCCGAACCACTAGGGCAAACCCATGACGAGCCGTATATTTTCATGGACATTCGGGAGCGCGAAGGGGTCGTCAACGAAGCGGGCGATTTAAACAAGCAAGATATTTCGCTCAAGCGACCCAATCAGCTCGCTTTGAGCGCTATGACGAATCCGGCACTCGATACGCTTTACAAACTTCGAGAATACATTCGCGGATGGCGGTTCTACAACGCCTTCAATATCAACAACCAGGCGATCCGGCGTTCGGTGCCCATTGAGCAAGAACCGGTCTTGCATGAGGACGCAGGCAATTTGAGTTCGGTCCTGCATTATCTGATGACCGAACACCGCACAGCATTCGACGAACTGCAGCATCACTTGCGCATGGCGGTGCCCGGCTTTAAAGGGCTCAACGTGAAGGCACGCGGCGGGCCTGGAGAGGTGATCGCCTTTTGGCAGGAAGGGAGCGTCGATGAAGAGCTTAGCCTAGCTGATCTCTCGGACGGAATTCTCCGACTTATCTGCTGGATCACTCTGTCGGTTCACCCCAGCCCTCCAACGCTCATTTGCATTGACGAACCGGGGCAAGGCGTACACCCACGCACCCTTCCGATCCTGGCCGGTCTCTTTCAGAAAGTGGCAGAACGCACGCAGGTCCTCTTGGCCACGCACAATTCGTACTTTTTAAAGCAGTTCGATATTGATCAGATCGCTGTTATGCGAAAGGAGGATGGGGGGGCACAATTCCTGAAACCGAAGAATTCGAAGGTGCTCATGTACAACCTCGAAGAGTTCGGCACGGAAGAGCTGGAAGCCATGCATCGGAGCGATGAATTGGAGCGTTTGGCATGAACGTTATCGTGTATGTGGAGGGCCCGTCGGATGCTAATGCCATGGAAGCGTTGCTAGCCCCTCTCATAAAAGAAAAATTGCGGCGGGGGATACATATCAAATTCTTTGGGGCCCCAACAGGACATAAGAAGAAATCGGTTCTTCTCAAGGTGCCCGTCCGGGCGGTAAACATCCTGCGCAACAGGCCGAAAGCACGTGTGGTAGCCTTGCCTGACCTGTATCCCCCAAATGCAGGTTTTCCCCATGAAACTGTAGAGGAGCTTCGTGAAGGAATGCAGGAAACGTTTCGTGCCCACGTGCAGGAAAAAGGCCTTCAGGACGCCCGTCTGGGGCAGCGCTTCGAGGCGTTCTGTTTCAAGCACGATCTGGAGGCTCTTGTCCTTGCTGCTGAGAATTCACTCGGTGCACGACTTGGCACCGACTCGCTCCCTGTCTCTTGGCAGACACCTGTCGAAGACCAAAATCATGATAAACCGCCCAAGCGCATTGTGGAAGAGCTTTTCGAAGCGCACGGCACTCGCTACCGCGGCGCCATTGATGCGCCACTTATTCTGTCGAGGGCCCGGTACGAGGACATCGTTGAGCAATGTCCACAGGGCTTTGGGCCATTCGTGGAGTTTCTCGAACGTCTGTGAGGCGCCAGATTGGGTGCGTGGTGGTCGCGGGGGCTGCAGACCATAGGTCACGTTGTAACCCCAGGCGCTACGTCTGCTTCTGCAGGATCTCCTGAACCGGCAAGGCCTCAAGGGTTGGCAGCGCCTCCACCGCAAGCGTATCGCCGCGCGTTGCACGCGTGATCGTGGTGTAGCGCCCCGCCTCGGGCCCGCGGGCCACTTCCACCGTCTCGGCTGCTAGGTCGACGAGCCAGTACTCGGGGATGCCGGCGGCCGCGTAGCGCGGCCGCTTCTCCGTGCGGTCAAAGTCCGCACTTGTGTCGGCCACTTCAATGAGCAGCAGCACGTCGTCGGGGATGGGCGTGCGGTCTTGCGGCGCATCGGGGCGCAGCAGCACCAGATCGGGCTCCGGCTCGCTGTGTGGGGTCAGGCGCACGGGGTTCTGCACGCTAATTCGCGCTAGCGGTGCACCCGAGTGATAAAGGCGCCGGGCGAACAGTTCGTTGAGGCGGTTGACGCAGTGCAGATGCTTCGATCCGATCGGAGACATGGCGACGATGCGGCCGTCTAGCAGTTCGACGCGGCTATCTTCTGTTAGGATGCCAGCTGCAGCGAGGGCATGGTATTCCTCTACCGTAAATGGGCGCTCTCGCTGCATCAAACGCTGCGACGGCGGACGCGGCCCTGTAGCGACGTTAGCCATATGTCCTGCCCACACTTGAACCGAGGGTGTACGCGAACTTACACGCTTGAGGTACGCCCCTTCGACCGCAAGCGGTTCCGAGCGCCGCGGAAAGAGCCGCCCCTCCATCACGGGCGCGCGCTCACGTCGGTTTTTCAAACACAGCTTAATTTTTACACCGCAGCACGCGACAGGACCACGCGAGACTAAATATTTTGGGCGATTTATCGATTGGCGCTACAAAATACGGTGTAAGCGCTTTTATGCCCTAACAACTTGCACTACAAGTCCCTATCACATAGAATATATTTCGTAACGTGATCAATTAGACGTTTTTCTTTCGCCTGTTCGTCTCATACGCCAAAATAATGCTGGTATGATGCGTTTCGTCCTTTGCTGTGCGGTACTGCTGTTCGTGCCACTAGCGGCGCACGGCGCGCCCCAAGAAGCGCCGGAGGCCGCTGCTGTGCAGTTGCACCTGAACTACGTGTGGACCATTCTGGCGGCGTGCATGGTCTTCTTGATGCAGGCCGGCTTTGCCTTGTTGGAAACGGGCTTCACACGGGCCAAGAACGCCGTCAACATCATCATGAAGAACGTGATGGATGCTGGCGCCGGCGTCATCGCCTTCTTTCTGGTGGGCTTCGGGCTGATGTTCGGTTCGTCGTGGGGCGGCCTCGTAGGAACGACGGGGTTTGCGCTTCAGGGGCTTGCCGACGCAGCGTCTACGTCCTGGACCTACGCTTTCTTTTTCTTTCAGGCGGTGTTTGCGGCCACGGCGGCCACGATCGTTTCGGGGGCGGTGGCCGAGCGCATCAAGTTTAGCGGCTACCTCGTGTTTTCGATTGCCATCACGGCCGTCATCTATCCGGTTGTTGGATCGTGGGCGTGGGGCGGACTCCTGGCGGGTGGCGGCTGGCTGGAGGGCCTGGGCTTTATCGACTTCGCCGGATCCACGGTCGTGCACTCGGTGGGCGGATGGGCCGCGCTGGCGGGTGCATTGGTCCTGGGCCCACGCGCTGGTGCGTACGACGCCGCCGGTCGGCCGCGCGACATCCCGGGCCATAGCTTGCCCCTGGCCGCGCTGGGCGTGTTCATCTTGTGGTTTGGCTGGTTCGGCTTCAACGCCGGCTCCACCACGGCGGGCACCACGAGCATTGCCCTCATTGCGCTGAACACATTCCTCGCGGCGGGCGCGGGCGCGGTCGGGGCCATGGCCTACACCTGGATCGTGCATGGCACGCCCGATGCCCCCATGACGCTGAACGGCGTACTGGCGGGCCTCGTGGGAATTACCGCGGGCTGCGCAGCCCTTGCGCCCGCGTTTGCGCTGCTCAGCGGCGCCGTTGCGGGCGTCCTGGTGGTTATCGCAACGCAGGCCCTCCGCCGCATTATCGACGACCCGGTGGGCGCGGTGGCCGTACACGGCGTCTGCGGCGTGTGGGGCACGCTCGCCGCCGGCCTCTTTGCAAGCAGCGGGTTCTCCCTCGCGCAGGTGGGTGTGCAGGCGCTGGGCGCGCTCGCTGCTTTTCTGTGGACGTTCCCGCTCAGCTATGGGCTGTTTTGGACGCTGGACCGCACGCTGGGCCTGCGCATCAACGGCTCGCTCGAAGATGTGGGCCTCGATTTGCACGAACACGACGTCCGCGCCTATCCGGAGTTCATCGCGGCCCGCGGCGAGACGGGCGACGGTACGTCGGTTCCTGCAACGGTGCAGTCCTGAGGCGGGCGCCGCGCGTAAGGAGGCCCGGCCCAAACGTTGTTTGATAGCAGATGGCTGCTTTACCTCGGCAGATCTAGCTACCGGACGGGCCTCCTTGCCTCCCTGATGCAGGCACCAATCAGTACTGAAGACGCACCAACGCGCTGAGCCGTCGGCCGGGCAAAACGCGTTTCTGAAACGCATACCCCGAGGCTGCAGGGTACGCGCTCCAGTCGAAGGGATTCTCTCGGTTCAGTACGTTGAGGACACCAGCCTCAACGTAAACGTTTGTAGTGCCAAGGCGCCATGTCCCACGGACCGTGAGATCTAGCCGCCGGTATGGCGCGAGCTGCTGGCGTCCCGGAGCCCGGAGATTTAATGGCTCGGGCAGCACAGACGTTTCGGTAAGCGCTAGGTAGTCATAATACGATTGGCGCAACGCCCACGTCTGTCCCCAGCTGCCCCGCCAACGCGCTCCCGCACGCACGCCCCAGCCTACGCTGCGCGACACGTACGCATCGAGCTGCACCGGCTTCTCCCAAGGAGCAGGCACCCACCGCCCGCCAAAGCGCCCGGGATAACGCTGCCTTACGCGCTGCAGCGCAAGCGTCATGCCGCCTGCAAAGGCTTCCTGGGCTCGTTCTACGGTTACGGACGCCCCAAACGAACGACCGCGAGCAGCCGTCATGAATGCAGACGCCTGCCCCACCGATTGGAGCGGAGCCGCACGCGCATCGGCAAAGGGCGTAGCGCGCACCAGTGCAGGGTAATCAATGGTAAGGCTGCGCGATTGCCACTTAGCGTAGGTTTCAAGACGCAGTGTCCAGTGGCTTGTAGGTTCCCAAAGTACGTCGAATGCGGTGTGGTAAGCGCGCGGTGGGGCAAGCGACGCGTCCAGCGGGAGCCAGAATTGCATCGTGGGCACTGCAGCCATGGGCCCCGTATTGCTAACCTCAGACTGCATAACAAACATCCGGTACAGCCCTGCTGCTCCCCGGAGGGCAATGGTGCCCCATGCGGCGCTGGCATCATAGCGCACAAGCGCACGCGGCTCTGCATAAACAGTTTGGCGGGCTGGAAGATACGTAAAGCGGCTACCCATCGTGGCAGAGATGCCCGTTGGCCACGACGCTTTCACCTCGGCAAAGCTGGCCATGTGCCACGTATTTACATCATAAGCTAGCGCTCCCAAAAATCGGTTGCGGAGCCGTACGCTGGCGCTGTATGCCTTGGGTTCAAGCGCCGCCGTGAGTTGGTAGTGCGGCGTCAGGCTCACGTCTACCGTGGCGCTTCCGCCCCACGTGCGCAGGCCGTTGCGCTGCGTCGCATGATCCATAGCCTCGAGGGGAGGAGAGACAACGCGCACTCCATCTTCAAGGATCGTGGGCTGCATGGTGACATCGAGCATGCCAACCTGCATCTGCGAGTGGCCCTCGCTGATGTATGCTTGCGTCGCAAGCGTAGTCCGCGCATTAACGGCCCACAGATGCCGCATCTGCACCAAGCGATTCGACCAGTCGGTACGTCCCGCGCCGGCAAGCACCCGATCCGGCGCCCCCGTGCGCAATGCGGCGGTATGCGTCTCTAAAGCATTGACACCGGCATAGACGGATGCCTCAAGCGTCTGAAATGGTGTGAGTGCTTGGCGCACCGCGCCGTGGACGTCCCAGAAGGAGAGAGCAGAGGTCTCTTGATGCGTAAACGACCCTTCACCGGCGCTGCCTCCAGGCATCCATTGCGCAGCGAGCAACGGATCCGGCGCCGTCCACGATTCCAAGCGCTGCTGCAACGCCGGCGCTTCGTACACCGGCCACACACTGGTACGAGCAGCAACGGCGGCAGCACCCGCCCGCCGGGCAGTTGGCCCCCACCTCGCCTCGGCGCGCATGTTCGCACTCACTGGATCGATGCTCACCGATGCGTGCGAAAGATCGGGGCGGTTCAGGTCGTGCGTCGCCGCTAGCACACCGGCACTGTGGCTGCCGTAGCGCGCCGGAAAGCCTGCCTTGTGCGTTGTGACGCGCTCTAGCGACAGGGGACTAAAGGCGGAGAGGAGCCCGCCGAGAACAACCGGCTGACGCACCGGCACGCCGTCAAGAAGCGTCAGGTAGCTCCCCGGGCGTTCTCCTTGAATGCTTACGTCTACGTTAACGCGTGCTGTAGCAACGCCTGCCTGCTGGCCGACCGTCCGGAGCACGTCCGGCGTCCCGCTGCTTCGCAAGCGCGCTAGCGCCTCGGCCGATTGTTGGCCGCGCCCAAACCGTGTTGAGGGCCTGCGTCGCTGCAAACCGTCAACGATAAGTGGGGGCGTACGGATGGGTTGCGGCGGCAAGGCAACACGCAACGATTGGACTCCCCGCTTCCTCACCCGTACGCTGTCGACGACCGATTGATACCCCACATAGCTCACGATTACTCGGTGTTGCCCCGTCAGCACCTCAGGAAAGGCGAACCGGCCGGCCGGGTTGGTTGTGGCCCCGGCCCCGGCATCGGCAAGCAGCACATGCGCATCAGGCAGCGGCTCGCCCGTCACAGCGTCTACAACCGTACCCACGAGCGTGCCGTACACCTTGGGTGCACGTAGGGCCGGAACCAGCACATACGTTCCGCCGGAGGTTTGCACATAATCAATGCTTGTGCCGCTTAGTACGCAGCGCAGCAACACCTCGGAAGTAACATCTTGGGCCTGGCAGTACACCCGGCGGTCACGCACTAACGTATTAGAGTATGCCAGACTAATCCCCGTGCGGTCAATGAGCTGCTGCAGGGCTGCATCTAGCGGCACATTACGCCACGAGGCGGTGTGCAAGGACGCCGAGGACGGCTGCGCCCAAACCGATACAGGCGTTGCCACGCTGCAGAACATCACAAGCAGACACACAATCCGCCAGCGCCCGTGTCTTGGGTGCAGGCAAAACATCTTACGGAATGACAACATACCCCTCTCTCACTTTACGAAACTGAAGGCCTTTCATGACTGAAATGTCCCGAAGGATATCTTCTAGCGTAACCGGCTGCCCATAATGGAGCGTGAGGGGTTCAGCCGCTTCTTTCGCAGAAATCTTGAGCCGAATCGTGGTACCATAGCGCCGTTCAAGCTCTTTGAGCACCCGCAAAAGCGGCGCATTATAAACGGCCAGCCCGCCGTTTCGCCAAGCCGCAATGCCCGGTTCAGCAATCGCCACGGGTTGGGTAGGTGCAGACGAGCCTACGACACGACTGCTTGCCCCCGACGCTTCTAGCAGTACGCTGTCTTCAGCTCCCTCCTCCGTGGCCCACACCTTCACGCGGCCAGACTGCAATGCCACGCGCGTAATGGGCTGAGCGTTGACGGAACGCGCCCGTACGTTAAACCGGGTGCCCAGCACTTCTATCGTAGCATTTGGCGTATGTACCCGAAAAGGTCGTTTGCGATGGCGAATCGCAAAAAAGGCTTCCCCCTCAAGCGTAACCGTACGCGCACGATTCTCTCCCCGGAACCATGTGCTAAAACCTGAGGGATACGAAAGACGCGACGCTGCGTTGAGCGTTACCGTGGAGCCGTCGGGCAGTGTTACGGTGGTCTGTTCCGCGACCGCTGTTTTGTGGACCGTCGTTTGAGGCCTGGAAATCAGCACAGCGAAGCCAATGCAAACAAACATTGCAGCAACGACGGCCCAGCGAGCCCGCGTGCGTCCTTTCGGGCGGGCGGCTCGCCTTGACGCTCGTTCTGGCATCCGCGCTCGAGGGGAATCATCCGATGCAGACGACAACCGAGCCTCGAGTGCTGCCCATGCGTCATCGGTCGGGAAGCTACGATCGGTCGTTGCGTCCTGTTCTTTCAGCAAGGCCCAGAGGATCGCGTAGTCATCGCTTGTGGCCTTATCTGTTGCCTGCCGTTCCAGCTCGGGCGGCAGATCGGGCGTATTCTTGTGTTGCGGTTGCGATTCGCTATCCATGAGCCCGTGGCTATTCGTGTAAAGCAGCAAGTGGCAGCGCGAGACATGGGGAGGATCTATGCCAACAGATCGGGACGGTGCGTGCGCAGGCGTTCGCGCAGCGTATCCATGGCTCGTACAATGTGATTATTGACGGTGTGCGGCGATATATCCATAACTTCAGCTATATCATCGTGGGAAAGCCCGTCGATGCGTCGGAGCGTTAGGGCTTCACGCTGTCGTGGCGGCAGGGCCTCAATCCACTGGTCCATCAACGAATGCAACTGGTCGGCATTCACCTGTTCATCTGGCAACGGAGGGGCGGCCCTTAACACATCGCGCGGTAGCTGCTCCTCATTGCGCCGGCGTGTTCGCGCGCCTCGCTGCTTGTTGTATACACGATGGCGCACCATCTGCAAAATGTAGGGAATGAGCGCTTCAATATCACCAAGCTGATCGCGCCGCTCCCACAAGGCCATAAACGCATCTTGCACGATATCGAAGGCTTCAGTGTCGGATCCGGTCATGTACGCGGCATAACGAAACACCCGCTCCGAAGTGCGGCGGAAGATGCGCTCAAATGCGTGGCGGTTGCCCTTTGCAACCTGGGTGCATAGCACATTGAGCGAAGCACCAGCGGCATCGGAGGACCGTTGAGCGTCCGGTAGGTTAGGCATTGATACCGAAAGCAATGGAGGGACAGCGCTGTATCATCGGAGGGCCCGACCGCAGAGGCCACCGGCCGTACCAATGATGCCTATGCGTGCAACGGCATGCCGGGAGCCTTTCCCATCGGAAAGGCTCCCGGAACCGTTCGCATCGACCTGATACGTTGCTACGGAATGAGCACCGTGTCGATGCCGTGAATGACACCGTTCGACACGTCTACATCCGGCGCAATGACGCTTGCGTCTTCGTCGCTCGGATTGATCGTGACGCTCGAACCACTACGCACCACGGTGACGTCCGTCCCTTGAAGCGTGGGCACCGCGGTTTCAGACGTGGGCACGTCGGCCGCGAAAAATACGTCGTCGAGTACGTGGTACTGTAGGATTTCTGCCAGATTGGAAGGAACCTCGTTCCCATCAATCGTCCCATTGCCGTTGTTATCCAACGCCGCAAGGAAAGCCTCGTTGGTCGGCGCAAACACCGTCAGCCCATCCTGACCGTCAGGGCCTACGCCGCTCAAGGCACTCGCCAGGTTGGCTTCTCCTACCAGGTCAGCTAGGATGCTGAAGTTCTTGGTAACGGTTGCACGCTCCACGGCGTTGCGGTTGGTTAGGAGCACGTTGTCCACCACGTGAATGACGCCGTTGGAGGCTTCAATATCCGCGGTGATGACCTCTGCACCCTCAACGGAAATCGTGCCGTTCTGGATCGAAATCTCGATCTGGTCGCCCTGTACGGTAGTAAAGGTATCACCGTCCGACAGGTCGCCCGACTGAACAGCGGCGCCTTGCACCACATGAAAGCCCAACACCTCTTCCAACAGCCCTGGATTGTTGACCAAGTAATTAACGTTATAGGGCGCGAACGAGGCATCATTGGGCGCAAACACCGTGAAGGTTTTCGTCTCGTCTCCGAGCGTGCCATCGAGCCCAACGGTTTGCAAAGCTGTCTTCAGCGTAGCAAACTGCCCGTTGTCAGCCACAATCTCGGCAATCGACTTCTGCTGCAAGCTCGGCGGAATGAGCAGACCGTCAATGACATGCAAGATGCCGTTCGACGCCACATAATCGAGATTACTGAGGTCGAGCGTGGCTTGGCCGCCGTTAAACACGACCTGATCACCGTCCTTGGCGATTGTCAGATCCTCGCCTTGCAGGGTTGTCACTGTAATCTGGCCGCCGTTTTGGTCGAGGGCCGCTAGCAGCGCTTCGCTGTCGGTTACCTGCGATGGCAAGACGTGGTACTGCAGAACCTCCTGAATCTCCGAAGCGCTGAAGCCGCTTAGGTCAGCGTTCTGGAAGGTGGCGTTGTTTGGCCCGAAGACCGTCCAACCGTCCGCGTTTACGAACGCGCTGCCCAACCCGGCATCCACCACCGTCTGGTAGAGCTCAAAGGTAGGCGCTACAAAGCGTGCGGTGCTGGCTAGGTTCTGGTTGCCCAGCAACGTGCGGTCGATAACGTGAATGATGCCGTTAGCCGCTTGCACATCGGCCTGCACAACTTCCGACCCCTCCACAAACACGCTGTTGCCGTTGCGCACAACCGTCAGCTCAGCGCCATCAAGCGTCGTGACCGTGTTTTCGCCTTCCTGCAGGTCAGCCAGAGCCAGCGCCTGTCCGGGCACCACGTGGTACTTCAGCACAGCCGAAAGGGCATCGGCCTGCCCAAGAAGTTCGTTGGTGTTGATGGGGCCAAACGCGTCATTGTTCGGCGCAAACACCGTGTATGTCTTGGTCTCGTCAGCGAGCGGAGCTACAAGCCCTGCCGACTCCAGCGCCGTCTTTAGCGTGGAAAATGCATCGGTATTGGCGACAATATCGGCGATGCTAGGCGTAGGCATTTCGCCAAGACTGGGAGGCACAAGCACACCGTCAATTAGGTGGATGATACCGTTGCTTGCACGCAAGTCCAGATTGTTTACGTTGAGGGTTGCCTGATCGCCGTTAAGTGTAATGGTACCATCGGACAACTGCCGGACGGTGATGTCCTCTCCCTGATTGGTAGGGACCTGCACCTCTCCACCATTATTGTCCAAAAGCTGCACGAGCTGCGTAGAGGTCGTGATGCCATCCAACGTGTGATACTGCAGGATTTCCTGCACTTCGGCAGCGGTAAATCCACTCAGATCGGCATTCTGGAACGCCGCATTCGTAGGAGCAAAGGTGGTCCACACGTTTTGTGGGTTATTGAAGGCGTCTACCAGCCCTGCGTCGCTTATCGCTGTGTAGAGTGCTTCCGTAGCGGAGGTCACGAGAAGGCGCTGACCGGCCGTGCGATTGGACAGCAGCACGTCGTCTATGATGTGCACAACCCCATTAGAGGCCTGTACATCGGGTGTGGTGACTTGTGCGCCTTCAACAAAAACATTGCCGCCTTCGAGGGTCACTTCAATTTGGTCGCCCTGCACGGTGGTAAAGGTATCACCGTTGCTCAGCTCATCTGCGGTGACCTCGGCCCCTGCGACAACGTGAAAGCCCAACACCTCTTCCAAGAGCGCTGGATTGCTCTGCAGTAGCGCATTCACATCGTAGGCCGAGAACGCGCTATTGGAAGGGGCAAAGACGGTAAACGTCGCGGATTCGTCATCGAGCGTACCGGCGAGGCCCGTGGCCTGAAGTGCTGCAACCAACGTGCTAAGGTTGTCCGTATCGGTGGCAAGGTCGGTGATGGTGGGCTCGGTCATGCCTCCGGGGCCGCCGCCATCGTCATCGCATCCGCTTGCTACTATCACAAGCGCAAGCAATCCGAGTAGCATGCGAAGCCAGCGGCTTGTTGTCGTCGTTCCTTTCCTGTGAGGGGGTGTTGAACGCATCGGAGCGTACATAGGGCTGCTTGTGTTGTCAGGAGTAATGGTTGATTACGCGCCCCGAGGACACGTTGCCCCCCCTACAACAACCAGCCACGAATGAAACGAAAGTGTAATAGCACAGCGAAAAGATCAGAAATGTCCCCGTGCCGCTATTCGGCTACGCGGGTTATCGCCGTCGGTTGAGTTGCAGCCGCAAGCCGGGCCTCCTTCCACCCCCGCAGGGCGTTGCAGCAGTACAGCGCATCGGCGCGCGCCAGATCCTGCGGGGTAAGGCGGCCCTCCGTGGCGTGCGGATGCGTCGCCAGCACGTGCCGCCGGTACACGCCGCCCAGCACGCCGTCAGACAGCGGGGGCGTTACCAGCTGCGCGCCGAACCGGGCAAACAGATTCGTGCGGCTGCCTTCGGTCACGGCACCGTCGGCCGTGCGCAACAACCCCTCGTCGGCCCCTCGGGCCATCGCCTGGGCGTAGGCGGCCTCGTAGGGGCCGCGGCGGTTCGTTTTGTGGAAGCGGTGCGGGTTGGACGCGTCGACCGTAACGTCGGTGCACACCACCGTCCAGGGCGACGCATCGGGCGATACCGGCGCCGTCGTCAGGGCCACGCGGCCCTCGCCATCAACGGTGAGGCGCACCTTGTGGGGGCTTGGGGGAAGGGCGGCGGCCGTCGCTTCAATGCGCGAGCGGAGCTGCCGCCGGTCGGCCGGGCAATCGAAGTAGCGCGCCGAGGCCATGAGGCGGTCGAGGTGGTACGCGAGCAGCGGCACGGCGCCCGCCTCCGCGCGCATCGTCTCGATGAGTTGCAGCGGCGGCGCAGGATCGGCCGTTAGGAACTGCGTTTTGAGCCTGCACTCGTCGTACTCCGCCGCGGGATCGGAATCCCACACCACTCCACTTCCGGTACCCATGCGCCCCTGCCCGTCGCGCAGCTCCACCGTGCGGATGGCGACGTTAAACGTTGCGCGGCCGTTGGGCGCGGCGTACCCGATGGCCCCGCAGTACGCGCCCCGGGGCGTTGCCTCCAGCGCGTGGATGATGGACATGGCGCGGCGCTTGGGCGCGCCCGTGATGGAGCCGCAGGGAAAGAGCGCCGCAAACAGGTCGTGATAGCCGATGCCCGGCCGCAGCCGCCCCGTGACGGTGGAGGTCATCTGGGTGACCGTTTCGTAGCGCTCGGTGGCAAACAGGTGCGGCACCTGCACGCTGCCCGGACGGCACACCCGCGAGAGGTCGTTGCGCAGCAGATCGACAATCATCAGGTTTTCGGCCCGGCTTTTGGTATCGGCGGTGAGCCAGGCGGCCAGGGCGTCGTCGGCCGCCGTTGTGGGGCCGCGATGCACGGTGCCTTTCATGGGACGCGTGGTGAGGCGCGGGCCGTCGCGGTGGAAGAACAGCTCGGGCGAAGCGCACAACAGCTGCCGGGGCCCCAGGTGCAGAAATCCGCCGAACGCGACGCGCTGACGCCGCCGGAGCCGCCGGTACAGCACCCGCGGATCGCCGTCGTATCGGACATGCAGGGGCGCCGTGTAGTTGATCTGATAGACGTCGCCGGCCTGGATGTGCGCCTTGATGGTGCGCAGCGCCTCCTCGTAGCGCGCGCGATCCACCGCCAGGCGGACGTCGGTGACCGGCGCCTCGGGGCCCGCCACCCGGTCGAGCCCATCGGCGACCGCTGCGGACGTGAGGGCCATGGGCGCGTCGTACACGCCCAGCCACAGGAGCGGCGCGTCGGGCAGGGGGCCGGTTGCCACAGGCTCGAAGGCGTAGCCGGCCTCGTAGGCCACGTAGCCCGCGACGTACGAACCGGCCGCAAGGGCGGCATCCATGGCGCGGAGCGCCGGACGCACCGCCGCCAGCTCCCGCGCCACAATCACGCGGCGTGGCGCCCGAAACAGCAACGGATGGGGCTGCGCCGGATCGGGGCGGGCTGCATCGAGCAGCACGGTGCCGGGGGCGTTCAGCCAATCGGGATTCAACATGGCACGGTCCTCATCATGCCTCATCATGCCGCCAGCGCTTGGCCCATCCATCGCGCGCGCCAGAGGCTAGGCCTCGTGTACGATGCGTGCAAAGCGGCGCTTGCCCACCTGCAACGTAAACGGCGCTTGTTCAGAGACGGTTACGTACAATCCGGTATCTTCCACGGTTTCTCCGTCGATGGACACCGCGCCTTGCTTGATGAGGCGGCGCCCTTCGCTGTTGGAGTCGGTGAGGCCTGCGCCACGCATCAGGTTGAGGAGGCCCACCTGTTCGCCCGCATCAGCGTCTGGGGTATACGTCGGAATGTCGTCGGGCACGCCGCCCTGCACCACCGTCTGCTCGAAATGATCGCGGGCCGCGTCGGCCGCCGCTTCGTCGTGGTACATCCGCACGATGGTGTGGGCCAGCTGCGCTTTGGCTTCGCGCGGATTGGCTTCGGCAAACGCCTTCACCTTCGGCAGGTCGTCCGTGGGAATGTCGGAGACCAGCTCGGCGTACCGGTAGATCAGGTCGTCGGGCACCGACATCGTCTTGCCGTACATGTCTTCCGGCGATTCGGCGATGCCGATGGCGTTATCCAGCGACTTCGACATTTTCTGCGTGCCGTCGGTGCCTTCCAGGAGCGGAAGCATCATGCACACCTGCGGGTCTTGCCCGCGCACCTGCTGCAGGTGACGGCCCACCAGCAGGTTGAAGCGCTGATCGGTGCCGCCCAGCTCGACGTCCGCTTTAATTTCCACCGAGTCCTGCCCCTGAGCGAGCGGGTACAAAAACTCGTGGATGCTGATGGGCTTGCCGGCGTTGTAGCGCGTTTTGAAGTCCTCGCGCTCCAGCATTTGTGCAACGGTGTACGACCCGGCCAGCTCAATGACGTCGCTAAACGAGAGGGCGTCGAGCCATTCGGAGTTGTAGCGGATCTCGGTCTTTTCCGGATCGAGGACGCGGGTGGCCTGCTCGTAGTAGGTTTCGCCATGTTCGCGGGTCTCCGCGAGCGTGAGCGCCGCGCGCGTCTTGGAGCGGCCCGTGGGGTCGCCAATCATCCCGGTAAAGTCGCCCACAATGAGGATGGCGTGGTGGCCGAGGTCCTGAAACTGGCGGAGCTTGCGCAGGACGACGGTGTGGCCCAGGTGCAGGTCGGGGCGGCTGGGGTCGCAGCCCAGCTTTACGGTAAGCGGCTGGCCCGTTTGGCGGGCGCGTTCCAGCTTCTTGCGGAGCTCCTCCTCCGGCAGAATCTCTTCGACGCCGCGGCGTAGCACGGCGAGTTGGTCGTCGACGGGTGGAAAATCCATACGAATGGTTGTGCGGTTCGGTCGAGAAAGGATGGGGCGTGGCTACAAGTTGTAGGCGCGGCGCTGTTCTTCGAGGCGGCGCGTGCTCTCGCGCTCTTTGATGGTTTGCCGCTTGTCGTGCTGTTTTTTGCCCTTGCCAAGGCCAATTTTGAGCTTCACCCAGCCGTCGCGCAGGTACAGCTCGAGCGGCACGATGGTGTAGCCTTTGCGATTGGCGGCCTCGGCCCAGCGCTCAATTTCGCGGCTGTGCAGCAGGAGCTTTCGTGTGCGGCGGGCGTCGTGGTTGAAGTGCCCGGCTTGTTCGTACGGCTTGATGTACGCATCGTGCAGCAGCATCTCGCCGTAGCGATCTACCGCGCAATAGGCCCCATCGAGGCTCACTTTGCCTGCGCGCACCGACTTCACCTCGGAGCCCTTCAGCACGATGCCCGCTTCCACGGTATCCTCAATCGCATACTCGTAGCGCGCCTTTTTATTGCGCTCCACGGTTTTGATGCCCGTGCTCATGCGTCGTTGGGGGTTGGTGCGGAAGAATCGTCGGCGGTGGCGTTGTCCTCGTCGTCTTCGTCGATCGAGACGAAGGGCACGTCGGGGACGTCCTCCGTCACGTTGTAATAGAACAAGAACTTACGGAGTTCGGTGAGGCTGGCGATGGCCAGGCGGTCGAGCCCGGTGCGCAGGTGCTCGCGGTAGAAGGCAGCCAGCAGCGGCGTGGTCTCGTGCGAGGCTGCCCATACGTCCCGGTTCTCATCGGCGGCTTTGGCCGATGCAATGAGCGGCTCGGTGATGGCGGCATCGGTGCGGCCGCGCTGGGTGACGAACAGCCCCCACACCATCGGATAGTTGACGAGCTCGTACCACTCGCGGCCCAGGTCCATCGAGAAGGCATCAACCTCCAGCGTCGGCACCGCGGGGCCCACAAGGAGCGAGGCGTCCGCGTCGGCCGCGCGCAACGCATCGAGCGACGGCGCATCGAGCGGCACGAAGGCGGGCTCTTTGCCGTAATGCTCTTGCATGAGGATGCGCGTGAGCAAGCGCTCCTGCGCGGCCCGCCGGTCGTACGCAATGGTCGCCGGAAAGTCATGCAGGCCGCCGTTCCACACCAAGCGGGCGTAGGGGTAGCGCCAAGCCACAAGGCCCACGCTGGGTACCACGTCGATGGCCTCGCTGGCTTGCAGGGCCATCGAGGTAGGCAACAGCGCCACGTCCGACGTGCCCTCAATCAGGCGCGCTGCGCACACCTCGGGGCGATAGCGCTGAATCGTAAACGGGCCGTCCACAGCGCCGGAGGTAAACCCCGACACGAGGTATTCCGCGGGCGGCGTATTCCAGATGGCAAGTTCCATGGGTTGGTTGCTGCTCGATGGAAAAGACCGCCGCGCCGCCGTGTGCCCTGCGCAGGCGTGCTACGAGCGGCGTTCCTTAATGCGGGCCGCCTTGCCGGAGCGATCGCGGAGGTAGAAGAGCTTCGAGCGGCGTACGCGACCGCGGCGGCGCACTTCAATTTTGGCAATGCGCGGCGAGTGCAGCGGAAATATACGCTCTACGCCAATGCCGCCGGATACCTTCCGTACGGTAAACGTTTCGTTGGGGCCACTGCCGCGCCGGCTGAGCACCACACCCTCGTACTGCTGGATGCGTTCTTTGTCGCCTTCCACCACGCGCAGATGCACGTTTACGGTGTCGCCCGAGGCAAACTCGGGGCGTTCGGTTGTGGTTTGGGTGCCTTCGATGAGGCTAAGAAGATCGGTCGCCATAGGTCTACTGGTTCATTCAAAAGGTGAAGGCGCAGCGCAAGGCGCTACGCGGAAAACATGCGGTCAGTCGTCGAGGAGGTCGGGCCGGCGGGCGCGTGTCTTTTCGAGCCGTTGGGCATCGCGCCAGGCGTCGATGCGCGCGTGGTCGCCCGAGCGCAGCACCGCGGGCACGTCGTGGCCCCGAAAGGACGCGGGCCGCGTGTAAGCGGGCGCATCCAGCAGGCCGTCCTGAAACGAATCGGTGAGGGCCGAGGAGGCGTCGCCCAGCACGCCCGGCTGCAGGCGCGCCACGGCATCCACCAGCACCAGGGCCGGCAGCTCGCCGCCGCTAAGCACGTAATCGCCAATGGACACCTCCAGCGTGACGACGGTGTCGCGCACGCGTTGGTCGATGCCCTTGTAGTGGCCGCACAGCAAAATCAGATGCTCGTGGGTCGACAGGTGGTTTACGCGGGGCTGCTGCAAGCGCTCGCCGTCGGGCGTCAGGTAAATGACGGCGTCGGGCGCGCCGGCCGCGGCCGTGATCGCTTCCACGCAGCGCACCAGCGGCTCGGGCTTGAGCACCATGCCTGCGCCGCCGCCAAACGGGTAGTCGTCAATCTGACGATGCTTGTCGGTGGCGTAGTCGCGCACATCGTGCACATGCACCGCCAGGGCGCCCTTCGATTGGGCGCGGCCCACGATGCTATGGCGCAGCGGCTCCTCCACAATGTCCGGCAAAGCCGTTACGATGTCGATGCGCATGAGCAATAGCGTTGCGCGGTTAGTCCAGCAATCCGTCGATGGGCGCAATGGTGATGCAGCCCGCGTCAAGGTCTACCGTTGGCACGAGGGCTTCCACCCACGGCACGAGGGCATCGGGCCGGCCCGGACGCTCGATGACGAGCACGTCGGGGCCCGGAAGCGGCATCAGGTCGGCCACGGTACCCACCGGCGTGCCCGTGTCGGTAACCACGCGCGCGCCGATGAGGTCGTGCACGAAGAGCTCCTCCTCGTCCAGGGCCAAGTCGTCGGCCGCGGCATACACCGTGCGTTTGGCAAGGGCCTCGGCGGCCGTCCGGTCGTCTACGTCGCGGAGCGTAAGCAGGACCGTGAGGCCACGCTTCGTCTCTTGCGTACGCACACCCGTCACGTCGTACGGACGCGCGCGCTCTGGCGCGGCGCCCACATACACCGTGGCAAGGTCGGCAAACGCGCGGGCGCTCTCGGCCTCCGGCGCCACCTTCAGCTCGCCGCGCACCCCGTGCGGGCGAAACACATACCCGATACGTACCAGCGCGTCGGCCGGTGGTGATGCAGCGTCGGTCATGCCCGTATCCGGTAGCGCCACGCGCTACGCGTCCTTGGTTTCGTCGTCGGTGTCATCAGCTTCGTCTGCAGCGTCCGCGTCGTCGGCGCCGGCCGCGGCGGTGTCGCTTGCGGCATCGTCCTCGGCTGCGTCAGACGCCTCGTCGGCTTCGTCTGCCGCATCAGATTCTGCAGCTTCCGCTTCTGCAGCTTCCGCTTCTTCCTTCGCCTTGCGCTCGGCTTCTTCTTTGGCTTTGCGCTCGGCCTCGGCCTTCTTTCGGGCCTCTTCTTCCAGTTCGCGGGCGCGCTGCTCTTCTGCCTCCAGGGCCTTCTGGCGGCGCATCTGGGCGGTCATCTTGATTTCTTCGCCCTTCTCCTCCAGGTGCTCGATGTGAGCATCCACGGCCTCGGCGATTTCTTCTTCGCTGGCCCCGCGCTGGCGCATGGCGTGCGTCATCATCAGGCCGCGCTTGCTCAGCAGCGAGCGGACGGTGTTGCTGGGCTTGGCGCCTTTGTCGAGCCAATACAGCACGCGTTCGTCCTTTAGGGTGACCTCCGCCGGTTGCTCGAGCGGGTAGTAGCGGCCCAGATCCTCAATGTATCGTCCGTCGCGTGCATTGCGCGAGTCGGTTGCCACAATCGAATAGACGGGGATTTTCTTGCGCCCCATACGGCGCAGGCGTAGTTTGACAGCCACGTCGGGTTTAGGTGGTTCGTTCAAAGAGTACGTAACAGTGCAGGGTGCAGCATGCGCTCCGTCCGTTCAGCCGCGGGGAGCGCGCGAGGATCGTGTGGGGCGCCACGCAACGAGGCGTAGCAAAACTGCAGATTAGGGGAAACCGCCACCGCCCCCAAAGCGATTCATGAGTTTCTGCAAATTCACGGAGCGTCCTTTTCCGGTCAGCTTCGAGACGGTCTTCATCATCTTCTTCATGTCGCGAAACTGCTTGAGCAGCTGGTTGATGTCGCGCACCTTGGTGCCGCTGCCCTTGGCGATGCGACGGCGGCGCGTGCCGTTGATAATCTCGGGGTGCGCGCGCTCCTCGGGCGTCATCGACAGGATGATGGCTTCGATGTGCGTAAACGCGTCGTCGTCAACGTCGAGGTCCTTAATCTGGCGGCCCACGCCGGGAATCATGCCCATGAGGTCTTTGATCGACCCCATGTTTTTGATGCGCTGCAGCTGCTCGTAGAAGTCCTGCAGGTCAAAATCCTGCGACCGGATTTTACGCTGGAGCTTTTCGGCCTGCTGCTCGTCGTACTGTTCCTGCGCGCGCTCCACGAACGACACCACGTCGCCCATGCCCAGGATGCGCTGCGCCATGCGGTCGGGGTAGAACGGCGTGAGGGCGTCGAGCGTCTCGCCGGTGGAGGCAAACTTGATGGGCTTGTGCACCACATCGCGAATGGAGAGCGCCGCGCCGCCGCGCGTGTCGCCGTCGAGCTTGGTGAGCACAACGCCGTCGTAATCGAGCTGCTCGTTGAACTCCTTGGCGGTGTTTACGGCGTCTTGGCCGGTCATGCTATCGACCACGAACAGAATTTCGTTCGGGTCGACGGCCGCTTTGATGTCGGCCACCTCCTCCATCATCTGCTCGTCGACGTGCATGCGGCCGGCCGTGTCGATGATGACCACGTCGCGGGCCTTCTCGCGGGCGTGGTCTACGGCCTCGCGGGCCACGCGTACGGCATCTTGCACGATCGTGCCGTCGTCGTCGGCCACCGAGTACACGGGCACGCCCACCTCGCCGGCCAGCTTGCCGAGCTGATCGACGGCGGCCGGGCGGTACACATCGGCAGCGGCCAAGAGCGGCGCGTGGCCTTTCTTGCGGAGGTGCCGCGCGAGCTTGGCCGAGAAGGTTGTTTTGCCCGAGCCCTGCAGGCCCGCGATAAGAATCACCGTGGGCGGCTTTTCCGCCATGTTGATGTCCTTGAACTCACCGCCCAGGATGGCCGTCAGCTCATCGTACACAATCTTGGTGAGCTGCTGCCCCGGCGTCACCGATGTGAGCACGTCCTCGCCGGTGGCCGCTTCCTTCACGCGGTTGGTGAAGTCCTTCGCCACCTGGTAGTTGACATCGGCGTTGAGGAGTGCGCGCCGGATCTCGCGCATCGTCTCGGCGATGTTCACCTCGTTGATGCGGCCCTGCCCGGTAACGGACTGAAGGGCGCTTTCGAGCTTTTCGGATAAGTTCTCAAACATAGCAGGACGCCAGGGGTGCGTTCAAACAAGCAGATCGTGCGGCCGGGCCGTGCGCCGTCGCTCACGTGTCGTCGCCGGCGCGTGCCCGCAGCATATCGATGGTTTCAACGGCATGCCGCAGGTGCGGAATGACAATGGAGCCGCCCACGACGAGCGCCACGTTCATGGCATCGTTGAGTTCGTCGTCGCTCCACCCGGCGGCCACACACTGCTGCAGGTGATAGTCGATGCAGTCGTTACAGCGCAGCACCATCGAGGCCACCAGGCCCAACAGCTCCTTGGTGCGCCCGTCGAGCGCACCGTCACGATACGCCGCCGTATCCAAATTAAAAAACCGCTTGATCCCCAGATGATCGTCGTCTTCGAGGATGCGGCGGTTCATTCGGTCTCTATACGCGTTGAACGCGTCCAAACGATCCGTGGGGTCGGGTTGGTTCATGGATTATTCGCCGAAGGTTGCGTGCAGAATGCCGAGCCATGCGGCGTAACAACGCACGGGCATCGTTCGTTCTATGCGGTGGTGCGTGGTACGACCTACGCAACGAAGCCCATGCGCCGGCTGACGTTCCCTCATGTGTGCATGCTTATGCCTGCTGATGCCGCGACGGACGCGAAAAACCCCGTCGAACATGCCAAAACAACGCTGCGCGAGCGCTTCCGCTCGTACCGCACGTCCTTGAGCGCTTCGGCACGCGATGCGGCCAGCGCCGTGATTGTGCGCCAGGTGCTTGGGCTTCCGGAAGTGCAGCAGGCCGCCACGGTGCACACGTACTGGCCGATGGTAGAGCGTGGCGAGATTGACACGCGCCCGCTCATCGAGAAATTGCAAGCGGCTGGCACGCGCGTCGTGCTGCCGGTGGTAACGGGGTATCCGCCCGACCCGCCCACCATGGCCCACCGAACCTTCGCGGGCCGCGGCGCACTCACCCCCAACCGCTGGGGCATTCCCGAACCCCTCGCCGGCGATCCGGTGCCCCCCGAGGCGCTCGACGCGGTGATTGTGCCGGCGCTGGGCCTCGGGCGCAATGGCCACCGCATCGGCCACGGCGCCGGGTTCTACGACGCGTTCTTGCACGACGTGCCGGCGCCCAAGGTGGGCCTAACCTACGATGCCTGTGTGGTGAGCTACCTGCCGCCCGCCCCGCACGATGTACCGCTTGATGTGATTGTAACGGAGTCCTCGATTTTCCGTCCGGCGGCTTAACCGTTTGGCTGTTTCATTTATCCGCCCTCCGCCCATGACTACGCGCGACCGATCGTCCCGCCGCCCGCCTGTCGACGAAGCCTTCGACAGCGGCAAGACCACCCTCGACGTGCACGACATCAGCGATGATGACCTCGATGCCCTCTTTTTTGAGGAGGATGAGGCCGAAACCTCAGGTGGCTTTCTCAACTGGACCTCTGCCGCTGGCCTCTCGCTCATCCTGGTGGGCATCGTGTACCTGCTGGCCGAACTGGGCCTGTGGAGCGGCCCCGACTTTAGCGGGCTGTGGCAGGCGCTGCCCATCATCGGCGGCATCCTCGTCATCCTTATGGGCTTCGGACTGCTGTCGTGGCGCTCGAAGGATGACGCTGCGCCCCAGCACGCCCCGCCGCTACCCGATGTGGACACCGACGAGGCGCCACGCAACGACCCGGCCCGCGAGCGGCTGATGCGGGCGCGCTACGAAAAGAAGCTGTTTGGCGTATGCGGCGGCCTGGCCAAGCGCTTTGGCCTCGACCCTACGCTGGTGCGCATCGCCTTCGTCATTGGCACGGTGCTGTCCTCTGGCGTGCCGTTTGTCATTGGCTACATCGCCATGGCCTACGTGATGCCGAAGGAACCGGAGCGCTCGATAGAGGAGCGGCTGCGGGCGCTGGAGAAGGAATACCGTGCGTAGCGCCAGCGCATCCGGCCATCAGGCCAACCGGCGGCGCTTGTTGAGGTATTGCAGCAGCGCCGTATCAAACGGCGCGTTGGTGTCCAGCTCATGAAAGTCGATGCCGTGCGCCAGGCACTCGCGCCGAAACCGATCGGCAAAGTGCTGCACGGCCTCGGCGTAGTGCGACCGGATCTGAGCGGGCTGCAGTGTGACCTCGTCGCCGGTTTCCACGTCGCGAAAGCGCATGGGCCGATCGGGGAATTGCAGGCGGCGCTCGGTTTCGGCTTCCAGCACGTGAAAGACGATCACCTCGTGCTTGCGGTGGCGTAGGTGGCGCAAGGCGCGCAGCAGATCTTCGTGGGCCGCCACGGTCTCAAACAAGTCGGTGATGACGATGACGAGCGACCGCCGCGTGATGCGCTCGGCCACTTCACTGAGCGCGGCCGCCGCGCTGGTGCGCGTGCCCTGGGCATCGCGCTGCACCAGTCCATCGAGCGCCACCAGCAGCCGGCGCTCATAGCCCGGCGTGGCCTTGGGCGGATGCACCGTATGCACCGACTCGTCGAACGCCATCAGTCCGCTGGCGTCGCGCTGCTTGAGCATGAGGTGGTGCAGCGCGCCCGACAGGTACGCGCCGTATTCGAGCTTCGACACTGGCCCCTGCCCCTGGTAGTGCATCGACGGCGACGTGTCAAGCACCACGTAGCTCCGCAGGTTCGTCTCCTCCTCGTACTGCTTGATGTAGTACCGGTCGGTTTTGGCGTACACCGTCCAGTCGATGTGCCGCAGCTCGTCGCCCGGGTTGTACGGCCGGTGCTCGGCAAACTCGACCGAAAAGCCGTGGTAGGGGCTGCGGTGCAGGCCCGTGATGAACCCCTCCACGATGAGGCGCGCACGCAGCTCCATGCTGCCGAGCTGCGCAATGACGGACGGGTCGAGGTAGCGAAGGGCGGTATCGGCCATGGCGCGGGTTCGGTTGGGCGGTAACGCATCGTTAGAGCGGATCAGCCGGCGGCGCGTTCCCCCATGCGGCCCCTAATCCGCCAAATCCACGCGCACCAGTGCCGCAATCCACTAACGCCCCGCGGGCGGACGGATCGCTACGAACATGTTGCGTTGCCGGTGTGCACTTCCGCGGCCCGCGCGGTATGTTACAGGTGCGCATCTTCACACATTGCTGCTTTTCGCTATGAGCCGTTGGGAAGGATTAGACATTGAAGCCGAAGGCACCGGCATCTCGAAGCCGCTCAGCCGCCAGGTAAACCTGTTGGGGGCCATGCTGGGGCAGGTAACCGCTGAGCAGATGGGTCCGGAGATGCTGGAACGCGTCGAGCGTCTGCGGCTGCTGTGCAAGCAGGCCGCGCACGACGATGCACCCGCGCGCCGCGACGAAGCTGCCGAGGAAATCGCGGGCCTGTCGCGCGACGACCTTACGGACCTGCTGCACGTCTTCACGACTTTCTTTCACCTGGTCAACCAGGCCGAGAAGCAAGAAATCATTCGGATCAACCGCGACCGGGCCCGCGCTGCCGGACCGTCGCCGTGGCCACCCGGCGGCAATGCCGATCCGGCGGCGCCGCACCGTCCCGGCTCTATTGACGCGGCCATCGCCGATCTGAAAGCCGATGGGCACTCGCTGGACGAGGTGCAAGCCCTCTTTGCCCGCACCGACGTACAGCCCACGCTCACCGCGCACCCCTCCGAGGCCCGCCGCCGCACCGTGCTCCAAAAACAGCACACCGTGGCCCGCCTGCTGGCCACCCTCAACGATCCCGGCGCCACGCCCGACGAGCAAACCGAAGCCCTCGACGCCCTCTACACCCAAATCGCGCTGCTCCTAAGCACCGACGAGGTGCGGGCCGAGCGGCCCACCGTGCGCGAAGAAGTCGAGCAGGGGCACTACTTCATGCACCGCACCATCTGGGACACCGTCCCGCAGATTCATCGCGACGTGCAGCAGGCCCTCCGGCGCCACTACGGCGCCTCGGCCGACGTGCCGGCCTTCCTCAAATACCGCTCATGGATCGGCAGTGACCGCGACGGCAACCCGAACGTAACGGCCGACGTGACGCGGTGGACGTTTGTAAAGCAGCGCCGCGAAACCATCGAACACCTCCAGGAAGAGATCCGCGCGCTGCGGGACGAACTGAGCCTCTCCGACCGGCAGGTGCCGGTCTCGGACGCACTCCGCACCTCGCTGAGCGACGACGCGGAGGCCCACACGCTTCCCGATGCGCAGGCCCGCGCCTACCGGCACGAACCCTACCGCCGGAAGCTTGCCTTCATCGATCAGAAATTGGACGCCTTGGTGCAGGCGCTGCCGCCCGGCACGCCGAGTCAGGCGCAGCTGGCGGACCTCGATGCGGCGTACACGCCGGCCGACCTCCGCGACGAGCTCTCCGCCCTCGCTGCGAGCCTCAGGGCCCACGGGCTGGCCGACGCCGGTTACCTGGGGCGCTTGCACCGGGTGCAGGTGCTGGTTGATACCTTCGGGTTTCACCTTGCCGCGCTCGATGTGCGCCAGCACAGCGGCGTGCATGAGCGGGCCGTCGCGGCGCTGCTTCGCCACGCCGGTGTGACGGACGACTACGCGGCCCTCGACGAAGCCGACAAGCAGGCCGTGCTCACCCGCGAACTGTCGAACCCGCGCCCCCTCGTTCCGGTAGATGCCGAGCTGCCCGACGCGGCCCGCGAGCTCCTGGCCGCCTTCCGCAGCCTGCGCGCCATCCACCGCCTCGATGCCGACGCCGTGGGCAGCTACATCGTGAGCATGACCCACTCGGTGAGCGACATTCTGGAGCCGCTGCTGCTCTTTAAGGAGGTGGGGCTCGGCCGCATCAGCGACGACGGGTTTCAGTGTCCGGTAGATGTGGTGCCGCTCTTTGAAACGATTGATGACCTCGACGCCGCCGACGAGCGCATGGCCGCGCTGTTCACGCACGAGGCGTACCGGGCGCAGCTGGCCCATCGCAACCACTTTCAGGAAATTATGCTGGGCTATTCCGACAGCAACAAAGACGGCGGCTACTGGATGGCCAACTGGGCGCTGCACCGCTCCATCGACCGGCTGGGACAGGTGTGCGCGGCGCACGACGTAGACCTCCGCCTCTTTCACGGGCGCGGCGGCACCGTGGGGCGCGGCGGCGGCCACACCTATCAAGCCATTCGCGCGCTGCCGCCGTCGGTGCACAACGGCCGCATCCGGTTTACCGAGCAGGGCGAGATCATCTCGTTTCGCTACGGGCTGCCGGCGCTGGCGCGGCGGCACGTAGAGCAGCTCGTTAGCGCGACCGTTACCGCCACCGCCGGGCGCGACACGCAAGCCACCGTAGACGCCGACGGACCGCTTGCGGCTGCGATGGACGCGCTGGCCCAACGCGGCATGGACGCCTACCGGGCCCTCATCGACGCGCCTGAGCGCTGGACCTGGTACACGCAGGCCACGCCCATCGAGCACATCAGCCGCCTGCCGATTGCCTCGCGGCCCGTCTCCCGCGGCAGCGGCGAGCAATCGTTCGACGACCTGCGCGCCATTCCGTGGGTGTTTGCCTGGACGCAAACGCGCTACATCGTGCCGGGCTGGTTTGGATCGGGCGCGGCCCTGGCGGAGGCGGTGGCGGACGACGCCACCCGCGAGCGCCTGCAGGAGGCCTACCGCACGTGGCCCTTCTTTACCGCCGTGCTCGATAGCGCGCAGCGGGAGATGGCCCGGGCCCGCCTGCCCATCGCACAGCGCTACGATGCCCTCAGCGACACCGGCGACGCCGTGCACGATGCCATCACCGCCGACTACGAAGCCGCCCGCGACGCCATTTGCGCGCTTACCGGCCAAGACGATTTGTTTGACAACAGCCCCGTACTGAAAAAGTCAATCCGCCTGCGCAATCCGTACACCGACGTGCTCAACCTGCTACAGATTGAACTCCTCAAGCGCTACCGTGCCGGCGACGACGATGCACAAGCAGCCCTGCGCGAACCGCTCTTTTTGAGCATCAACGGCGTAGCCGCGGCGATGCAGAGCACCGGCTGAGGCGTGGAACCCGTGCCGCGCGTCGGTTCTTGAATTTTGATCCATCGGCTCGTCGATCCCCCTTCCCCCGACTGCCCGCTGTCATGTCGACCCCTGCTGCCTCCTCGAACCTTCCGCACGTGGTGCAGCCTAACGCTGCGGCCTTCGCCGAGCGCCTCAGCGCCGTTGCTACCGCCTATCAGCACAACGAAGGCGCGTGCATTATTTTCTGGGGCGGCTCGCGGGTCGCGCACCAACAAACGCTACCCGCCATCATGGAGCGCACTACCGATACGATCCATCAGTTTACGCTGGGCAACCTGCTGGGCGAGCGCCGGATGCAAACCCAAAGCGCGCTCCGCAAGGCGTTCGACCATGCCGCGGAAGAAGACGCGCTGCTGTTCTTTGAAGCGGCCGACGTCATCTTCACGTGGTCGCACGACGATTCGCCGCACCAAACGAACGAGGCCATGCCGTCGACCGCCGAGTACTTCTTTCAGCGCGTGACGGCGTTTACCGGCCCGGTGGTGCTTGCTCTTGACGACGCCACCCCCCTCGCGGCCCTCGATGATCCCTCGCCCGTTGTAATGGTTGTGGCGTTTGACAACACAGACGCTCGGTAACAAGCCACGTGGGCTGCGCGTATCGTTACCCAGCGGTTATACTTTCTACCATCTATCGCACAGGGTTATGCGAAGCAAAGGAACGTTGGTGCTTGTTGCACTTGTGGCACTGTTGGGGCTCGGCGGATGTGCCGGCGTAAGCACTTATAACGACATGATTGCGGCCCAGGAGAACGTGAAACAGGCATGGGCCAATGTCGAATCGAACTACCAGCGGCGGGCCGACTTAATTCCCAACCTCGTAAACACGGTGCAGGGAGCGGCCAACTTCGAGCAAGAGACCTTGCAACGTGTCATTGAAGCCCGCTCGAAGGCCACCTCCATACAGATCAGCGCCGACGACCTGAACGATCCGCAGAAATTGCAGCAGTACCAGGCCGCGCAGCAAGCCCTCGGGCAATCGCTGGGACGGCTCCTGGCCGTTTCCGAGCGGTACCCGCAGTTGCAGGCCACCGGCGCCTTCCGCGACTTGCAGGCGCAGCTTGAGGGGACCGAAAACCGAATTAACGTGGCCCGCCGCGATTACAATGCCGCGGTGCAGCGCTACAACACGCAGATCCGGCGCTTTCCCGCCAACATCGTTGCAAACCTGACGGGCTTCGAGCCGCGGGCACCGTTTGAGGCCGATCCCGGCGCTGCCCAGCCGCCTGCCGTAGACTTCGGGAGCTGACCCGGAGCCCTACTCGGCCTTACGTGCGACGGGCACGGCCCGCTAGGAGCCTGTTTGATTTTGCATCAGAGGGCCGCGCGCGAGCAATGACGACACGAATCTCGACCCGCGGGCGCGGTTCTTAGCAGAACTACCGGCCACAACCGGGGGCGATGTGGAGCCCGGAGGCGTGCACGGAAACAGGGTCTAAAAGGCCCAGGAGGGCACGGTGCCTAAGCGCACATTGAGGGCCCACGGCAGCACGGCAAACACCACGAGGGTGATCAGCAGGACGAAGAGGGCGTTGAGCCATGCCCCGGCGCGCATCATGTCGCGCACGTCGAGCCGGTTGCTGCCGTACACAATGGCGTTGGGCGGCGTAGCCACCGGCAGCATAAACGCACAGCTCGCGGCCAGCGCCACCGGCACGGCCAGCACCAGCGGGTTCTCGCCAATTCCCACCGCCACCGACCCAAGCAGCGGAATGAAGACCGCCGCCGTGGCGGTGTTGCTCGTCAGCTCGGTCAGCAGAATGAGGGCGGCCACAACCACGAGCACCACAAGCACCGTAGGCCACGCCTCTAGCCCGATAAACCGCTGCCCCAGCCACCGCGCGAGGCCCGTCTGGTCGATGGAGGTGGCCAGTGCCAATCCGCCGCCAAACAGCAGGAGCACGCCCCAGGGCAGATCGGCCGCGGTCGACCAGTCGAGCACAAACGTCCCCTTGCGGTCGACCGGCAGAACAAAGAGCGCCAGCGCCCCGGCCATGGCAATGCCGCCGTCGGTGAGGCCGCCGGCGTACGCCCCCAGCGCGGGCCGCGCCATCCACAGCACGGCCACGGTCGCAAACACCGCCGCCACCATCTTTTCGGGGCGCTGCATGGAACCCAGCGCATCCAGCGCGTCATCGATCACCGCATCCGAGGCGGCGAGTTGCGACAAGGTTTGGGGGAAGGCGAGCCGCGTGAGGACGCCGTACACCACGACCAGCCCCACAGCAGCCACCGGCACGCCCACCATCATCCACCGCGCAAAGCCGATCTGCACGCCGTACGTTTGCTGCATGTAGCCGGCCAGGAGCGCATTGGGCGGCGTGCCAATGAGCGTGCCCAGCCCGCCCACGCTGCACGCGTAGGCGATGCCCAGCAGCAACGCCACCGAAAACGCCTGCCGCCCCGCAGCCGACCCCTGATCGTCGGGCACCAGCTGGATTACCGAGAGCCCAATGGGCAGCATCATCATGGCCGTCGCCGTATTGCTCACCCACATGCTCAGAAACGCCGAAGCCAGCATAAAGCCCAGAATGATAGACGATGGCTCCGTGCCCACCCACCGAATGATGTGCAGGGCCATGCGCCGGTGCAACTCCCAGCGCTGCATGCCACGCGCAATGATGAAGCCGCCCAGAAAGAGAAAGATGAGCGGATCGGCGTACGGCATCGCCGCCGTCTCGAAGTCGGCAATGCCAAGAAAGGGAAACGCCACCACCGGCACGAGGGCCGTGGCCGGCAGGGGCAGCGCCTCGGTGATCCACCACACCGCCATGAGCACCCCGGCCGCGGCGGTTGCCCAGGCTTCAGGCCGCAGCCCGCTTGGCGGTGCAACCATGAGCATCACCGCAAACGCGAGTGCGCCAGCTCCCAGTCCGATCCATCGGATGATAGGTGATCGCGACGAGGCATCGGCGGCGGTAGGCATGCAGCAGGGCGAGAATCAGGAGAGGGCGTCGAGCGCGTTCGCAAGGGTCTGGCCCGAGGCACGCAAGGCCTCGGCCTCTGCATCAGACACATCCGGCTCCACAAGCGTTTCCACGCCGCCCAGGCCCAACACGGCCGGCAGGCTCAGGCACACGTCGGGCAGGCCGTACGCGCCGCCCGGCCGTACGCTCACCGGCTGCACCGAGCGCTGATCGCTGAGGATGGCGCGCACGATGCGTGCAATGACGACACCGATGGCGGTGTTCGTGTAGCCCTTGCGGTCAATGATCTGGTAGGCGGCATCGCGGGCCTCGGCGAACAGGTCGTCCATGGCCGCCCGGTCGAACGCACGCCCCAGCACGGTTTGTCCCGCAATGGGCTGCCCCGCGATGGTGGCGTTGCTCCAGATCGGCACCTCCGAGTCGCCATGCTCGCCCAGGATGTAGGCGTGCACCGAGCGCGGATCGACGCTGTAGTACTGCCCAAGGAGCGCCCGAAAGCGGGCCGTATCGAGCAGGGTGCCGGTACCCAGGATGCGCCCCGCGGGGCGGGTACTCAGCTCCTGGCTGATGTACGTGAGCACGTCGACCGGATTGGTCGCCACCACCAGGATGGCGTTGGGCGCATGCGTATCGAGTTCGGCGATGATCTGCTCGAAGATGCGCGCGTTGCGGCGCAGCAGATCGAGGCGCGTCTCGTCGGGGCCCATTTGGCTCGCGCCGGCCGAGAGCACGATGACCTGGGCCTCGGCGAGGTCGGCATAGTCGCCCGCGCGCACCGTGGTGCGGCCGACGAGCAGCTGCCCGTGCATGAGGTCCATGGCCTCGCCTTCAGCGCGGGCCGCGTCTTTATCGACCAGAATAATTTCGCTGGCCAGGCCCTGGTTAAAGAGCGCGTAGGCACCGGCCGTGCCCACATGCCCGGCGCCCACAAATCCTACGGTACGGCGTTGAATCATAGCGGTGTAGATTGATGGATGGCGGCTCACGGCGCCGCCTGAATGACGAGGTACACGGTAACGCTAAAGGAAATCACCGTGATGAGCACCACGGCAAGCGCAAGACCGTAGCTCGTCCCCTCCGATGACGGCGCGGTGCCTTCTGAGGTGGCCTCGGGCCGCGGGGTGGGTGCCGATTCCTTAGCGGTCGACGAAGAAGCAGATGGTTGGCTCATGGGACGCAATGCGCTGGGAAACAACGAACGAGGCTGCGATGCACCGGACAGCACCACACAGCGTGTGCACCGCGCGCTGCCTGCGCTACGGGGCGATGCTGTTGCGGGCTGCGGGCTATGCACGCCCTCGCGCGCCGGGCCGTTCCCTACAACGCAGTCCGCGGCTGTCGCGTCAGCCAAGGAAGAGGTACGGCTTCCAGGTGTCTTTTACCGCGCCGGCAAAGTCGCGCAAAAACATGACGTAGCTGGGCCGGAACGGCTCGCGCGCCAGCGTCATGTTGGCCTCCTCGGGCGTGCGGTCGCCCTTTCGGTTGTTGCAGGCCACGCAGGCGGCGGCAAGATTCTCCCACGTGTCGCGGCCCCCGCGCGACTTCGGCAAGACGTGATCGATGGTGAGGCGATCCTTCGCCCCACAGTACTGGCAGGTGTGCCGGTCGCGCTTGAGGATATTGCGGCGCGACAGCATCACGCGCTTGAATGGCACGCGGGCGTACGACTTGAGACGCACAATGCTGGGCCACGGCAGGTGCGTAGACGGCGACCGGATGTACTGCCCCGGCACCGACTCCACGACATGAACCTTTTGCAGATGAACGAGCACCACGGCCCGCTCGACGCTGCACACCGTAAGCGCGCTGTAATCCTGATTGAGCACAAGCACATGGCCGGTCATGGTGAGACCTCCCCTGCCACACACCTATGGACAGGCTGAGCGCGCAGTGCGACCATGCAGGAATGAAGCGAAATACTGAAGGGGGATTTCCTCCGCCAGCTGCACACTGGCTCCTTCATAAGAGATTGCGGACAACACGTTTGTGCAGGCCCAATGGCCTACGTACCGCTATCCCTAAACGGCTTTTTACCTTTTGTTTCCAAAACCTCCGCATAAAGACTGCTGCACGCAGACAATTGATCGTTTTGTAATGATCTGCTGCAACGGCATCCCCGCAGTGCAACGTGGCCCTACGCCGGCTCCAGACGTTCTACGGTGCGCGCTTTGTCGAGTGGTTCAACGCCTTGCTCTTTAAGCCACACCATGAGCACCGAAACGTCGGCCGCACGCACCCCGCTGATGCGAGAGGCCTGCCCCAGGTTGGTGGGGCGGATGCGATCGAGCTTCTCGCGCGCCTCTTTCGAGATGGTATCGAGCGCTTGGTAGTCCATGTCTTCCGGCAACGGCCAGCGCTCTTTTTCCTCCATCTGCTCCACCATCTGGCGCTGCCGGTTGAGGTAGCCTTCGTACTTCAGGTCAATTTCCACCAACCGCGGCGCGCTCAGCATACCGGGCGCCTCCGTCACCACCGCGTCGTAGATGCCTGCATGCCGCAAGAGCGCTTCGGTATCAACCTGCGGACGCTTGCAAATCTGCAGCACCGGCCCGGCCTGGTCGATAGGTGTGGTGCCCTGCGCCGTGAGGTAATCATTGACCTGCGCCGGCTGCACACTGGTCGTCTCCAGCGCGGCCCGCGTGCGGTCCACGGCGTCTTTTTTCTGCTGCATGCGCCGGTAGCGCGCTTCCGAGGCCAGGCCCAGCTTGTAGCCCAGCGCCGTCAGCCGCTGATCGGCATTGTCCTGGCGAAGCAAGATGCGATGCTCGGCCCGGCTCGTAAACATCCGGTACGGCTCATCGGTGCCCTTGGCCACCAGGTCGTCGATGAGCACGCCGATGTACGCCTCGGAGCGCTTCAACACGATGGGATCGGCGCCGCGCAGCTTCTGCACCGCGTTGATGCCGGCCATCAGGCCCTGCGCGGCTGCTTCTTCGTAGCCCGTGGTGCCGTTGATTTGCCCCGCAAAGAACAGCCCGCTCACGCGCTTCGTCTCCAGGCTATAGCGGATCTGGTACGGCGGGAAGAAATCGTATTCAATCGCGTAGCCCGGACGCAGCATGTGCGCATTTTCGAGTCCGGGGATGGTGCGCAGCGCCTCAAACTGCACGTCCTCGGGCAGGCTCGTTGAAAAACCGTTTACGTACACCTCCTGCACGCGGCGCCCCTCCGGCTCGATAAAGATCTGATGGTGCTCCTGCTCGCTGAACCGGTCGATTTTATCCTCGATCGACGGGCAGTAGCGCGGCCCCTTGGCCTGAATGCGGCCGGCAAACATAGGACTGCGGTCGAACCCGGTACGCAAGAGCGCATGGGTCTCGGGCGTGGTTTGCGTGAGCCAGCACGGCAGCTGCGCCTCGACCGGGGGGAGGGCGTCGGTCAGGAACGAAAACGCAGTGGCGTCGGGGTCGCCGGGCTGTTCCTGTAGCGCGCTGTAGTCGATGGAGCGGCCATCAACGCGCGGCGGCGTGCCCGTCTTCAGACGTCCGCTCTCGAAGCCCAGGTCGTGCAAGCACCCGGTGATGCCATGCGAGGCCCGCTCGCCCATGCGGCCGCCGCCAAAGTTCTGTTCGCCCACATGAATCACGCCGTTGGCGAAGGTGCCGGTGGTAAGCACCACGCAAGGCGCGTGAAAGGTTTGCCCGAGGCTCGTGTGCACGCCCGTCACGCGGGTGCCCGCCGCGCCGGTAGCCACGCCGGTCACCATGTCGGCCCGCAGGTGCAGGTTGTCGATGGACTCCAGCGCTTCGCGCACGCCGGCGGCATACGCGGACCGGTCGGCCTGCGCCCGCGGCCCCCACACGGCGGGCCCTTTGCTTTTGTTGAGCATCCGAAACTGAATGCCCGCCGCGTCGATGACGCGCCCCATGAGGCCGCCGAGGGCGTCGATTTCGCGGGCAATGTGCCCCTTGCCAATTCCCCCGATGGCCGGGTTGCACGACATCTGCCCGATGGCATCCAGCTTGAGGGTGATGAGGAGCGTGCGTGCGCCCATGGTTGCAGCGGCAGCGGCCGCCTCGCTGCCCGAGTGGCCGCCGCCGACCACAATCACATCGTAGTGAAAATAATCCATCGTCGTGTATCTGTTCGCTCTGCAAGCCATCGCCGATGCGCCGAAGCACGCACCTGCACATCTCAATGCGCGCCGCGGGAAGAGGTCCCGCTGCGTCGTTCAAATAGCGATCTGTTTTTGATGATCCGGCGCGGCTTCGCCTGTTCCTAGCATACGTAACATTGTCTGTCGGCTTGGAACGTTACCTTCTGTCTTCGCCGTTCGGCCTTCCTCCCTGAGCAGGTCTCCTGTTCGTACGCGATATATCTACAAATGCGAATCATACCATGTCACGCATCATTGCAACGCGGTTTCTCTCTCTTGTTGCCTTCCTATGCTTCACCGCAACGGGTACCCTCCACGCCCAACAGGCACCGATCAGCAGCGATCGGCCCGGCCTGGGCAACGGTAGCGCCGTCGTCAACCAGGGGATCTTTCAGGCCGAGCTGGGCTATCAGCTGGATGACTTCGATGTCGTCACGCTACACAACGTCGGGCAGTTGCTCCTGCGCTACGGCGTAAGCGATCGCATTGAGCTGCGCGGCGGGGTGGGAAGCCTCGGCTTCACATCGGGGTCGTTTGGTGAGGAAGCGAGCGGCTACTTGGGTGCATCGATTGGCGCCAAAGCACGGTTGGCCGAAACCGACGTGGCCCGCCTCTCGGCCCTTGCCTCGGTCGACTTCCCCTCAACGGCCAGCGGCGATTTTGAAACGCCCAACGACCGGGCGCGCCAAAACCTGTCACTGCTCTTCGATGGCGCACTCGGCAGCAATCTGGGCCTTACCGTCAATGCAGGGTACAGCTTCTTTTGGGATGCCGGCCGCTTCGATGACCGAGCCGGGCAATGGTCGTTCATCCCCACGCTGTCCACCAGCATCAACGACCAAGTGGGCGTGTACGCCGGCTATGCCGGATTTTACACGGAAGGCCTCAACCAGAACTTTGTGGAGGGTGGGCTCACGTTCCTGACGTCGCCCAACACGCAGCTCGACATCAACGCGGGATTGCAAGTGGATGACTACGCGGAGTACTACTTTCTGGGCCTTGGCCTCGCGCACCGCTTCTAAGCACTGCCTGAAGCCTTTTGCAACGCACGCCCGGCGGCCACAACCCGTCGGGCGTTTTTTATTGGACGTGCGCCAGCGCGTGCTGCACGAGCGCGGTCGAGGTCTCATCTTCACGGGGCACCATCAGGTAATTCCGTTCCGTCGTGTCTGAGGGCTCAATCGTATCGCGCCGGCGCCCCCCCGTGCGCTGTAGCTGATGAAACGTGTAATCATGCCGCTTCAAAATCTCTTGGACCGCCTGCCCCGAAGCATCGGGCAGCACCTCGCAGATGATGACCGGGCGATCGTTTGCCAGTGTCTTCTCGGCCCCCTCCAGCACCAGATGCTCCGTGGCTTCGGTGTCTAGCTTCATCAGGTCGACCGTGGCGAGGCCTTCCGCCTCCTTGTAATGGTCGACCGTATCGAGCGCCACCGTGCACGACCGCTGATCGGCGTACTGCTGCGATGCGTCGTCATCAAGACTTCCGGTCGCCGTGAGGTGATGCTCCAGGTAGGCAAACGTCGGATCAACCGTGTAGTGGAATGTATCGTGCCCACACCCCGAGGAAAGGGCGCATGGCACACATGTAACCTGTTGCAACGCGTTGAGGCGTACATTCCGCTGAAGGAAATGGTACGCGCCCGAGAGGGGTTCAAAGCTCCGGATGTGCAGGGTGGGGTGGTAGGCCGCGGCCACGAGCGTGTAATATCCCAAATTGGCGCCTATGTCAAAGAAAACATCGGCATGAGGCGCGAGAGCGCGCACGGCATGAAACGTCTCGGGCTCATAGCCCTCCACGCCCTCAAAGAACAGCCGCTTCGCCGCAAAACTGGTGGGATTGCACGCGAGCTGGATCGTATGCCAGCAATCCAACGACACCTCGAACGTGCCGGTAATGCGCGGCTGCCAGTCGACGGGAAGCTGCGATCCGATGGGCCGCAACGCATGCCGGATCGTACGGTTTACGCGCGGCCAGAACAGGGGGTGTCGCATACCTGCGTTTTTTATTTTTAATGAAGGGACAACAACATAGCGTCCAGTATCTGCCTATGCAACCGGTGTGGCGTCAAAAGCAACTATGTGCGCCATCGGTCGTGCATAGTGTTGTGGTCCTTTCACTGCATCCGCTGTCTCGCCACCCATTAGATGGCTACCTCGCCTGCCCACATGCCGCTGGTAAGCTGCCTGATGGTCACGGCCGACCGGCCCGCGCTGTGTCGGCGCGCCATTCGTTGCTACAACCGGCAGACGTACCCCAACCGCGAGCTGGTGGTGGTGGAAGACAGCACGACGGATCTTGCGCCCGTGCTGGCCGATGTGCCGGCCGGCGAGCTGGTGCACCGGCACGTGAATCCGGACCGCGACCTATCCCTGGGCGCCTTGCGTAACCTTTCGCTGGAGGCCGCCCGTGGCGACCTTTTGACACAGTGGGATGACGACGATTGGTATCACCGCGAGCGCGTCGCCCACCAGGTGGCGGCCCTGCACGATGGATACGACGCGTGTTGCCTGCACGGCGCGCTCATGCACGTGGCCTCGCCGCGCATGATGCAGCACCCGTACATTGGCTACCTGCCCGACGGCGTGCCCGGCACCATCATGCACCGTCGCAACGCTTCTATCCGGTACCCGGAGCTCGCACGGGCCGAGGACTCGGTCTTCTTAAAGGCGTGGCCGGAGACGCGGCGCGTGCAGTTGCCGCGCGAGGCGTCGCATCTGTTTATTCGATGCTACCACGGCGACAACACGTGGGAGAAGACCCACTTCCTGACGCGGATGCGCAACACCCCACGCGACTTTTTGCTGTATGCCTGGCACCGGTTTGTACGGGGCGATCTGTTCGGGCACCCGCGCTTTCAGCTGTATCCCGAAGCGCGCGCTGCGTTTGTGCAGTACCTGGAGGACTCGGTAGCACTAGGGCTGTTTGCGCCCTCGGAAGTCTGCGCCAGCCCCTTTGCCACAACCTCGTAGCTACGAGCGCTCGGCGACCCGCGTAATGGTGGCATGCATACGGCCCGCCACCGCATCCCAAGACAGCTCGTCCACCACGCGCTGTCGTCCGTAACGGCCCATCTGCCGGGCGCGCGCCGGATTCGCAAGCAACCCGTTGACGGCTTCGGCCAGCGGCTCGGGGGCCTCCGGGGGCACCAAAAGCCCCGTCTTGCCGTCCTGCACTGCGTCGGGGATGCCGCCGGCCTGCGACCCAACCACCGGCACCTCGCACGCATTCGCCTCCAAAAAGACGATCCCGAAGCCCTCGACCTGGGGCGGGGCCTCGTGCGGCGTCATGACGAAGACGTTGCTCGCGCTGTAGTAGGCCGGAAGTTGGTCGTAGTCGATGTTGCCCAGAAACTCCACGTGGCGGTCAACCTCCAGCGTGTGCACAAGGCGCTGCAGCCGCTTGCGGTCGGGGCCATCGCCCGCGACGAGGTATTGAACGGACGGGTGCTGCGCTGCCACTGCCGGCAGCGCGCGCAGTACCGTGGCCACGCCCTTGCGCTCCACCAACCGACACGCCGTAAACACGACGGGCTGATCCGCGGAAAGGCCCAGGCGCTCGCGCACGGCTGCCGTGGACGTTGGCGCAAAAAGCGCCGGGTCGGTTCCGTTGTGGAGCACCGTGAGGCGCTCACGGGGCACACCCAGCCGCTCCATCAGTCGGGCGTTGTAGCGGCTGACTGGAAACGCATGATCGACGCGCTGCACCAGTGCCCGGCGCGCCGCATCGTACAGGCGTCCAAGCAGCGGCACCTGGGCGTACGGGTTGTAGAGGAGCTCGCGCCCATGCCCCGCGCACAAGATGGTGGAGGGGGCGCCGGTGAACCGGCGGGCCACGAGCGACGCGGGCACCGTTTGCCACTGCGCATGCAGCACCACGTCGTGTGGATCAGCGCGCATCCACCGCGGCAGCCGATGCAACAGCGGGGCCACCAACAAATCGGGCCGCACCGGAAGCCGACGCACGGTACACGACAACGCCGCGTCGATGGCCGCCGCCTTCGGAGCCGTTGGCGCCACCACGGTAACGTCAACCCCATGCGCCTGCAGGCGCTCCGCCAGCTCCACAGCATACGTCTGAATACCTCCAACGGCTGGCGGGAAGTCCTGGCTGACAAGCAGAAGGCGCATACAACAGGGCGGGCAATCGTCGGCAAAAAACGCTGCCGCATGAATCGCCGGTATGAACGGGAGGTTCCTCGTTGCAGGGGGCAGAGATACAGTGCGTGACGAAGAAGGCCGCGCCTCTAACCTTCTGAAAGATGAGGATAAGCAGCGGGTGCGATGCCCCGCAGCATGGACGCCAAGCTGCACGTGTGCGCCCCACCGGATGGATGCCCCGCGCCAGGGAAGATACTGGCAAGCAGCGCAGCGACATTGCGCAAAAAACCCGCGATTCTACGCGCCATAGCGGATCTGCGCAGCCCATCGCTCATTGGTGTGGGCGGCTCCTCTGTAACGCAACACGCGCCGCTATGACGCTCGCTCAGCTTAACGACCGGTGGAAACGCTTTGCTGCCTCCCAAACCGGGCAGTGGGTGCTTAGGGGGCTGCGCTGGCTCTTTACGGGCGGCGTGGTGGCTTACCTGGTGTATGAGCTGACCACCATCGGCTGGACCGAAATATGGACGTCGCTGCCCACGGCGCCGCTGTTCTACCTGTTCTTTTTGCTGATTTACTTCTCGCTGCCGTTCACCGAGATTTTCATCTACCGGGTTACGTGGACGTACGACCTGTGGAGCAGCGTGTGGGCCTTCCTCAAGAAGCGCATCTACAACAAAGATGTGCTGGGCTACTCCGGTGAGGTCTACTTTTTTGCCTGGGCGCGCAGCCACGTCGACCTCCCCGACCGGGCCATCGCCGAGACCATCCGGGACAACAACATCATCTCGTCGGTCGCCTCCACCACCTTGGCGGCTGTGCTGCTGCTCGTTTTTCTGCAGTACGGCGAGATTCGCCTCAACGACCTGTTTGAAACGCCAAAGACCGTGTATCTCGTGGGCGGCGGGCTGGTTGCTGCGTTGCTCATTCCCATCCTGGTCCGCTTTCGGCGGCACCTCTTCTCGATGGCCTGGAAGACGGCCGGCACCATCCTGCTCATTCAGTGGGTGCGCCTGTCGGCGGGGCAGCTCTTGCAAATCGGCATGTGGGACGCCGCCCTGCCCGGCGTATCGCTCGATGTGTGGTTCACGTATGCCGCAGCCAACCTCATGATTTCGCGCATCCCGTTTTTGCCCAACCGCGACCTCGTGTTCATGGCCGTGGGCATCCAGATGGGGCAAGAGATGGCGCTGGCCACCGCGGACATCGCGAGCATGCTCATGGTGTTTGCGGTGCTAGGCAAGGTGCTCAACGTGGTGCTCTTTGCGGGCGCCACGGCCTACAACCGCTGGATCCTTGACGCGCCGCGGCCCGAGGCCCCTGCCGCCCCGCCCGACCCCGAGGCCTCGCCCGCCGATGCGTGAATTGTTGATGACGCTCCAGCCTTTTTCCGTCAGCCGATCGCAACATTCCGCGTCTCGAAGGATTGACACCCGTTGAGGTAACGTTCTTTGCTACGCCCCGCCGCCCCTGCGCGGCGCTTTGTTTTCCTCCTTTGCCCGACACGCTTTTATTTCTGCATGGCCACCACCGTAAGCACCAGCGACTTCCGCAACGGACTCACGTTCATCTGGAAGGATGATCTCTGGCAGATTGTTGACTTCCTCCACGTTAAGCCCGGCAAGGGCGGTGCCTTCGTGCGCACGACGCTTAAAAATGTGCGCGACGGGCGCGAGCTCGACAACACCTTTCGGGCCGGCGAGAAGGTCGAGGAGATTCGCGTAGAGAAGCGAGAGCATCAGTTTCTGTACGAAGACGACTACGGCCTTCATTTCATGAACATGGACACCTACGCGCAGTTTGCGCTGCCGCCGGAGCAGGTGGAAGGCCGCGAATACTTGAAAGAAGGCGCCACTGTGGATATTCTGTTTCGCGCCGACACCGAAGAGCCACTCAAAACGCGCCTGCCGCAGAAGGTAGACCTTGAAGTGGCCGATACCACCCCGGGGCTACGCGGCGACACCGCCCAAGGCGGATCCAAGCCGGCCACGCTCGAAAGCGGCGCCACCGTCGACGTCCCGCTCTTCATTAACGAAGGCGACGTGGTGCGCGTAAACACCGACACCGGGGCCTACGAGACGCGCGTCTCGACGGCGTAAGCGCGCCCGCCCTGTTCATTCTAGTTCCCTAGTTTCCGTTGCCCGCATGAAGCTCTCGAAGATTCAGGATCTGCTTAAAATTGTTGCCGACAGTGGCGTTGCCGAAATTGAGTACGAGGACGACGACTTTAAGCTGACGATCCGCCAGCAGTCGCCTACGGTGATGATGCAACCCGCGGCGCCGTCGTACCCGATGCAGCAGCCGTACGCGGCCCCACCGCAGGCGGCCCCCACGGCACAGCCACAGCCGCAGCCGCAAGCCGCCCCCCCGGCGCCCGACGCCAACGCGACGGCCAACGCCGCTTCGGCCACCAACGGCGCGCCCGAATCTTCAGGCGACACCGACGACACCTCTTCATCCAGCGCCAACGACCAGACCGTCACCGCGGAGCTCGTGGGCACGTTCTATCGTCAGCCCAGCCCCGATGCCGATCCGTTCGTTTCGGTGGGCGACACGGTGGAGACGGGCGACGTGCTGTGCATCATCGAGGCCATGAAGATCATGAACGAGATCGAGTCGCCGGTGAGCGGCACCGTGAAAGAGATCCTCGTCGAGGATGCCGAGCCGGTCGAGTTCGATCAGCCGCTCTTCATTGTCGAAGCAAAATAACGCGCAGCGGCCCCGGCGGCCGCTTTTTTGTGCTCGCCTCCTGCTCATCGCCAACTGTCTCCGGTGCCTGACATCAACAAAGTACTGATTGCCAACCGTGGAGAGATCGCCCTCCGCATCATTCGGACGTGCCACGAGATGGGCCTGCAAACGGTGGCCGTCTACTCCACGGCCGACCGCGACGCCCTGCACGTGCGCTTTGCCGACGAGGCCGTGTGCATCGGCCCGCCGTCTTCGGCGCAGAGCTACTTGCGCCCCGACCGCCTCATCGCTGCGGCCGAGGTCACCGGCGCCGACGCCATCCATCCCGGCTACGGCTTTCTGTCCGAAAACGCCGAGTTTAGCCAGATCTGCCGCGACAACAACGTCATTTTTATTGGCCCCAAGCCCGAGACCATCCGCCTCATGGGCGAAAAGTCGCTGGCCAAAGAGACCATGGCCGACGCGGGCGTGCCCACCGTGCCCGGCTCCGACGGCATTGTAGGCTCCATGGCCGAGGGCCGCGCCGTGGCCGAGGACATCGGCTTTCCCGTGATGGTGAAGGCCAGTGCGGGCGGCGGGGGGCGCGGCATGCGCCTCGTGCGCGACCCGGACGACTTTGCCCGCCTCTTTGAGGGCGCGCGCTCCGAGGCCCAAAACGCCTTCGGCAACCCCGATGTGTACATCGAAAAGTTCGTCGAGAAGCCGCGCCACGTCGAAATTCAACTGCTGGGCGACGGCCAGGGCAACGTCTTGCACTTTGGCGAACGCGAATGCTCCATTCAGCGCCGCCACCAAAAGCTGCTCGAAGAAGCCCCCTCCCCCATCGTCTCGGAGGATCTGCGCGAGCGCATGGGCGAGGCAGCCATCTCCGGCGCACAGGCCGTGAACTACAGCGGCGCCGGCACGGTCGAGTTTCTCGTGGACGCCGAGCACAACTTCTACTTCATGGAGATGAACACCCGCATCCAGGTGGAGCATCCCGTGACGGAAGAGGTGACCGACTGGGACCTCATCGAGCAGCAGATTCGCGTGGCCATGGGCGAGACCATCCAGACGGGCTCCATTCCGCTCGAAGGCCACGCCATTGAGTGCCGCATCAACGCCGAGAATCCGTTCAAAAACTTTGCGCCCTCGCCGGGCGTCATCAAAGCCTTCCATCAGCCCGGTGGCCACGGCGTTCGCGTCGACACGCACGCCTACGCCGACTACATGATTCCGCCCCACTACGACTCGATGATCGCGAAGCTCATCGTGCGCGGCAAAACCCGCGACCAGGCCATCCGCAAGATGAAACGCGCGCTCGACGAGTTCGTCATCGAAGGCATCCATACCACCATCCCCTTTCACCAGCAGCTAATGGAGAACGAGCGCTTCCAGGCCGGCGACTTCGACACGCGCTTCCTGGACGACTTCGACATTGTTTCTCCCACCGCGTAACGGCATGCCCCACCGCAGGCCGCCCCTCACGTTTCGTTCACCCCGATACCCCGATTCATGAGTTACCCCGAAGACCTTTACTACACGGACGACCACGAATGGCTGCGCACGGAAGACGACGGCACGGCCACCATTGGTGTCACCAACTTTGCACAGCAGGAGCTGGGCGACATCGTGTTTGTGGAGCTTGACCCAGAAGGAACGTCCCTGCAAAAGGGCGACGTGTTTGGCACCATTGAGGCCGTCAAAACCGTCTCTGAGCTGTTCATGCCGGCCAGCGGTACCATCGTAGATGTAAATACCGCGCTGGAAGATGCGCCCGAGACGGTGAACGACGATCCGTACGGCGACGGCTGGATGGTTCGGATTGAGCTGGAAAACATGGATGACCTCGACGACCTCATGAACGCCGAGGCCTACGAGCAAATCGCGTAGGTCGCGCCCGCCTCCTTGCCTGCTTGCCCCGCCGTCCATGCACGACCGCATCATCATCCTCGACTTTGGCTCGCAGTACACGCAGCTCATCGCGCGGCGCGTTCGCGAGGCCGGCGTCTACTCCGAGATCTATCCGTGCACCACGCCCACCGACGAGATTGCGGCCCTGCAGCCCCAGGGCCTTATCCTGTCGGGCGGGCCCTGCTCGGTGTACGACGATCATGCGCCACGCCTCGATCCGGCCCTACTGCAACTGACCCGCGCCGACGGTTCGGCCGTGCCGGTGCTGGGCATCTGTTACGGCCTGCAGGTTATGGCCCACCAACAGGGCGGGCAGGTGGAACGCGCCGAACGCCGCGAGTTTGGCCGGGCCCACATCTCCGTTCCTGCCGATGCCCCGACCGACGGACTGTTTGCCCACGTGCCTGATGGCTCAACGGTGTGGATGAGCCACGGCGACCACCTCACCGAACTGCCCGACGGCTACACGGTGATCGCGCGCACCGACAACGCGCCCGTGGCTGCAGTGCGCCATACCGAGGCGCCCCACTACGGCGTGCAGTTTCATCCCGAGGTGGTGCACACCGCCTACGGCACGCAGATCCTGGAAAACTTTGCGCATGAGATTTGCGGCTGCGCCGGCGACTGGACGCCCGCGTCGTTCGTGGAGGAAAAGGTGGATGCCATCCGCGATGAGGTGGGCGACCGCCACGTCATTTTGGGCCTGTCTGGCGGCGTAGATTCTTCCGTCGCGGCGGCCTTGCTCCACCGCGCCATTGGCGATCAGCTGCACTGCATCTTTGTAAACAACGGCGTGCTGCGCAAGGGCGAGTGGACGCAGGTGCAGGAAACGTTTCGCGGGCACTTTGCCATGGACCTGCACGCTGTGGACGCGACCGACACCTTCCTGGCGGCGCTTGCAGGCGTTACCGATCCGGAGGAGAAGCGCCACATCATCGGCAACACGTTCATCGACGTGTTCGAGGAAGAAACCGAACGCATCGCTAACGCCCTCGGCCAGCGGCCCACCTTCCTGGCCCAAGGCACGCTCTACCCGGATGTCATTGAGAGCGTATCCTTCAAGGGCCCGTCGGTCACGATCAAAACGCACCACAACGTGGGCGGGCTGCCCGAGGAGCTCGGGTTTGCGCTGATTGAGCCGTTCCGCGAGCTGTTTAAGGACGAGGTGCGCGCTATCGGACGCCTGCTCAACGTGCCCGAAGCGATCGTGTCGCGCCATCCGTTTCCCGGACCGGGGCTCGCGATTCGCATCTTGGGCGCCGTCACGCCGGAGCGCCTCACCCTCTTGCGGGCGGCGGATGCCATCTTCATCGACGAGCTGCGCGCCAACGACCTATACAACGAAACCTGGCAGGCCTTTGCGGTGCTTCTCCCTGTGCAAACCGTGGGCGTGATGGGCGACGAGCGAACCTACGAGCACGTCGTGGCCCTGCGCGCGGTGACGAGCGTTGACGGCATGACGGCCGACTGGGCGCAGCTGCCGCACGACTTTCTGGGCCATGTGGCCAACCGTATCGTCAACGAAGTGCGCGGCATCAACCGCGCCGTGTACGACATCACCTCCAAGCCGCCGGCAACCATCGAGTGGGAGTAACGCCGTGCGCTTTTATGGCGGCTTGTGCCTGCACCGGTGGCGATTGTGCCAAACGTTTGGTACGCTGCATTGCGCACCGTCCCTATTTTTTATCGGCTAACTGGCTTTTCCTATGATACGTCGTGTGGTCCTCTGCGTACTGCTCAGCTTGGCGGGCCTTAGCGGCTGGGCCCCGCACGCACAGGCGCAGCAACCGGTAACGCGCAATGCCGATGCCGAACTGATGTTTGATCAGGGCGTGGCGGCCTTTGAGGCGGGCAACTACCAGGACGCGTTTGAACGCTTTCGGCTGGTGGCGGAGTACCCCGTGAACCAACGAACCACCGCTGCCCTGCTGATGGCCGGGCGGGCGCTGTACCGTCAGGGGAAGTACCGTCAGGCGCAGACGTGGCTCAACCGCCTGCTGCGGCAATACCCGTCCACGTCCTACCGCGACGAGGCCGAGCGGGTGCTGCGGTTTGTAGACCAAGGGCTGCAGCAGTACGGCGCGCGCCCCGACACGCTGCGCATTGGCGTGGCACTGCCCATGGGCGATCAGCAGGTGAGCCTGTCGCAGGCGCTGTTCAATGGCCTCCGGCTAGCGGCCGAGCAGCACAACGGCGTACGGCGGCGCTTCATCTTGCCCCCGGGCCTGCAGCAGCGCGCCCGCGACAGCGTGCGGGTGTACGACACTGCCGCCCTAGACAGCGACAGCCTCGCCGCCGCCGAAGGCCGTCTGACCCTCGTGGCGGGGCGCGACACGGTACGCCTCGATTCGATGCAGGTGGTGACCGAGCAGGTGCGCACGCCCGCCTGGGTGGCGAAGCTGTACTTTCGCGCCTCGGGCACGACGCCCCAATCGGCGCGGGCCGCGGTGGATTCACTCATCCGCATTGACCGCGTGGACCTCATCGTGGGCCCGCTGTACAGCCGTACCGCGCGGGCCGCGGGCGCGGTGGCCGAGGCGGCCGGCGTCATTCTCGTGGCGCCCCTGGCCACCGATGCCAGCGTTTCTATCGGGCGGCAGCACGTCTTCCAAACCAACCCCACCATGCCCATGCGTGGGCGCGTGATGGCGCAGTTTGTGCGCGACGGCCTCATGACCAACACGGCCGGCATCATCTACGAAGCGGACAACACGTTGGGGGCGCAGATGGCGCGCGGCTTCATCGCGCAAAGCCGTGTGGCGGGCGTCAATGTGGCGTACGAGCTCCGCCTGCCCAATGCGCGCAGCTGGTCGCGCCTGCCCGAGGCGTTTGCCACCGACTCAACCGTAACGGATTCCATGCGGGCCTCGGCTGAGGTGGTCTACCTGCCCATTTCGGGCCGCAACGCCACCGGGCGCATTCAGGAAGCCCTCATTGGCCTCGATCGGCTGAGCGGGCAGCCGCGGGTGCTGGGCAATGCCGAGTGGCACGACCTGGCCATCGAGAAGATGGCGAGCCGATTTTTGGCCACCTACACCAACGACTTTTACGTGGATCCCGCGCGGCCGGCGGTGCAGGACTTCATCCGCAGCTATCGCCTGCTCACCGGTGCGCCGCCGAGTGCGGGCTCGGTGGCCGAGCGCCGCCTGGCGTACACCGGGTACGACGTGGCAACCTTTCTGATGCAAACGTTAACGCCCGGCCTCACGCGGCCGGCGCCCGCGACCCTCCGCAACGCCGCGCGCTACGAAGGGCTGGGCATGCGCATCGACTTTGCGCCCGACAGCAACGTGAACGGCGCCATGTTCATCCACCGCTACCGCAACGGGCAGATTGAGCTGGTCCGCTAAGCCGGCGGCTCGCTATTCACGCTGTTCGGTGGGCATCACCATCAGCTCCTCGACGTCCACATGCGGCGGCGCGGTGAGCGCGTAGCGGATGGCAGCGGCAATGTCGCCCGACTCCATCAGCTTCCAGCCCTGGTTGCCCGACGAAATCTGTTGCAGGATGTCCTCGTCGGTGATGGTGTTCGTCAGCTCCGTGGCTACCGCGCCGGGCTCAATGCTGGTGACGCGGATGTTGTGCGCCGGTCCGAGCTCGTTGCGCATGCCCTCGGAGAGCGCCCGCACGAAAAACTTGGTGCCCGAGTACACCGCGCTTCCCGGAAACACCCGCCGCCCGGCCACCGACGAGACGTTGACGATGTGCCCCTGGCCGCGCTCCAGCATCGACGGCAAGACCGCGCCAATGCCGTACAGGACGCCCTTCACGTTCACGTCCACCATCTGCTCCCACTCGTCCTCGTGCAGGTTTTCCATGAGCGAGAGCGGCATGATGCCCGCATTGTTTATGAGCACGTCCACCGGACCAAACGCCTCAACGGCTGCGTCCACGAGCTCCTGCACTTGGCTGCGCTCGGTGACGTCGGTTGGCACCACCAGGGCGTCTCCGCCGTCGTCTGTAATCTCTTGCTGCAACGCCTCCAGGCGCTCGGCGCGGCGTGCGGCCAAGACCACCGCGGCCCCCTCGCGGGCGAGCATGCGGGCCGTGGCCTCGCCAATGCCGCTCGATGCGCCGGTTACGATAGCTGTAGCTCCGGTAAGATCGGTCATAGAACGCTGGAATTGGTTGAGTGAGCAAAAAAGCTACGGCGTATAATCCGACAGCCCGCAGGCAAGGTCCACGCGACACGACAATGATACATTGCGCCCCTCGGGCACGCCGGGCTATTGACGGATGGGTTCTCCTATCAAGCGCCCGGCAATAATACGGGCGCTGGTGCCGTTTACGGAACAGATGTTCCCGGCCCCATGTTACGCCCGCAGCACACTCGGCCCTGCCCCGGGACTTCGTTCCGATCTCCTGATCAACGCTTGCTGTTTCATGCGTCTTCGCTCGCTCCTGCTCGTCCTCGGCCTGCTCGTGGTGGGCACCGCCTGCTCTGGAAGCAATAGGCTCCGGTACTCGTCGGCGAAAGATGCCTACCAAAAGGGCTACGCGCAATACCAGGCTGGCGACTACGAGGATGCCATCCGCTTCTTTCGGGCCGTCTTTCAGTACGGCCGCGGCAACGAGTGGGCCGACGACGCCCAGTACTTCTTGGCCAGCTCCTACCGCGAGCAAAGCCGTTACCTGATGGCGGCCACCGAGTACGGGCGGTTTTTGCAGCTCTACCCCACCAACCAGCGGGCGCCGCATGCGGAGTATCAGCGGGCGCTGGCCTACTACGAGCGCTCGCCCAATTTCCACCTGGGCCAGTCGGATAGTTACCAGGCCATTTCGTACTTCCAGCTATTCCTCTCGCGGTATCCCAACCACGAGCTTGCGCCCAAGGCCGAAGACAAAATCTTTGAGCTGCGCACCAAGCTTGCCCACAAGCAGTACGCTGCCGGCGCCCTGTATGAAGAACGCGAGCTGTGGCCGGCCGCTGTGCACGCGTACAAAAGCGTGTTTGACGAATACCCGGACACGCCCTGGGCCGATGACGCACTGCTGGCCTCCATCAATGCGTACATTCAGTACAGCGACAACAGCATTCAGCAGAAGCAGGCCGAGCGGTATCAGGCGGCCCTGGACCAGTACCGCCGCCTCACGCAGCTCTTTCCCGACAGCCCGCTCCTTGACGAGGCTGAAGCGCTCTACCAGGAAGCGCAACGCAAGCTGCAAGCGGTGCAAGCACAGCAACAGGAGGCCAAGAAGCAATCGCTGGCCGACACCTCGGGTCTCCCTCAGCGCAAATAGCGGCGGGCATGACGATCGGCTTATTCGGTGGTTCGTTCAATCCGCCGCACGTGGCGCATTGCATTATTGCCGAGGTGGTGCGCGACCAGTTTGAACTGGATGAGATCTGGTGGATCCCGAACGGCACGCCGCCGCACAAAACGGACCGCACCCTGGCGTCTGCAGCGCATCGCAAGGCGATGGTGCAGCGGGTGACCGACGCGCACGCGCCATTTCGGCTGTGTACCGTTGAGATGGAACGCGACGGGCCCTCGTACACCGTCGATACGCTGCGGCGCCTGCAAGCGCGCCATCCGCAGCACGACTTTCACCTCATCATTGGCAGCGACAGCCTCGACACGTTCGCGTCCTGGCGGGCGCCGGATGAAATTGTCGAGCGGGTGCCGCTCATTGTGTACAAGCGTCCGGGCGGGCTGAACGCGGTGGCGGAGCGGCGCTTTGCCAACCGGGTACGCTACGCCGCGGCCCCCGTCTTGGAGCTCTCCAGCACGGAAGTGCGCGCGCGGCGACGGGCAGGACGCTCGATTCGCTTTCTGGTGCCCGATGCGGTGCAGCAATACATCACCAGCCACGACTTATATGCCGGCGACTGATCTGGGGCCGCTGCCGGCGTCGCTGCGGGCGCGCTGCGGTCAACTGGTTATGGCGCGCCTCGGCTCGAACCTGCCGCCGGGACGCAGCGCCCCCGACGATGCCGACCGCGTCGCGGCGCTTCTGGACGAGGTGCCCCTCGGCGGGCTGCTGGTCTTTAACGGCGCGTGGCCCGCGCTCCCCGCAACGCTCACGCGCCTCCAACGCGCTGCCTCGTTCCCCTTGCTCATCGCAAGCGACGTAGAGCGCGGCGTCGGTCAGCAGGTGCAGGGCGGCACGCACTTTCCGCATGCACGGGCCGTAGCACGCGCGGGCGCCGACGGGGCCGCCACCCTGGCCCGCATCACGGCCCACGAGGCGCGCGCCTGCGGCATCCACCTCGCGTTCGCTCCGGTGGCCGACGTGAACCTGACGGACGCGAACCCCATCATCGACACCCGCGCGTTTGGCACCACCCCCGCCCGCGTAACACCGTGCGTGCAAGCCTATGTGCGCACCGCGCAGCAGCACGGACTGCTGACGGTGGCCAAGCACTTTCCGGGCCACGGGCGCACCACCACCGACTCGCACGCCACGTTGCCTGTGGTGGACGCCACAACCGCGGACTGGATGCGCGACGAGGCGCCGCCCTTTCGTGCGGCCTGCGACGCCGGCGTGGCCGGGCTCATGACGGCCCACGTGGCCTATCCCGCCCTCGAACCCGCGTACGCACCGCAGCGCCCGGCGACGGCCTCTCCGGCTCTGCTGCGCGACCTGCTGCGCGACGGCTGGGGCTTCTCGGGCGTCGTGTTCTCCGATAGCCTCCTGATGGAAGGCATCCGGGCGACCGCCGACGTTGGCACGCACGCGGCCCGTCTCATCCGTGCCGGCGTCGATGTGCTCCTTGACCCCGACGATCCCGCGGCCGTGGTCGAGGGCCTCGTGCAGGCCGTACGCGACGGCGCCCTTCCCGTGTCGTTGGTCGACGCCGCGTGCCGGCGCGTCTGGCGCCTGAAAGCCCAGGTGGCAGCCCGCACGGCGTGGCGGCCCGCGCCCGATCACGCGTTTGGCACCGCCGCCCATCAAGAAGCCGCCGATGAGCTGGCCGCACGCGCCCTGCAGGCCCCGGCATCGCTTCCGCAAAGCACCGACTGGTGCGTGCTCTACGCGGGCGCCGGGCGCGCAGCGTCGCCCGATCCGCTGGTGCGCGGCCTGCGGCGGGGCGGCGGCACGGTCTCCTGCTACACGCTCCCCGAAACCCCGACCGCCGAAGACAAAGCGGCGTTTGACCGGGCCACCCAGACGGCTTCCCATCTGCTGGTGGCCTGCGCCGTGGGGCCTGCAGCCTGGCACCGGTTTGGGCTCTCGAAGGCCCAAACAGCGGCACTCCGTCGCTGGACGCGCACCGCCCGCATGCCCCACGTGGTGTACGCCGCCCTTGGCGCCCCGCATGCCCTGCAGTGGGCCCCCGAGCGTGCGCCGCGGTGCATCACCTACAGCGACGTTCCCGCAGCGCAGCAAGCCTTGGCGCACCGGTTGCTTCCCCATTAGAAAACGATGGAGGCTCCATAGCACGATGTCGGCGCGGATCCATTGATGTATCTAGGTCGTTACGTTTTTCTGCGGTCGGTAGCCGCCGCGCGCGCTTGGGTGTGGGGCTGCCGTTTCGTACCGCCTGTTAGTTCCTTATCGCTTTAGTTTCAGGCCGCCTGTTCTTTTATGCACAACCCGTCCTCATCGCAAGCCCCTCGGCTCCTCATTGTGGAAGACGACCCAGAGGTTGGGGCAGGACTTGAAGATTTTTTCTCGATCAAAGGGTACACGGTGACCCGCGCAACAGACGGCAACGCTGCCCTGCGCGAGATCACGCAGCTGCCCCCGTACGACGTGATCTTGCTCGACGTGATGCTTCCCGAGCGCGACGGCTTCGATGTGCTGCGCGAGGCCCGCAAGGCCAGCGTCGACTCGCCCGTCATCATGCTTACGGTGAAGGGCGACGACAAACACAAGCTGCGCGGCTTTGAGCTGGGCGCCGACGACTACGTGACGAAGCCCTTTGACGCCGAGGAGCTCGCGGCCCGCGTGCGGGCGGTCCTGAATCGCTCGGAGGAGGCCTCCGAGGATACCGGCCACTCGTACCGGTTTGGCGAGGTGGTGGTCGACTTCGACTCGCAGACGGCGCACCGCGACCAGGAAACGGTGGAGTTTACGGCCCTGGAGTTTGACATTCTGGAGTACTTCATTGAGCACCGCGGGCGCACCGTAAGCCGCAAGCAGTTGCTGCGCGACGTGTGGGGCATTAGTGGAGAGATTACGACGCGAACCATCGATCGCCACGTGGCTTCGCTCCGCAAAAAGATCGAGCAAGACCCGTCCGATCCTACGTACATCGAAACGGTGTACGGCATCGGCTACAAGTTCAGTGATTAGACGCCCTGCTTAGATGCCTGTACCGGCTGCTCGCATGCGTACGGCTGTTGCCCTAGTGCTCATTGGGCTGTTTGGATGGTGGAGCGGGCCTGTAGCGCTTGGGCAATCGTTCTGCCACGCCCCGCATACCGGCACGCTCGATGTGCGCGGGCTTCGTGCGGTGTACTGTACGCCCTCGGAGGCGCTGCAGACGACCTTTCGGGGCGCGCATGCCTCGGCCTACCCTGTGTTCTATAGCGCGCTGCCGGTGGCCTGGGGCACGGCCCTTGCAACCGACGCGCGCGCTGCGGCGGCAACGGCGTATCGCCTCACGGTTACCGCCGCCGGCACGTACGGCCTTGTGCTCGCGCTCAAGCACCTCACCCGGCGCCCGCGCCCCTTCGTACGCCTTGCCGCGCTCACCTCCCGCAGTGCCGACTACCAACGGCCCGTCGACGCCGCCGATTACACCGCCTGGCCCTCGGGACACGCGGCCATGTCCGCCGCCCTGGCCACCTCCATCAGCTGGTCGTACCCGCGCTGGTACGTAACGGCGCCCGTGGCACTCTGGGCACTTAGCGTTGGCCTGAGCCGCATATGGCTCGGCGTGCACTACCCGTCCGATGTTCTCTCGGGGTTCGTCCTCGGCGTCGGCGTGGCCACCGCCGTTCACCTGCTGCGCGGGGCGCTAACGCCCGCACGCTGGCAGCCCGCCGCCCCACCACCGGCCCTGGTCCGCCTGCGCATCGCGCTGTAACCGCAGGCTTATGCCGGTTGCATATGCAATTTTGGGCAAGATGCCCCCCGTCCCCTGCACTTTTCATCGTCACTCTTTAGAATGCATCTAAACTAATCCATCCCAAACTGCCGAAACCGCCATGATACGTCGCTCCCTCGGAGCATTTGCTCTGCTTGCTTGCCTCCTGGTGCTCAGCGCCTGCCAGTCGTCGTCCGATCAAAAAGAGCTCGTGATCTACTCGGGGCGTAGCATGGCGCTTGTAGATTCGCTGGTGGAAGTGTATCGCCAGCAAACCGGCACGCCCGTAAGCGTGAAGTACGGCTCGGACGCGCAGCTTTTGGCCGCCCTCAACGAAGAGGGAAGCCAGAGTCCGGCCGATGTTTTTTGGGCGAACACCACCGGCGCCCTCACGCAGGCCCAAACCAGCACCCTCCTCACGCAGCTGCCCGACTCGCTGCTGAATCGTCCGGCGCGGTTTGTGCCCTCCAGCGGTCAGTGGCTGCCCGTTACCACCCGCTTCCGCGTGCTGGCGTACAACTCCGATACGGTTACTCCCGAGAACCTGCCGGCGTCGGTGCTCGACCTCCCGTCGCTCACGCAGTTTGAGGGCCGCGTGGGCTGGACCCCCGCCTACTCCAGCTTCCAGGACTTCGTAACGGCGATGCGCGTGATGCACGGCGCCGACACGACGCGCACGTGGCTCAACGCCATGCAAGACCTCAACCCGAAGGCCTACACCTCCAACACGCCCATGATTAAGGCGCTGGCGGCGGGCGAGATCGACATCGCGCTCACCAACCACTACTACGTGCTGCGCCTTAAGCACGGCGGTGGCGAAGGCGAGTACGAAGGGCACGAGGAAGGCGAAGGCCATGAGGCCGAAGAAACCACGCGCCCCAACGCCCCGGTCGGTACGTACCACTTTGCCGCGGGCGACGTGGGCAACCTCGCGCTTGTAACCGGTGCGGCCCGGCTGCAAACGAGCGACCAGCCGGCTGCCGCTGCCGACTTCCTCCGCTTTCTGCTCTCGGAGCAGGCCCAGCGCTTCGCCGCGACGTCTGTGAATGAGTACCCCGTGGTGTCTGGCGTACAGGTGCCGGCCTACATGACGCCGGTCGACCAGGCCCTGGAGCTGAGCCCTACGTTCGACTTCCAGAAGCTGAGCGACCTCGACGCCACGCTTGAGCTTCTCCGCAATACCGGGCTGCTTTAAGTGCTCCCGGAGCGGCGGCGCACGCGAACGGTGCGCTGCGCTTCAATGAACACGCCTGCGCCGCCCCGCCACTACATGGCCGGGCGGCGCTTTTTAGGGATGGTACGCGACAGACAGGACCGGGGACTGGCTACGTCGCAGGCGCGGACGCCGCAGCGCGGAGGCGCTCGGTCAGGTAGTCGATGGCGCGGTCGATGGCGTCTGCCGTCGTGGGGCGGCCGAGGCTCAACCGAACCGTCGCCCGCGCTTCATCGGGGGCATGGCCCATGGCCGTAAGCACGTGGCTGGGCCGGGGATCGGCCGTCGAGCAGGCGCTGCCGGTGGCGCACGCCACGCCGCGCAGCTCGCGCACGATCTGATCGGCACGCAGCCCCGGCACCGTGCAGCTAACGGTGTTAGGCAGCCGTGGCGCATCGGCGCCGTTGATGAACGCGCCGGGAAGCGCCTCGACGAGGGCCGCGCCCAATCGGTCGCGCAGAGCCTTCAGGCGCTGGGCCTCTTCGTCGAGCGCCTCGCGGGCCAGCGCGGCCGCCGCCCCAAACCCCACGATGCCCGGCGTGTTGAGCGTACCGCCCCGGTGCCCGTCCTGCTGCCCGCCGCCATCGATGAGCGCCGGAAAGCGGAGGCGTGGCTGCGCGTACAGCACGCCCACGCCCTTCGGGCCGTACAGCTTGTGTGCCGAGCCCGCCAGCAGATCCACCGCGTCTACATCCACCGGCACCTTGCCCAGGGCCTGCGTGGCGTCGGTGCAAAACAGCACGCCGCGGTCATGCGCGGCCGCCGCGAGGGCCGGAATATCCTGCAGCACGCCCGTCTCGTTGTTTGCCCACATCACCACCGCGAGCACCGTGTCGTCGCGCAGCGCATCCGCAAAAACAGACGGGTCGAGCCGTCCGTCGCGGGCCACCGGGAGCGTCGTCACCTCAACGCCCTCTCGCGCCAGCGTCTTGCAGGTATCCAGCACGGCCTTATGCTCCGTGGCTACGGTCACAAGATGCCGGCCTTTCGTGCGGTAGGCACGCATCACGCCCTTCAGGGCATGGTTTAGCGCCTCTGTAGCCCCGCTGGTAAAGGTGAGCGTATCCGGCGGCGCGCCCATGAGCGCGCCCACCTGCTCGCGGGCCATCGTAACCGCCTCCGACGCGCGCCAGCCCATGGTGTGCCCGCTAGAGGCATTGCCAAAGTGCTCAGTAAAGTACGGCTGCATGCGTGCCATCACGCGCGGGTCGACCGGCGTGGTGGCGTTGTAATCCAGGTAGATCGTCTCCATCGGTACAAACAAGCTTATGCTGCAATGGCGCGTTGATCGGCCACGACGGCGTGCGCCGCCGCCCGGCCTGCCGCAATGGCCCCGTTGATTGATCCGGTGCGCAGGTGATCGCCGCAGCAGTACAGGCCCTTGCGGCGGCGGGGCGAGCGCTCCGGCGATGCAACACCCGGCGGCCGCTGATCGGGCAGCGCGTACGGAATGTGGTAGCTGCGCAGGTGCGTCCACCCGCCGGCTTGCAGACCGAACCAGTCGATGAGTTGCTGTCGCACCTCGCGCTCCAGCACCGCAGCGTCTTCGTCCGGCGGGTTTACCACGACCACCGAGAGCAGCGCGCGGTCGTCGGGGCTGTACGACGGCGCCACTTCCGACATCACCGCGATGTTGTTGATGAGGCCGGTGCCGTCGCCGTTAAGCACCAAAATCGGCTCGTCGACCGGCGGCTTGTGGGCGGCGTAGTAGAAGCACAGGGTCGAGCGCCCATCTACCCGCTCGACGCCCCCAATGAGCTGTTGGGCCGCCGGGGCGTCCGTGGCCACCACCACAGCTTCGGCGGTGCGCGTCTCGCCCGAGGCCAGCGTTACCGTTTGGCCTTGCACGCCCGTCGCGCGTGTGTTCAAACGCACGGCATCGGCCGGCAACGACGCGGCGATTTGTTCCGGGATGGCCTGCATGCCCTCTGCCGGCACGGCGGCTGCGCCTTCGGCAAACATCTTGAACAAGAACTCGAACATCCGGCTGGACGTCGCCAGGGAGCGATCGAAGAAGATGCCGCCGTAAAACGGACGGAAGAACCGCTCGATCATGAGCGACGAAAACCCCCAGCGCGAGCGCAACGCCTCCTCGGTCGAGCATTCCTCACGCGCCATCAGGTGGCCCACCGGCGTGTTCACCAGGGCCTGCCGCAAGCGGGCCACGCGCAATTTGTCGGTGAGCGTACCCACGGGCGCAAAAAACGTACGCGGCACGTCCCACGGCTGCCGGAAGGGATCCGCGATGCGATGGAGGCGGCCCTGCGTGCGCACCAGCGCGCCGTCGTAAAACGACTGGAAGTTGAGCGCCTCGTAATCCAGCTCGCGGCGCGCCTCGGGATAGGCCGTCAGCATCACCTGAAAGCCGCGGTCGAGCCGAAAGCCGTCCACCACATCGGTGCGCATGCGGCCGCCCACCGCATCACGCGCCTCAATGACCTCCACCGTAGCGCCCTGTTGGTGCACGTGCCGGGCACACGTCAGCCCGGCCAGTCCGGCGCCAATGACCAAAACATCAACCGAAGAAGCCATATCAGATGCGATTATGTGTTGACAGGTTCACGTTCTTCCTCTGGCAGGAGCTCCTCCGGAGGCGGCGCATCATCACGCGCCCACAGGCTTGCCACCACCGAGGCGCCAATGCACACCGCGATGATGCCCACCGATAGCATCGGCGGAAAGTGCGTGTTGGACGTGCTCAAGATGATTTTGATGCCGGCAAAGCCCAGCACAGCGGCCAGCCCGTAGTGGAGGTACTTTAGCTCGGCGATGGTGTGGGCAAGCACCAGATACAGCGCGCGCAGGCCCAAGATGGCAAACACGTTGGAGCTGTACACGATGAAGACATTCTTGGTCATGGCAAGGGCCGCGGGCACCGAGTCGATGGCGAACATGATGTCGCTCAGTTCGATGGCCACGAGGGCCACGGCCAGGGGCGTCAGCACGCGCGCGCCATTTTCCACAACCCAAAACTTCTTCCCGTGGAGCGTACTGGTGACCGGTAGATGCGTCTCCAGCCACTCGGCCAATCCGCTGCCCTCTTTTTCTGAAGGATCCTCGCGGAAGGTGTGCCACGCGGCAAAGAGCAATATGACGCCGAAGACGTACGAGATCCAGGTAAACTCGCGAAGGGCCGCCGCGCCGAGGTAAATAAACAGCCCGCGGAAGACGAGCGCGCCAAAGATGCCCCAAAAGAGCACGCGGTGCTGCCGCTTTTTGGGGATGCCCAGCGTCTTGAAGATGATGAGGAAGACGAACAGGTTGTCGAGGCTCAGGCTCTTCTCAATCAGGTACGCTGCCAGGTACTCCTGCGCCGCCTGGTGGCTGAACATCTCCCAAATGAAGAAGCCAAAGCCCAACCCGGCGCTCACCCAAATGACGCTCCACCAGATGGCGTTGCGGCGCGCCTCGGGCCCCTCGCCGTGCGTGTGGCGATGCGACCACATGTCGATGAGAAAAAGAACGAAGACGGCAGCGCTAAACACGTACCATCCCCACTGGGGAATTTGGCCTTCCATGAAGGGGTGCTGCTTGTTCATGTCATGCGATCGGCGCGCGCGGCGCTACGCAGCCGCAGAAGCCGGCGCGTGCGGCCGTAAGGTGCGCCCCAGGACGTGCTGGAGCGCATCCCGCAACCCTGCGTAGCCAAAGTCGTAGCCGGTTGTTTCTAGCTTTTCGGGCAGCACACGTGCGCTTTGCAACAAGAACTCGTCGGCCATTTCTCCAAACGCCGCCCGCACCGCGAACGCGGGCACATTCAGGAGCGCCGGACGGCCCAGCACGCCCGCGAGCGTCTCGGCATAGGTTTGCATGCGCACGGGCTGCGGCGCCGTCAGGTTGACCGGCCCGTGCACCGTCTCGCGCATCAGCGCATGGTAGAACCCGCCGATGACGTCATCGAGCGTGATCCAGGAGAAGTACATGTCGCGCGGCCCAATGCGGCCGCCGAGGCCGATCTGAAAGGCCGGAAGCATCAGTTGCAAGGCCCCACCCGCGGGCGATAGCACCACGCCGGTGCGTAGCTGCGCTGTGCGCACGCCGGCGTCGGCGGCGGGCTGCGTGGCGGCCTCCCAGGCAGCGCACACCTCGCCCAGAAATCCTGCATCGCGGGGCGGGGTCTCCTCGGTGATGGGCTCGGCGCCGTGATCGCCGTAGTAGCCGATGGCCGAGGAGGAGAGCAGCACGCGCGGCGGATCGTCGCACCCGGCAATGGCTTCCGCGAGCAGGCGCGTGCCCTGTGCCCGGCTGTTGTAGATGCGGCGCTTTTTGTCTTCGGTCCACCGCAGCGCAAATACGTTTTCGCCGGCCAGGTGAATCACCGCATCCACGCCGTTGAGCTTCTCGGCCTCCACCGCGCCGGCCGCGGGGTCCCACAGAATCTCGCCGGGCCCGGCGGGCGCGTGCCGCACCAGCGGGTGCACCGTGTGCCCGCCGCTGCGCAAAAACGCCACGAGCTGCGTGCCCACCAGGCCGCTTGTGCCGCTTACGGCGATGGAGAGCGCGCGGCCTTCGGGGTTGTAGCGCCGGTGCAGCGCCAGGTCGCGCGCCGTTATGCGGTGGCGGTACGCAAACTGCCGTTTCAGCTCGGGCGCGCCAAAGTGCTCATTCAGGGCGCTGCCTATGTCGCCCAGCGGCAACTCGTAGTCGATGTGATCGATGAGCGTGCAGCGCTCGGGCCCGTCCGGGGTCATGCGGTGGGTGTGCTCCCACGACCGAAACGGCCCCTCCACCTGCGCATCGCAAAACTGCCGGCCCTCCTCGTATCCAAAATGCTCCGCCACCCACTTCAGACTCAGCTTGCCGGGGCCCAGGCGAATTACGGCACGGTCGCCGTCGCGAATGCCCTCCAACGACTCCAGCCGTACGGGCGCCCAAGGGGGCGTGAGCCGCTGGAAGGCGCCGGGGCGGGCGTGCCAGTTGAATACCGCGTCGGCCGGGGCATCGAGCGAAGATCGGAAGGTAAGCGAAGGCATAGGCCAGGGGGTGCATTATCGGATGTCGTCGTACGCGTCGAGGGCGTTCTCGCGGGCCACGCTGTGATCCACCATCGGATCGGGGTACGTGTCGCCCAGCGTTACGCCCGCATTGGTCAGCACATCGGACGGCGCCTCCCACGGGGCATGCAGGTGCTCGGTGGGCACATCCGACAGCTCGGGCACGAAGCGGCGGATGTAGTCGCCATTGGGATCGTAGCGCTCGCTTTGCGACACGGGGTTGAAGATGCGAAAGAACGGCTGCGCATCGACGCCGCTCCCGGCCGACCATTGCCAGCCCATGGTGTTGCTTGCCAAGTCCCCATCCACCAGCGTGTCCCAAAACCACCGGGCGCCGTGCCGCCAGTGAATCAGCAGATCTTTGGTAAGGAACGAGGCCACGATCATGCGCACGCGGTTGTGCATCCAGCCGGTTTCGTACAACTGGCGCATGCCCGCATCCACGATGGGAAAGCCGGTGCGGCCGTTCTGCCAACGCGTGAGCGCGTCGGCATCGTCGACCCACGCAAAATCCTTGAACTTGTCGCGGTACGTTTCGGTGGGCGTGTTGGGGTAGTGGTAGAGCCAGTGGTACGAGAACTCGCGCCACACCAGCTCTTGCAGAAACGGCTCGGCGGCCGCGCGTGCGTCGTGCGTTTCTGCCCAGGCGGTCACCGCGTGCCACACCTGCCGCGGACTCAGCGCGCCGTGGTGCAGGTGTGGGGAGAGGCGCGAGGTGCCGTCTTTGTCGGGGCGGTTGCGCATCGTTTCGTAGTCGGCCACGATGCGATCCAGCGTTTCCTGCAACCGCTCGTGGGCCGCGTCTTCGCCGGGCGTCCAGGCCTCGCGGAGGCCGCCGGCCCAGTCGACGCCATCGCGGGCCTCGGGGAGCAGCTGCAGTGCCTCAAGCGGCTCCGAAGCCGGAAGGGCGTCGGGGAAGGCGAGCGCCGGGGCGTCCAGCGGGGGCCGCGTGTCGAGCAGGTCGTGGCCCGTCACCTTCTTCCAGAACGGCGTGTAGACGTGGTAGGGCCCGCCGCTGGTGGTTTCGACGCCCTCGGGATCGTGCATCAGGCGTCCGGTGAAGTGGTGGTCAACGGTTAGTCCCTCGTCGCGCAGGGCATCGGCCACGCGGTTGGCCTGCGCCGCGAGCGGCGGGGCGTAGCGGCGGTTCCACACCACGCGCGTGGCGCCCACCGCGCGGGCCGCGTCGGTAAGGGCCGTTGCTGCATCGCCCTGGCGCAGCACGAGCGCGCCGCCACGATCACGCAGCGAGGCATCGAGCGCCGCAAGGGCATGATGCAGCCACCAGCGGGCCGCGCCGCCCGGCGCAGCGGTGCCCTCCGCGTCTGGATTCCACACAAACACCGGCACCACCGGGCCGTCGTCGGCCGCCGCATGAAGGGCGGCATGATCGGCAAGGCGAAGGTCGTGACGAAACCAGACGAGCGTTGGGGCGGGCATGCAACCGGCGGTTATGGAATACGGCGTACGCATCAGGGTACAACCTACGCATGCGCCGGATTTTCCCGTTGAGGGCCGAAGTGAAGCACTTCGTTACAAGTCGCTGTGCCGCCTGCCATGGCGCGCCCTACGCATGTGAAGGCGTCCACCCGCTGCTCTTCTCCTTGATGTACGCAGCCACGCGGTCGATGGCGATGCGGTCTTGCGTCATGCTGTCGCGGTCGCGCACCGTCACCTGCTGATCGTCGAGCGTGTCAAAGTCGACCGTCACGCAGAACGGCGTACCGGCCTCGTCCATGCGGCGGTAGCGCTTGCCCATCGAGCCCCGCTCGTCATACATCACGTTAAAGTGCGCCTGCAGATCATCGGTGATGCGGTGCGCAATATCGGGCAGTTCCTTCTTTTTGGACAGGGGAAAGACCGCCGCGCGGATGGGCGCTAGCTCGGGGTGCAGCTGCAACACCGAGCGCGTATCGCCGCGCACCTCCTCCTCGTAGTACGCATCGGTAAGCAGCATCAGGATGGTGCGGTCGAGGCCCACGGACGTTTCCACGACGTAGGGAATGTAGCGCTCCTGCTCGAACGGATCGTAGTACGTCATTTTCTTGCCCGAGTACTCCTGATGGCGCTTCAGGTCATAGTCGGTGCGGCTGTGGACGCCCTCCAGCTCCTTCCATCCCATCGGGAACTCGTACTGGATGTCGACTGCCGCGTCGGCGTAGTGCGAGAGCTGTTCGTGTTCGTGAAATCGCAGCTTCGCGGGACTGATGCCCAGCGCCTGATGCCAGGCCATGCGCTTGTCCTTCCACGCCTCAAACGCCTCGCCCTGCGTGCCGGGCTTCACAAAGTACTGCATCTCCATCTGCTCAAACTCGCGCATCCGGAAGACGAACTGACGCGCGACGATCTCATTTCGAAAGGCTTTGCCAATTTGCGCAATGCCAAAGGGCACGTGCTGCCGCGCCGGCTCGCGCACGTTGTGGAAGTTGACGAAGATGCCCTGCGCAGTCTCGGGGCGCAGGAAAAGGCGCGAGCCCTCATCTTTTAGCGGCCCCATGTGGGTGTCAAACATGAGGTTAAACTGGCGCACCTCCGTCCAGTCGAACGCGCCGGAGTCGGGCGCATGAATCTCTTCGTCCATGATGATGGCGTGCAGCGCCTCGGGCATGTCGTCGCCCGCGTTCAGCGCAGCCACCAGCCGCTCGTGCACGGCATCGGCCTGTGCGGCCTCGCCCGCCGTACGCAGCCCACGGATGTAATCCTCGATGAGCTCATCGGCGCGGTAGCGGTTGCCGCTGGCCTTGTCGTCGATGAGCGGATCGTTGAAGGCCTCGGTATGCCCCGAAGCGTCCCACGTCTTGGGGTGCATGAGAATGGCCGCATCGAGGCCCACAATGTCGTCGTGGCCGTGCACCATGTGCGCCCACCAGCGCTCTTTCACGTTGCGCTTCAGCTCCACCCCCAGCGGACCGTAGTCGTACGTAGCGCCCAGGCCGCCGTAAATCTCGGACGACTGAAAGATGAAGCCGCGCTGCTTGCACAGCGAAACGATCGTGTCAAAGAGGTCGCTCATCGGGAGTCAAAAAGTCGACAAGAAGAGGGATGGACAGCCTCAAACGTACCCATGCGCGGCCTGCGATGCAACGCGCCGCGCGCCGCGCCCGGTGAAAATAGGGCAAGATTGCCCGGAATCTGCGCGCACCGGCCGCGCGCACCGCCCCAAGGACTTGCCACCCCGCTTCTACTCGTTGGATGTGCTGGCGCGCTGCATCGCGTCGATGTAGACCCGCAGCGCGGCGCCCGCGCCCTCCTGGGCGGCAAACTGCTCGACGAGGGCCACATGCTGCGCCGTCCCCCAGGCCGCCAGGGCGCGCAAAAACTCGGCCGCCGCGGTGGGGTGGCGCCGCATCAGTCCCTTCAGGTCGGGCTTAAAGAAGCCAAAGACGACGGCCTCCGTCACGGCCTCGGCCGTTTCCATCCGGCGGAAGTCGCCCACGAGGGACGCGCCGCCCAGCAGCGTAGCGGGGCCCACCTGCGCAAGCTCCTGCACGTGGCCGGGTTCATCTTCGGCGCTGAGCCGCACCCGGCCCTCTTGCACCACGTAGAGGCCCAGGCCCGGATCGCCCTCGTAGTAGAGCGCCTCGCCGCGCCGGTACCGCCGCGGGTGGCCCATCTGCGCCACATGGCGAAGCGTGCGCAGGCTACAGTCGTGAAAAGGCCCCACCGCGTGCAGCGCATCCATGATGGGCTGCCACTCGTTGGTGGATGACGAAGCGGTGAGGCGGCGGTACAGGCGACGCAGCCGGCCTACAAGGGAGGGCATAAACGCAAGCGGTTGGGAAACAGGACACGCTACAGGATAGGGCGCGCGCCGCGAAGGATCAAAACGTGTGGCCGATGCCAAAGTGGAGGAGGGGACGCTCCAGCCCCCGGCCAAACACGTCGTTGTTGCGTTGCGACGGATCGTGCAGGCGGTAGGCAAGGTCGAACCGCGCGATCAGGTATTCCCACGCCAGCCGAACCCCGATGCCGCCCCCGACGCCCACTTCGGTAAGGAACGAGGGCACCTGAAAGCGCCCCTCGGCCCGTCCACCCTCCGCCGTGCGAAGGCCCGGGTTGCGCGGGCCAAACCACACGTTGCCGGCATCCACGAAGGCCACGCCCAGCCAGCGAGAGGTCAGGAAGTTTTGGAAAACCTCGGTGCGCAGCTCCACGCTCGCCTCCAGCTTGATGTCGCCACCCAGCACGTTGGCGTTGCCGCCGCCGGTAGACGACTGAAACAGGTTGGCGCCGCCCGGCCCCAGCTCGTGCAGCCGCCACCCGCGCACGCTCGTGGCGCCGCCGCTAAAGAAGCGCCGGTCGAACGGCACCACGTCGGGTCCGGCAATGGGATGGGCCCAGCCCGCGATGCCCTTAAGCGCCAAGACGGTTTCGCTGGACAGCGGCAGGTAGCGGCGCACATCGGCGGTGAAGCGCACGTACGGCCGGTAGATCAGTTGATTGCCTGAGAGGGGGCGCGCTGCGGTGGTGTCGAGCGACGCGAGCCGCGTCGCCGGGTAATCGGTGGGGGCTAGGCGGCGCCCCGGCAGGCTGTACTCAACGCGCCCCGGTGTAAACAGAAAACGATCCAGTGCCATCGGCAGCAGGTTGCCCACCTCGGCCGTGCCCTCGTAGATGTGGCCGCTGCTGCGCCGAAGCAGGTCGGTGGTGGTGGACCGCAGCGTATACCGCAGCGCGCTATTGATCTGCGGCTGGGTGTAATCCTCAATGATTTGCCGGCGCTGCACCGGATCGAGAACCGCCACGCTGTCGCCCGTTCCAATGACGCGGCGCAGGAACGTCCGCTCAAACCCGCGCAGCGTATCCGGATTGCTCAGGCTTAGGTCGACCACATCGATGAACGATTGGCGCGTGGCACTGTGGTTAAGTTCTAAGCTGAGGCGCGCGTTGGCCCGTGCCCGAATGCGCAGCCGAAACTCGTCGCGCCGCGCGCGCAGGAAGCCCAGCGCAATGCGCGTCCGCGCCGTCTGCAGGGCGAACAGGCTGTCGAGCGCCCCAAACGGACGCACGAGGTAGGGCAGCGTGAGGGAGCTGTTCACTTCGAGCTGCGCCGAGGTCAGCCGCGTGATCGACTCGACGCTCGTCCCAATAGAGGCCGAGGTGCCAACCTGAAATGCCTCACCGGCGCCCAGGGCGTTCAGGTTTTCGTAGGTTACGCCCAGCCCAATGCCCAGCTCGTTCTCAATGTCGGTGACCGTTTCGCGCTGCAGGGCAAACATTTCGGCCCGCAGCTGATGCCGTGCCAGCGTGCGCGCGTCGATGCGCAGGGGCAACGCCGGGAGCGTCGCGCTGTCGGGGGCCACAGCGGCGTCAAACTGCGGCGTGAAGTTGGTGAACGAGAACACGCCAATGCTTTCGAGGCGACGCTTGGTGGCTTGCACGGCCGACTGCCGGTAGAGGGCGCCGGGGCGAAACTGCAAGGCCCGCGCGATGGCCGTGGGCTGCAGATGCGTCTCGCCGCGCCACTCGATGGTGACCGGAAACGGCAGGGCCTGCCCGTCGATGGCGCGCAGCGTATCGCGCCGGATGCGTCCGTTGGCCTCGGGCCCCTCCACCTGCACATGCACCGGCCCAAACCGGTAGCGCGCCCCGGGGCGCACCCGCAGCGAAACGTCGAAGCTGTCGGGCACCGGGCGGTAGACGATCGCCTGCACCGAGTCGCGCGTGATGGCGGCAAACCCTCGGTTGCGCAGAAAATCGAGCAGGCGGCGGCGCTCCTGCAACAGCATCAGCTGCATGTAGCGCTGCGACCGAAGCCGCAGGTCGAGCGCCGGCGTCTTGGGCACGGGCGTGCCGGGCAGAGGCGTCTCCTCCAACAACGTACGCGCCTGCGCCGGCGTGAGCGCGCCCAGCCCTTTGTAGGTGATCGTGCGGATGTAGGTGGGCCGTCCCGGCGCCACGCGAAAGACGACCCGCACGCGATCGTCCTCGTCGGTGGGCCGCACCTGCACCGACACCCGAGCATCCCGAAAACCCGCATTCTGATAGAAGATGCGCAACCGCTCCACATCGTCCTGCAGCACCGAGCGGTCGACGTACGCCGGCGGCTCCCCGCCCTCGCGCAGCGCCCGGCTGATGCGCTTGCCGAGCGTGCCGGCGGCGCCCAGCTGGTACATCCAGCGCCACCACGTAAATCCGGGGATGCCCAGGATGCGCCGGTTGGGGGCAGCACGCACGTACTGCTTCAGTTTGGCGTCGTCGAAGAACGTGTTGCCCTGTATCTCGACCGATTGGATGACGGGCCGCGTGCTGTCGGGCATTGCGCCGGCTTGCGCCCCAACCGGCTGCGCCCCCGCGGGCCGCACGCCCGCCATCAGCAGCACGCACATAAAAAAAGCGGCACCGGCGGCCGCTTTCTGATGCAATAGACGAAGGGGGTACATCATCCTACGACTCGCCGCTCGCGTTATCCGGTGGGCCGGTTGATGGATTCGGTGCGCGGCGCGCCGGTCGTCTCCATCGACGGACCGTCGTGCATCTGCTGGTAGGCCTTGGTGCGCTGCTTGAGCTCCTGATACTTCTGCGGCGACATGTCGGGCATGACGAAGCGGATGGGATCGAGCGTTCGCCCGTTCAGCGTGCGCACTTCGTAGTGCAGGTGCGGCCCCGTGGAGCGGCCCGTGTTGCCGCTGTAGGCAATGACCTGGCCGCGCTCTACGCGGGCACCGCGGCGGATGCCATCGGCAAACTCCGAGAGGTGCGCGTACCGGGTGACGTAGCCGGCCGCCCGGTGGTAGATGTCGACGTAGTTCCCGTACGACGAACTGTAGCGCGCTCGGCGCACCACGCCATCGCCCGGCGCCACCACCGGCGTACCGGTGCGCACTACGAAGTCGAGGCCTTCATGCATCGTACGCACCTTCAGGATGGGATGATGCCGCATGCCGTAGCCCGACACGATCGGCCCGTCGGTGGGGCGCAGCACCGGCAGCTGCCGCATGGCCTTCTCGTGGCGCTTCGTATAGTCGATGAGCTCGCGGTAGCTGGCGCTCTGCAGGCTGGACTTCCGCTCTAGCTTGTCGAGCGTGCGGGAGGTTGTGCGAAGCAGCGCTGCGGTGCTCTCGCTAAACCGGTCGTACTGCGCGTACGGATCGCTCCCGCCCACGCCCACCTTGCGCACATCGGCCGAAATAGGCTCCATTTGCAGCAGCGTACGATACAACCTTTGGTCGCGCTGCGCAAACGTCTCCAGCTTCGACGTAAGCGTCGTCATCTGCTGCGTGGCCGCCTGCAGTTTTTCGCGCAAGGCCCTATTCTCGGCCGCCAGCGCTTGCTCCTCCGGCGTTTCAATCAGCTGCGCGTCCATGCTCCAGGCAAACCCGCACGCAAGCACCAGCGCTACGGTACAGATGATGGCGCCGTACACCACGTACCGGCGACGGCTCGGCGTTACTTCAACAAAGGCGCACTGGTCCTCATCGTAGCGGTAACGAACGTCTGCGTCCATGGAAATAGGTGGGGGTCAAATCCAGTAATCTGCACGAGGCAGGCTTACATGGGGGAGGAAGGCAAGCCATTTTCGTCTCTAGGGGCCCTGCAGCGCGGCCGCTCCCAGACGACAGCGCCTAGCGGGCGGATTCAAAAGCATTCCAATATAGTGGGCGGAAGGCTGGACGTCAACTCTTTCGAGCCGTCTTTCAGTAAAGAAGCCGTACATACCCCATCGGTTACATCAGCCCAAGGGCCATGTGCATGGGCGGGTCCACGCATCGCACATCGTTGCAATGGACAATAAGCGCGCCGTGCGCCATTGCCCATCGCTTATTCATAATCTCCTTCAAAGTATTCGATGCCCCGGCGCGGCACAGACGGGCTTTCGCCTCGAATACGGGCCCGTAGGCGCTCGGTAAACACCTCGGCGGCGTCGTAGCCGTAGTGGCGCAGCAGGTAGTTCATGGCAATTACTTCGCAGATGACGGTAATATTTTTCCCGGGCGTGATGGGCACTTGCACGGTTGGCAGGGCCACATCCAAAATATCGTGGGTGTCCTCGACCATGTGGAGGCGCGTGTACTCCTTGTCCTCGTCCCACAGCTGCATGTCGACCACCACCTCGATCCGCTTTTGGAAGCGGATGGCGCGGATGCCAAACATGGCGCGCACGTCCACCAGCCCCAGCCCGCGCACTTCCATAAAGTGCTGCACGAGGTCGGTGCCAGAGCCCATGAGCACGCCGGCCTCCTGGCGGGTGGCCACTACCACGTCGTCGGCCACCAGCCGGTGCCCGCGCTCTACCAGGTCGAGCGCCACCTCGCTCTTTCCGATGCCGGGCTTGCCCATCAGGAGCAGCCCGATGCCGTACACGTCAACGAGCGAGCCGTGCACCACGCGCTGCGGCGCAAACTGATCGTTGAGGAGCGTGCGCAGGGCCTCCATGAGCCGCACCGTGGGCCACGCCGTGCCGTACACCGGAATGCCGTGCTCGGTGGCCTGCTGCAGCTGCGGGGCGGGCAGCGCATTGCCGTCGGTGCAGATGATGCACGGGAGGTCGAACTGCATCAGGTGGCCAAACGCCTCGGCGCGTGCGTCGGGCCCTAGGTGCCGCAGGTAGCGATGCTCGGTGTTGCCCAGCACCTGCACGCGCTGATGCGTAAACAGCTCCACGTACCCGGCAAGCGCCAGGCCCGGGCGGTGCAGGTTGCTCTCCGTCACGGGGCGCGCGCTGTCATCGACGGCGTTGTGCTTGTCGAGCGGCACCCCCACCGCCTCCCGCAACTGGTCGGCCATGAAGGCGACCGTGATGGACGATTTTTGGAAGTTGGACGCGTCGGACATAACGGGGCGTGGACGGGCGTGAGCGGCTGGCGAGCGGATGCGGTGCGGGCTACGGCACCTCCACCGCGTCGAGCACGCGCTGCACCAACGCGGCGGGCTCGATGCCTTCGGCCTCGGCTTCGTATGTGCGCACGAGGCGGTGCTGCAACACGTTGGCCGCCAGGGCCCGCACGTCTTCGGGGGTAACGTAGGCGCGCCGCCGCAACAGGGCATGCGCGCGGGCGGCCAGGTTCAGGTTGATGCTGGCACGGGGCGAGGCGCCGTATGCGATGAGAGAGGCCAGATCGTCGAGCCCCTCGGCGGCCGGGGCGCGCGTCGTCATCACCAGGTCTACGATGTACGCCTCTACCCGCGCATCCATGTAGAGCGCGTCGAGCACGGCCCGGGCGTTCAGGACTTGCGCGGGCGTCGCGACGGGCTGTACGGTGGGCGCGGGCTGCGTCTGCGCCATGCGCCGCATGATCTCCAGCTCGTCGGTCCGCGTGGGATACGGCACGTGCACCTTCAGCATGAAGCGGTCCACCTGCGCCTCGGGCAGCGGGTAGGTGCCCTCCTGCTCGATGGGATTTTGCGTAGCCAGTACCAAAAACGGCTCCTCCAGGGCAAACGTGCGCTCGCCGATCGTCACCTCACGCTCCTGCATGCTCTGCAAGAGCGCGCTCTGCACCTTAGCGGGCGAGCGGTTGATCTCATCGGCCAGGATGATGTTTGCAAAGATGGGTCCTTTCTTGATCGAAAACGCGCCCTTCTGCTGGTTGTACACCAGCGTGCCCAACAGGTCGGCCGGCAGCAGGTCGGGGGTAAACTGGATCCGCTGAAACGACGTGCCAATGCTTCCGGCAAGCGCGCGCACGGTAAGTGTTTTGGCCAGGCCCGGCACCCCCTCCAACAGCACGTGGCCGCCGGTGAGCAATCCGATGAGCAGCCGCTCGATCATCGTTTCCTGCCCCACCACCACGCGCTGCACCTCCTCCAGCAGATCGTCGAGGAACGCCGTATCGTGGGCGATGCGGGCGTTGATGTCGGCACGGTTGGGGGTGGACATGGCGTGGGCCTACGGGTAAAAGATACGAAACGGACCGGAGAGGGCGCGGCCGAGGCGCGAGCGCAGCTCGGCAAAGGCGTGCTGCCGCCCCACCAGGAGCACCGCGCCGCCGCGGTCGATGAGGCTTGCGCCGTAGATGCCATCCAGCGTGAGGTCTTCCACGGCGGCCACCAGCGCATTGGCCGCGGGGGGTGCGGCCTGCCACCGGTCGCGCCGACTGGCGTGCTGCATGAGCAGGAGCGCCCCCACCATTTGTCCGTCGTCGCGGCGCAGGGCGGCCACCTGTTTCTGCACGCGATGGTTTTCGGTCACCAGATATTGGACGAGCGGACGCTGCGCTTCCGTCACGCAGTTGAGCACCTCGTCGAGGGCCCGGTAGTCGATGTCGCGGTAGGTACGCACTTGCGGAAAGCCCCCGTCACGGATCCGCTGGAGGGCACGCTGCGCCGTCTCCTGACGGGCGCGCTCGGCCGACGCGGCAAGGGGCGGGCCCGTGTGCAGATCCACCAGCACCCACATCATGCGGTCGCGCAGCGGCGTGGGCACCGGGAGGTACTCGTTGGTGGCCGTGTCTACGAGGGTAAACGGGCGGGCCGCGGCGTGCGCCGCCCACAGCGGCGCGGTGCTGTACGGACGCGCGGTCGCTTCGGCAATGCAGTCTGCAGCGGCCGCCAGCCCGTCGGGCGTCAGCGGCGCGTCGGCGAGCGCCTCATGCAACGCCATGGCCAGCGCCGCCCAGTAGGCATCGGGGCAGCACCCCGGCACCGCACTGGCCACGGCGATGCGGTGCGGCTGATCGGTGTAGCGGGCGGCGAGGGCGCGGGTGAGCCGGTGCCAGCGCGGGTCCCCCGAGGCGTGCGGTGCGGTGTCGTTTGCAAATGCGACCTCGGTGTCACCGTCTGCCGGCGCCACGGCTACGCTCAGGTGCTGGTGCATGGGCAGGAGCAGGGCGAACCCGTCGGTGTAGTGGGCGTGGGTGGCCTGGATGCCCAGCGCGCCCGGTGCCGTGCCCGTACGCCCCGCCGCGGGCCACGCGCCGAAGGCGTCGGTCCACAGCGCGTGCGCACGGTCTTGCGTCGTCGTGGGATCGGCCGCGGCCCGCGCGTCGAGAGTGGGCGGCAACGCCTCGGAGGCCGTATCGGGATTGCCCGAAGGGGGACACACAGTCGCGGGGGTGGGCTGCACGAAACAAACGGATGCGGACTAGACAGGGTAGGATGCGCGCGGGCCACTTGCAACACGCACGCCCCGCGCCACCACCCGCCGTAACGACACGTTCACCAACGGGCCGGCGCAGATGCAGGAACGCTACGTTGATGATTCAGATGGTCGTTCGGGTTTGTTCGCCCATCTGCACGCTCCACGCACAACGAAGCAATCCCCTCCTTGTCATCACGAGGACCGAACAGCGTGAGGGACGTGGGGGCCGAAGGTCATATCTACGATGGGGCCGAAGGTCATGCCACTGGTGCGATCTCCATGTACAGAGGTAAATGCCTCATTGCGGAGATTGCCACGTCGCTCCGCTCCTCGCAATGACAAGAGGGGTACAATGCAGAAACGATACGTGAATGGTTCAGATGGCTGTTCCGATGAATTCGACCAACTGCACGCCCAACGCACAAAAAAGCAGTACACTCCTTGTCATCGCGAGGAGTGAGCGCATGCGAGCGACGCGGGGGCCGAAGGTCATATCTACGATGGGGCCGAAGGTCATGCCACTGGTGCGATCTCCATGTACGAGCAAGAACGCTCGGTTGCGGAGATTGCCACGCACCACAGGCATGACCTCACGGCCCTCGCCTTCGCCTCCTCGTAATGACACGAATGGTAGGATGAAGAGTCACGCGTCAATGGTTCAGGTGGTCGTTCAGACCAGTTTGCGCAACTGCACGCCCAACACATCGACAACTACAAACCCCAGCTTGTCATTGCGAGGAATGAGCGTATGCGAATGACGCGTGGGCCGAAGGTCATATCTACGATGGGGCCGAAGGTCATGCCACTGGTGCGATCTCCATGTACGAGCAAGAACGCTCGGTTGCGGAGATTGCCACGTCGCCTTCGGCTCCTCGCAATGACAAGAGGGGTAAAATGCAGAAACGATTCGTTAATGGTTCAGATGGCTGTTCGGGTCGGGGTGCCCTACTGCACGCCCAACATGCCAAAACAGCAACCCCCATCTTGTCATCGCGAGGACTGAACGAAGTGAAGGACGCGGCGATCTCCCTGTACGGGCAGAAACGCTTTGTTGCGGAGATTGCCTCTCCAGGATGCCCCATCCATTTGCATTAGACGGCAGGTTTTTGCTCCCCTGCGGAGATTGCCACGCACCACATGCATGACCTCACGGCCCTCGCCTTCGGCTCCTCGCAATGACAACAGGGTGAAATGAGGGAGCGATACGTCGATGGTTCAGATGGCTGTTCGGGTCGGGGTGCCCTACTGCACGCCCAACATGCCAAAACAGCAAACCCCATCTTGTCATCGCGAGGCGCGAACGAACGTGAGCAACGTGGCGATCTCCCTGTATAGAGGTAGCGAGCCGCATCGTCGCCACAGCACCAAAAAATTCGTGACAGGGAACGGCCGCCCGCTGCCATCGGTGCGTATGTTATCATCCATCGTTCACGCATCCGCCCCCTCTGCCCATGGCCGACACGCCCCGCTACTGGTCGCCCGCCTTCATCGAGCGCTTCGTGGAAGCGATCAACACCGACGATGCCTTCCAGCGCACCGCCGGCTCGTTCTCCGACACCATCATCCTGCGGTGCTTTGGCACGCCCTACGGCACCGACGTGGAGGCCGCGTACACCTTCGACGACGGCCGCATCGTAGACGTCGACGTATGGATTGACGACGCGCCCTCTGACGAGATGCGCAACGACCCCTTCGATTCCGGTACCGCGATGGCTCGGGCCTCGGCGTCGTACGACACCTGGGTGAAAATGGACTCCGGCGAGATGGGCGCCATGCAGGCCCTCACCGACCCCGACTACCACATCGACGGTCCGAAGCTGCGTATCATGGCCAACATGGGCGTCTTTCAGGGCATGAACAAGGTGGCCGCGGCGGTGGACAAAACATACTAAGCGGCGTCCGGGGTGCCCTCCTTCACTTCAACGCCGTTCCAGAAGGCGACGTGGTCTTTGATTTCTGCGGCGGCCGCTTTGGGCTCGGGGTAGTACCACGCCGCGTTTTCATTGCGCGCGCCGTCGACCACCACATCGTAGTAGTGCGCTTCGCCCTTCCACGGGCACGTGGTGCGGTGGTCGCTGGGCGCAAGGCAGGTCTCGCGGACGGCGTCGGGCGGGAAGTAGGCGTTGCCTTCCACCGCGACCGTGGCGTCGCTCTCCGCAATGACGGTGTCGTTCCAGATGGCGTACATGGCGTTCGGGAGCTTATTGACGGGGCATCGGATGAGTAGTGTACGGCCTGCACCCGCCGATCGCTAGCGTGTGCGCTGGGGTTTTACAACTTCGTTCGACGGACGCGCGGCCCGCGCCTTCGGCTCCTCGCAATGACAACAGTGGGGAAGTGCAGAAAGGATTCGTTAATGGTTCAGATGGTCGTTCAGGCCAGTTTGCGCAACTGCACGCCCAACACATCGACAACTACACCCCCCAGCTTGTCATTGCGAGGAATGAGCGTATGCGAATGACGCGGGGGCCGAAGGTCATATCTACGATGGGGCCGAAGGTCATGCCACTGGTGCAATCTCCATGTACGAGCAAGAACGCTCGGTTGCGGAGATTGCCCCTCCAGGATGACCTAAAGGCCTCACCACAGGCATGACCTAAAGGCCCCCGCGCTCACTGCGTTCGCTCGCAATGACAACATTGGTTGATGGCAAGAACGATGCGTTGATGGTTCAGATGATCGTTCGGGCCCGGGTTGCTCTACTGCACGCTCAACGTACGAAAAAGCAATCCTCTCCTTGTCATCGCGAGGAATGAACGAAGTGAAGGACGTGGCGATCTCCATGTGCGAGCAGAAACGCTCGGTTGCGGAGATTGCCTCTCCAGGATGACCTAGCAGCCCCCACGCTCCCGTTGGTCGCTCGCAATGACAAGGGAAGTGGAATTGAAAGACGCGGCGTTAATGGTTCAGAAGATCAATCACACCCAAATGAGCAACCGCACGCCCAACACGCCAAAACAGCAAAAATTAATGTGTCATCGCGAGGAGTGAGCGTATGCGAGCGACGCGGAGGCCGAAGGTCATATCTATGATGCGATCTCCATGTACGAAAGGAGTCGCCCCATTGCGGAGATTGCCCCTCCAGGATGACCTAAAGGCCTCACCACAGGCATGACCTAAAGGCCCCCGCGCTCACTGCGTTCGCTCGCAATGACAACATTGGTTGATGGCAAGAACGATGCGTTGATGGTTCAGATGATCGTTCAGGCCCGGGTTGCCCTACTGCACGCTCAACGTACGAAAAAGCAATCCTCTCCTTGTCATCGCGAGGAATGAGCGCAAGCGAATGACGTGGCGATCTCCATGTACGGGTAAAAACGCTCGGTTGCGGAGATTGCCACACACAACAACGCAATCCCCCGACCGGCCACTCGGGCCCGCCGGGGGATCGGTGCTTCGATGCGATGAGAATACACGTGGCGGCGCTGGGGCGCTGCCGCGGCTGCGGCTACTGCACGGGGAGCTACTGCACCACCGTCAGGCGCTGCGTGGTGGCCACGCCGTTGCCCGTCATCCGCAGCAGGTACAGCCCGCTGGCCAGCCCGCCGGTTTCCACCTGCACACGCTGCGTCTGCTCCGCGGGCGGCGTGCCGCGGTACACCGTGCGCACCTTCTGCCCCAGCGTGTTGTAGAGCGTCAAGGTCACCTCGCCCTTCTGCTTCACCGCAAACTCCACGGTGGCCTGCCGGCGCACCGGGTTCGGGTAGGCCGTGAGCGTAAACGCCCCGCGCAGCCCAATCTGTACCGTCACCGGGTCGGAGAACGACGCCGTGCCGTCGGTGTCCACCTGCCGGAGGCGGAAGGTGTGCGTGCCGGCGGTGAGCGCCTCGGTGCGGAAGCGGTAGGTCTGCGGCGCTGTGGTCGTGCCGGCGCCTTCCACGAAGGCCACCTGCTCGAAGGTGCCGCTCGGCGTCTTGCGCTGCACGGCAAAGCCGGCGTTGTTCGTCTCGCTAGCCGTCTGCCACGACAGCACCGCCTCCTGACCGTCTGCTTCGGCCGTGAAGCTGCTGAGCTCCACGGGGAGCGGGCCGGCGGTGGGGTCAATGGTGAGGACGAAACGCGTTTTCGGGCCAGAGCCGTCTTTCGCCACCGGGTGCTTGACAACAGTGGGCGTGGGCGGTGGTGTGGCAACTGTAGGCCCGGCCCCGTCGACAATCACCGATGATGGACTACATACGCTGGACGGAGTGGACGACGTGAGCGTAAACTCATATTCAGGCTGGGCGCGGAGATCAATCGTTTCGCCCGTCTTCGTGTCCTTCAAAAATACGCCCCACGTGTCAGGAATGTCGAGGCGTCCGTCCCACGCGATGCGTGCGGTGCCGCTATATGGCTGATTTCCATCACATCCGCGCAGTGTCGGTGCAACGGGAATATCAACCCCGTCTTGTAGGTCGTAGGGCAGATTGTTGATCGCCAGGGCGGTTCCGTTGTCGAGCACGCTGTGCAGCTGCATGAGCCCCTCCTGTGCGTTGGCAGGAGGCTCCAGCTGATAAGCATCCAAGCGATCCCATCCCTTCTGACCAGTAGGTTGAAAGCTCGCCCGCGTACTCGCCTCTAGGCCGTCCATTGTCATCTCAAGCCGAACCAGACGGTACCGCTTTGCTTCCCTCGACTTGGGCAGAAAGGTATCACCCAAGGTCGAATCAACCGAAGGAAATTGATCCGTAGCGATGTCGATCGTTAACCCTGGCCCCGTTCCATTTGCCTTCACAAAGAAGCTCTGGAAGGGAGCAATGAGCCCCTCGTCGTCGAAGGTCTCGGCTGTTCCATCATTGTCGGGTCCTCCATTGTAGGTCGCATACGCACCGTCGGCTGCGTCATACACATAGATAACTCCATCAAGATTTGTCGTGGTCAGCGCGTCCCAATCAATGATGTTAGCATACGGATTGGCAAACAGATTCCACCCGTCCTCGGTATCTGCAGCACTGGTGTTCGTAAACGTACCATTGATGGTTGTGCTTGACTCGAAGCTGGGCGTGCCTGTGGCATCTAGCACCTTGGGGAAGCCGTCATTGGTGCCATCGTTGTTGTCATCAGCGAACGTGTAAATCAACGTTCCTTTGGAGGGGTCAGCCGTTGACGCCATATCCCCAAAGACCGTCCAGCCATTGTCTTGCGAGCCACCAGTCGTCTCATCGTAGTAAAACAGGCTTGAATTCGAAAACGAGGCCGATGGGACATCAGAGTTTGCTGGGCCTTGCACCCAGAGATCGTTGTAGCCGGCCTTCTGTTCTTCAAAAACGCCCTCGTACGTGTCACCCAAAAGCGGCGTCACAAAAATCCAACTCTCCGCCCCACGCAGCGCGCGATTCATTCGAAGGGCATCGTCCGTAATAGAGATGTTGTCCAACAGCGTATCGCCGTCACTGCCATCTGTAGAGTTATAGATAACCCGTGCCCCCGACAGGAGAGTTAGTGCACTGTTCGTCTGTAGACGCCCACGAGACAATATCAACTCGCGCGTGACATCCAAGTCAGAGCCAGCTTCTACTGTCACGTCCGGGGGGGTAAGCCCCTGGTCCCGCTGATTATTGATCTCTATACTCTCGACGTTAAAGCCTGTGGTAGAACTTATGGTTTGTGTACCTCCACCGTTGAACAAGATGGTCTCGTCGGTATTGCTCTTAAAAGTAAACGTTCCCCCATCATTTGTAAAGTCGCCTGTCACCTCTAGACGGCGCCCAAGATCAAGTGTTGATCCCCCGTTGATGGTTAAGTTGTTTACCAACAATGCAGAAGATACCTGAGGGAAATTTACTGTTGTTGCATTTCCTCCAGCATCATCAGTCACGGTAAGGTTTCCGAGGTTAAGATCAGAACCTGTAGCTCCACCGACACTTTGTGTTGCGCCACTGCTAAATGTAATTCCCCCTGTTGCAGCACCACTACTATTGAGGGGATCTAGCGTACCATCAAACTGGGCATCACCATTGAGGGTCAGAATGCCCCCGCTGATATCGAGTGTTCCAGTCGACCCAACAAGCAGATCTCCATTTATCTCAAACGTATCTTCAAGCAGAACTGTACCATCAATGACATCAACGTTCGAAAACACAACCCCCTTAACGGTAATATTTGTACTGGAAGGGTTAAACTTAACCTTATTTGCGAAAAATGAATTAGTGGTTTTCACTTCAAAAGAGTTACCAGTAAAGGTAACATCGGAGCCCTCTGTAGTCCCACTCCCGTATTGACCGTCAGGAAGGACTGTTAGATTTCCTTCAATAATAATTGAGCTATTATTGGTAATCGTGAGGGTGTCGTCAGGGTCAACCTCAGCAGGATCTTTCTCATCACCTGTAGACCCGTCATTACCTATAATTACGTTATAGAAAGGATTGTTCGCCGTAAAGTCTCCATCTAGAGATTGAGCACTCCCCAGAGAATTTCCTATAAACTTTACTGTACCATCGGCAGAAGTAAAACTTCCATTATTCGTAAAGTTCGCACCAATCTTTATAACGCCAGTGTTGCCTGACTCCAGTGATCCTCCAGAATTTATAGCAATAGAAGATTGGACGGTTAACGTTTTAGATTTTACCTTTAGATCTCCACTTATTGTTAAATTTCTGGTTACCCTTAAATTGCCACCACCATCGAAGCTATCAAACATATCAATGGTACCACCGAGCGTGAGATCGCCATTGACCACCAAACTGTCTTGATAAACTCCAATTAAGTCATTGGTGGGGTCACTATCTGTATTTTCTATTGTAAGATCGTCAATGCTAAAAGATGAATTCAGTATTTGCAACCCATCTCCCTCTTTTATCTTAACAGATTCACCAGGGTCGTTAGGAATGCCATCGGCTGTCACCTCAGGCCCAGTAACATCCCAGCAATCTGCATCTCCAAAGGTTCCATCGCATGCAGAGTCTCCAGCATTGCTCGTATAGTCTTGAGCAGCCAATGGCGATATGCCAAAGGTCAAGAGCAGCACGAAAAACAAGGCCGCCTTGCCTAGAAATGAATCGCTTATGTATCTCATTGTAGTAGCGTTTTTCATAGGTCCCGGAATTCGTCTATGTACAATTGGGCACGATATGGTCTTTACAACGAGGTCTCGCCTTCAGTATTACGCAAACGCCGCGCGGCATATGCTGCACCAGCCGCAGCCAACCACGCAATTCCGCCGTCCACGGGCACCTGGCTAGGACCGCCCCCGCCACCCGGCAGCGTAGGCGCATTAGGCGTGGCCCCACCACCAATAGGCCCACCCAAGTGGCTCCCCGCGGCGCCCGCTCGCTGATCAGGCGTTGCGCCTAGGGTCGGGCGTTGCGGCTGCGCCCACTCTGGAATCTCTTGTGCCGCCGGCCCCGGCGCGTGGGTCGCCTGCGCGTGTGCATGCGAAGGGCCGAGGAGCCATACGGCCAACACCAGTGCACACAGGTGCGCGGGCCATCCAGTCGATCGGTACGTAGCTGAGCACATAGATTCTGTTATGTCGTGGAATGGTGTACAATATCACAGCGCAATGAACATGCCGGTTCATTGGTCCACCGGCGCGCGGCCTCCAGCATGTGGGAACCGCCGCGCCGAATCATCGCTGTGGGTCCTCCCTCAATTCTTTGGCTACACAATTTGCAGGCCATTAGGGTAAGTATCAAGTCCCGTGCGTTAATTCTTTGCGTCTTGCCTGCTCCAGCGGCGCTTTTCACATTTTGATCGGCTTTCCTCACAGGGGCGTTGCGGTTGCGCGCGCCGGTGCCGATCTTAGCGTGTTGTCCCTTTTGCGTAAGCCACCCTCTGCTCATGCCCGACGACCTGCAGCTATTGGACTTTGAGACGCCCATCCACGAGCTGGAGCAGAAGCTCCAGGAGATGCGGCAACTCAATCAGGAGAACCCGGAGGACCTCTCAAAAGAGATTACGGCCCTCGAAGAGCGCGTGGAGCAGCTCCGTGCCTCGGTGTACCGCAACCTCACGCGCTGGCAACGCGTGCAGATTGCCCGCCACCCGCAGCGGCCCTACACGCTCGACCACATCGACGCGCTCACCGACGGGTTTGTGGAGCTGCACGGCGACCGCACCCACAGCGATGACCACGCCATTGTGGGCGGGCTGGCCACGTTTAAGGGCGGGCGCTACGGCCACCGCGACCGCACGGTGATGGTGGTGGGCCACCAGAAGGGCCGCGACACGAAGGAACGCAAGTACCGTCGCTTTGGGATGCCCAACCCCGAGGGCTATCGCAAGGCCGAGCGCCTGTTCAAGCTGGCGGCGAAGTTCAACAAGCCCATCATCACGCTGCTCGACACGCCCGGGGCGTATCCGGGCCTGGAGGCCGAGGAGCGCGGTCAGGCGGAGGCCATTGCACGCAATCTGTTCGAGATGGCCCGGCTGCCGGTGCCCGTGGTGGTGGTCATCATTGGCGAAGGCGCCTCGGGCGGGGCCCTGGGCATTGGCGTGGGCGACCGCGTGCTGATGATGGAGAACGCCTGGTACTCGGTGATTGCGCCGGAGAGCTGTTCGCAAATCCTGTGGCGCTCGTGGGACTACAAGGAGGACGCGGCGCGCGCGCTCAAACTCACCGCGCCCGACCTGGTGGAGGTCAATATTGTAGATGAGATCATCCCGGAGCCGGTGGGCGGGGCCCACAAGCGGCCGGCGGCGGCGTTTGAGGCGACCGGGCAGGCCATCGGCGCGGCGCTGGAGGCGCTCTCCGCGAAAGATCCGCAGACGCTGTTGGATGAACGCCTCGCGCGCCTGGATGCCATCGGTCCGTTTGCCACGGCCGACGCGGATGGGTAGGTTTGTGGCCCCGCGGTGGTATTTTTACACTGCTGAGAACACGGGTTTATTCTTGAAGGGGAATCCCGGAAGACGGAAAACGCCCACCATCGAACGTTTTCTCCATCTATGGAGATTGCCGCGTTGCTCACATCCGTTCGCGCCTCGCAATGACAAGATGGGGGTTGCTGTTTTCGTACGTTGGGCGTGCAGATGCGCAACCCGGCCCAAACGACCATCTGAACCATCGACGGATCGCTGCGAGGAGCCGAAGGCGAGGGCCGGAGGTCATGCCTGTGGTGCGTGGCAATCTCCGCAGACGAGCAGGAACGTACCGTACAGCAAGCACAAGAGTTGATCTTTGAAGGGCAATCTCCGCAATGGGACGTTTACCTCCGTACACGGAGATCGCCACATCACTCCCTACGGTCGTTCCTCGCGATGACAAGATGGGGGTTGCTGTTTTCGTACGTTGGGCGTGCAGATGCGCAACCCGGCCCAAACGACCATCTGAACCATCGACGGATCGCTGCGAGGAGCCGAAGGCGAGGGCCGGAGGTCATGCCTGTGGTGCGTGGCAATCTCCGCAGACGAGCAGGAACGTACCGTACAGCAAGCACAAGAGTTGATCTTTGAAGGGCAATCTCCGCAATGGGACGTTTACCTCCGTACACGGAGATCGCCACATCACTCCCTACGGTCGTTCCTCGCGATGACAAGATGGGGGTTGCTGTTTTCGTACGTTGGGCGTGCAGTAGGACAACCCGGTGTGAACGGCCATCTGAACCATCGACGGATCGCTCCCTCATTTTACCCTATTGTCATTGCGAGGAGCGGAGCGACGTGGCAATCTCCGCAACCGAGCGTTCCTGCTCGTACATGGAGATCGCCACGTCCTTCACTTCGTTCAGTCCTCGCGATGACAAGAAAGGCGTTCGTTTTTGTGAAGCGTTGGACGTGCAGTTGCACAACCCGGCCCAAACGACCATCTGAACCATCGACGGATCGCTCCCTCATTCCATCCTTTTGTCATTGCGAGCGAACGGAGTGAGCATGGCAATCTCCGCAACAGAGCGTTCCTGCTCGTACATGGCGATTGCACCGACGGCATGACCTTCGGCCCCACTTCCAGCATGACCTTCGGCCCCCACGTCCATCGCTCCGTTCAGTCCTCGCAGTGACACGATGAGTTTTGATGCGTTGGTGCAACGAGCATGCAGTTGCTCATTCAGCTGTGCTTGACCTGTTGGTGCCGCGCTACGCATCGAGGGCCGCGGTGAGCGTCTCCTCATCGTCGGCCGCGTAGGCTTCGATGGGCGGACAGCTGCACACGAGGTTGCGGTCGCCAAACGCATCGTCCACGCGGCGCACGGTGGGCCAAAACTTGTGCTCACGTGCAAACGCCGACGGATAGGCCGCCTGCTCGCGGCTGTAGGGCGCCGTCCATTCGGAGCGCGTCACCGCTTCCGCCGTGTGGGGCGCCTGCCGCAGCACGCTTTCGTCCGCGGCCACCGCGCCATCCGCCACCGCCTGAATCTCGTCGCGGATCGAATACAGGGCATCGCAGAAGCGATCCAGCTCCGCCTTCGACTCGCTCTCGGTCGGTTCCACCATCAGCGTGCCCACCACGGGCCAGCTCATCGTGGGCGCGTGGAATCCGTAGTCCATGAGGCGCTTGGCCACATCTTGCTCGCTGATGTCCAGCTCCTGACGGAAGTGCCGCAGGTCGAGGATAAACTCGTGCGCCACGAAGCCGCGCGTGCCGGTGTACACGATGTCGTAGCGGCTGCTGAGGCGCTTGGCCACGTAGTTTGCGTTCAGGATGGCCACCTTCGTCGCACGGGTAAGGCCCTCGGCCCCCAGCATCTTGATGTAGGCCCACGAGATCAGCAGGATCAGCGCGCTGCCGTAGGGCGCCGCGGCAACGGGCGGAATGGCCTGTGCGCCGCCGGTGTCGGCCAGCGGGTGGCCCGGCAGAAACGGCGAGAGATGCGCCGCCGTGCAGATGGGGCCCACGCCGGGGCCGCCGCCGCCGTGTGGGATGCTAAACGTCTTGTGGAGGTTCAGGTGGCACACGTCCACGCCAATCTCGGCCGGACGGCACACGCCCACCTGCGCGTTCATGTTGGCGCCGTCCATGTACACCTGTCCGCCGTGTTCGTGGATGACGGCGCACACGTCGCGGATGTGATCCTCGAAGACACCATGCGTGGAGGGGTAGGTGACCATGAGGGCGGCGAGCCGGTCGCTGTGCTTCTCGGCCTTTGCCGTCAGATCGTCGAGGTCTACGTTGCCGTGGTCGTCGCAGGCTACCGTCACCACATCCATGCCCGCCATGGTCGCGCTAGCCGGGTTGGTGCCGTGGGCGCTTTCGGGGATGAGGCACACGGTGCGCTGGTCGTCGCCGTTGGCGCGGTGGTACGCCTGGATGACGAGCAGCCCGGCGTACTCGCCCGAGGCGCCGGAGTTGGGCTGCAGGGAGACGTCGTCGAAGCCGGTGATTTCGGCCAGGTAGCCGCTGAGCTCGTCGATGATGCGGTGATAGCCCTGGGCTTGGTCGGCCGGTGCAAACGGATGCACGTTCGCGAACGCCGGATTCGAGATCGGCATGAGCGCGGCCGTCGGGTTGAGCTTCATGGTGCACGACCCCAGCGGGATCATGCTGTGCACGAGCGAGAGGTCTTTGCTGGCCAGCTTGTGGATGTAGCGTGCCAGCTCGGTCTCGGAGTGGTGCGCGTCGAAGATTGGGTGGGCGAGCACCGGCGTGGTGCGCGCGAGCGGTCCGTCGTAGCCCGGGTCGAGCGCATCGGCGAGGTCTTCGGCACGGAGGCGGCGGCCGTTCGTTCCGCCAAAGATTTCGATGAGCGTGTTCAGCGCATCGGCGTCGGTGGCCTCGTCGAGCGCGACGCCCACCGAGCCGTCGTCGTAGTAGCGCAGGTTCACCGCGCGGGCCTCGGCGCGGCGGCGCACCTCGGCCGTCGTCATCTCGTCGCCCACATCAATGCGGAGCGTATCAAAGAAGTCGGCGTGGCGCAGCGTGTGGCCCAGCCGCTGGAGGGCCGTGCCCAGCAGGCGCGTGCGTTCGTGGACGCGCGTCGCGATGGTCCTCAGCCCTTCCGGTCCGTGGTACACGGCGTACATCCCGGCCATCACGGCCAGCAGCACCTGTGCCGTGCAGATGTTGGACGTCGCGCGGCCCCGGCGGATGTGCTGCTCGCGCGTTTGTAGCGCCATGCGCAACGCCATGTGCCCCTCGGCATCCTTCGACACGCCAATCATGCGTCCGGGCACCTTCCGCTGAAAGCGCTCGCGCGTGGCAAAGTACGCCGCGTGCGGACCGCCGTAGCCCATGGGCACCCCAAAGCGCTGCGTAGACCCCACCACCACGTCGGCGCCCCACGTGCCCGGCGCCTCCAGCAGCACCAAGCTCAGCAGATCGGCGGCCACCGCCACGTGGGCATCGGCCGCGTGCGCCGCCTCACAAAACGCCGCGTAGTCGCGGACGGCACCATCCGTGGCCGGGTACTGCACCAGCGCGCCAAACACGTCCTCGGTGAAGGTAAACGCGTCCGGGTCGCCCACCACCACGTTCACGTCGATGGGCTTGGCGCGGCCCTTCACAACAGCAATGGTTTGCGGATGGCAGTCGGCCGCGATGAAGAAGGTGTCGCCGTTACGGCCGCGGCCCACGCGGTTGAGCATCATCATAGCCTCGGCGGCCGCGGTGCCCTCGTCGAGGAGCGACGCGTTGGCAATCTCCAGCCCGGTCAGGTCGGTGACCATGGTCTGGAAGTTGAGGAGCGCTTCGAGGCGGCCCTGCGAGATTTCGGCCTGGTAGGGCGTGTACTGGGTGTACCACGCCGGATTTTCGAGGATGTCGCGTTGAATGACGGGCGGCGTGATGGTGTCGTGGTAGCCCATGCCGATGAAGGAGCGCCACGCGTCGTTGTCGGCCGCGCGAGCGTCCACGTCCTCCAGGAGGGCGCGTTCGGAAAGCGCCGGGGGGAGGTCGAGCGGGCGGTCGGTGCGGATGGCCGCCGGTACGGTTTGATCGACAAGGGCGTCGAGCGAGTCGAGGCCTAAGGCGTCAAGCATCGCCGCCACATCGTCATCAGACGGTCCAATGTGGCGATCGGCAAAGACGTCGGGCGCGGAAAGCTGAATGGGCATAGGGAGCAGACAGGGCTGAAGGCAGTCCGTTTTCAGTTTACGTTGAAAACCACAACGATCCAACAGATGAACCCTGGACGGGTTCGGGAGCCATACCGCCGGCGGGGGGCCGGGTTCGCGCCGCGTGTGTTCTTTAGGGGCTGTTCGCACGGCCGGCCCGCGGCACGTGCGTGGGGGCGTTAGCGACGCGGGGCGTGCCGTCGCTGGTTCAAATGGCCGTTCGGGCCGGGTTGTGCAAGTGCACGCCCAACGTGCCAAGGCAGCAATCCCCTACTTGTCATTGCGAGGACTGAACGGAATGGAGAACGTGACGATCTCCATGTACGAGCAGAAACGCTCTGTTGCGGAGATTGCCACGTCGCTCCGCTCCTCGCAATGACATTGTGAGGTGGACGAAAAACCATGCGTCGGTGGTTCAAATGGTTGTTCGGACTGATTTGCCCATCTGCACGCTCAACACGCCAAAACAGCAAATCCCTCCTTGTCATCGCGAGGACTGAACGAAGTGAAGGACGTGGCGATCTCCATGTACAGAGGTAAACGCCTCATTGCAGAGATTGCCCTTCAAAGATCAACTCTTGTGCTTGCTGTACGGTACGTTCCTGCCCGTCTGCGGAGATTGCACCACAGGCATGACCTAAAGGCCCCCGCGCTCCCGATGGTCGCTCGCAATGACATGGATGGTTGGGGGAAAGGTCAAGCGTTGATGGTTCAGATGGTTATTCGGGCCGGTTTGCGCAGCTGCACGCCCAACGTATCGACAACTACAAATCCCAGCTTGTCATCGCGAGGAATGAGGGGCCTTGGTCATGCCACTGGTGCGTATGCGAAGGACGCGGCGGCCGCGCCGGATGCAAACGTCCGCGCTGGTTTGTTACTTACACGCAGCCCCTGCCCGTTCACCGGTCCACCCGCCCATGATTGCCCGCCTCCTTGCCCTCGCGTTCGTCATGACTGCCCTCTCCTCCGTGGCGGCCGCCCAACCCGCCGCCCGCGCCACCTCGCCCGATGGACAGCTCGCCGTAGCGGTGACGCTGTCCGATGCCGGCACGCCGCACTACCGCGTCACCTACCGGGGGCAGCCCATCATCGAGCCCTCGCGGCTGGGTGTGGTGCTGGCCGGCGGCGACACGCTGGGCACCGGCGTCGCGCTCATGAACACCGACACGTCGGTGCACGATACCACGTGGACGCAGCCGTGGGGCGAAGCGGCCACCATCCGCGACAACCACACGCGCCTGCGCCTCACCTTCGCGGAGAGCGACGCCCCCAACCGCCGCTTCGTAGTGGCCTTTCGCGTGTTCGATAACGGCATAGGGTTCCGCTACGAGTGGCCCGCGCAGCCGGCCCTCGACCGCTTGTCCATCGTCGACGAGCTCACCGCCTTCCGCTTCGCGGCCGACCCGACCGCCTGGTGGATTCGCGCCTACGAGTACAACCGCTACGAATACCTCTACGAAGAGACGCCGCTGTCGGAGGCCGGTTACGCGCTGCATACGCCACTCACGCTGGCGTTTCCGGACGGCGGGCCGTACGTGGCGGTGCACGAGGCCGCCCTCGTTGACTACGCGGCCATGTCGCTGCGGCGCACGGGGCGCACCACCTATCAGGCCGACCTGGCGCCGTGGTCGACCGGCGTGCGCGTCTACGGCACCGCGCCCTTCCGTTCGCCCTGGCGCACCCTGCTGATTGGCGACACCGCGGGCGACCTCATCACCAACTACACCACCCTCAATCTGAACGAACCCAACGCACTGGGCGATGTCTCGTGGGTGGAGCCGGGCAAGTACATCGGCATCTGGTGGGCCATGCACATGGGCGAGTGGACCTGGGCCAGCGGCCCGCGCCACGGCGCGACCACCGCGCACACCAAGCGCTACATCGACTTTGCGGCCAAGCACGGCTTCGATGGCGTGCTGGTGGAAGGGTGGAACAAGGGCTGGGACGGCTCTTGGGCGGGCGACGGCTCTTCCTTCTCGTTCGTCACGCCCTACCCCGACTACGACTTTGAGGCCCTGGCCGCGTACGCCCGCTCGAAGGGCACGCGCCTGATTGGCCACCACGAAACGGGCGGCAACGCGCCGCACTACGAGGCGCAGCTCGACACGGCGTACGCCCTGATGGCCGCGCGCGGCGTGCAGGCGATCAAGACCGGCTACGTGCAATGGGGACCGTCCTTTCCGCGGATTACCGCGCGGGGCGACACGGCGCGCGAGTGGAACTACGGCCAGTACATGGTGCGCCACTACCACCACACCGTGAAGGAAGCCGCCAAGCACAAGCTGGCGCTCAACATCCACGAACCCGTTAAAGCCACCGGCCTGCGCCGCACCTATCCCAACCTGCTCACCCGAGAGGGCGCGCGCGGTCAGGAGTTTAACTCGCCCTGGGGCGGCGGCAACGGCCCCGACCACATTCCCACGCTCGTCTTTACGCGGATGCTCGCCGGGCCCATGGACTTCACGCCGGGCATCTTTAACCTCGATGCCACCGGCGACAGCACCAACGCCGTACCCACCACACTGGCCGGGCAACTGTCGCTGTACGTCGTGCTCTACAGTCCGCTGCAAATGGCCGCCGATCTCCCGCGCCACTACAAGCAGCACCTCGACGCCTTTCAGTTCATCAAAGACGTACCGGTGGATTGGGCCGAGACGCGCGTGCTGGAAGCGCAGATTGGCGACTACGTCACAATCGCGCGCAAGGACCGCGCCTCCGCGGCCTGGTACCTGGGCGCCAAAACCGACGCCGACGCGCGCACCATGACCGCACCGCTCACGTTCCTCGACGACGGCACGCGCTACACCGCCACCATCTACCGCGATGCTGCCGCGGCCGACTGGGAGACCAACCCCGAGGCGTACGTCATCGAGACGCGCCCCGTCACCGCGCAAGACACCCTGCGCATTCCGCTCGCGCCGGGCGGTGGCGTAGCCGTGCAACTGCAGCCCGCCGCGCCGTAGGCGTCTGAAAAATGCGCAAACCCCTTGCCCGAAGGCCGCGCAGCGTCCTACGTTACCTATGACCCCTACCGCCCCGGCGCAACCTGCGTCGGCGCGCCCTCGTAGCCCTTTCCTACCCTTTTGTGCACCCGGCCCACGGCCTATGTCCTACCCTTTCGAGACCATCGAGCCCAAGTGGCAGCGCTACTGGGACGAGCATCAAACCTTTCGCACCCCCGACGACATTCCCGAGGACGCCGAAAAGTGCTACGTCCTCGACATGTTTCCGTACCCGAGCGGCTCGGGGCTGCACGTAGGCCATCCCGAAGGCTACACCGCCACCGACATCTTCGCGCGCTACAAGCGGATGCAGGGCGTGCACGTGCTGCACCCCATGGGCTGGGACGCCTTCGGCCTGCCGGCCGAGCAGTACGCCCTCAAAACCAACACCCACCCGCGCGTCACCACCGAGCGCAACATCGCCACCTTCAAGAAGCAACTGAAGCGCCTCGGCTTTTCCTACGACTGGCAGCGCGAAATCAACACCACCGACCCCGACTACTACCGCTGGACGCAGTGGATCTTTCGGAAGCTCTACCAGCGCGGCCTGGCCTACCAGAGCGAGGAGCCGGTGTGGTGGTGCGAGGAGTTGGGCACCGTGCTGGCCAACGAAGAGGTCATTGATGGCAAAAGCGAGCGCGGCGGCTACCCCTGCGAGCGCGTCCCCATGCGGCAGTGGGTGCTCAAAATTACGGAATACGCCGACCGCCTCCTCGACGGCCTCGACGCCCTCGACTGGCCCGAGAGCACCAAGCAGATGCAGCGCAACTGGATTGGCCGCAGCGAGGGCGCGCTGATTCACTTTCCGGTGGTGGGCCACGATGCCACCATCGACGCGTTTACCACGCGCCCCGATACGCTCTTTGGCGCCACCTACATGGTGCTCGCCCCCGAGCATGACCTGGTGGACGCCCTGACGACCGAGGACCGCGCCGATGCCGTGAGCGCCTACCGCACCCAGGCCCTGCGCAAGAGCGACCTGGAGCGCACCGAGCTGCAAAAAGAAAAAACCGGCGTCTTTACCGGCGGCTACGCGCGCAACCCGGCTACCGGCGAGGAAATTCCGGTGTACGTGGCCGACTACGTGCTCGCCTCCTACGGCACCGGCGCCATCATGGCGGTGCCCGCGCACGACGAACGCGACTTCGACTTCGCCAAGGCGTACGACCTGGAGATACGCCCCGTCATCGAGGGCGGATCGGGCGACGACGCCTACACCGACGACGGCTCGCACATCCGCTCGGCCAACGACGACGTGGACCTCAACGGCCTGGACACCGACGCCGCCACCGACGCGATCGTTGACTGGCTGGAGGCCACCGGCTACGGCCGCGCCAAGGTGAACTACAAGCTGCGCGACTGGCTCTTTAGCCGCCAGCGCTACTGGGGCGAGCCCTTCCCCATCCTCTTCACCGAAGAAGGCGAGGCGAAGCCCGTGCCCGAAGACGAGCTGCCGGTTACCCTCCCCGACATCGACGAGTTTAAGCCCAGCGGCTCGCCGGAAGGCCCGCTGGCTACGGTGGAGGACTGGGTGGACACCGTTGATCCCGATACCGGCCGCCCCGCCCGCCGCGAAACGAACACGATGCCGCAGTGGGCCGGGTCGTGCTGGTACTACCTCCGCTTCATCGACCCCGATAACGACACGCTGCCCGTCGATCCGGAGAAGGAGAAGTTCTGGATGCCGGTGGACCTCTACATTGGCGGCAGCGAGCATGCGGTGCTGCACCTGCTGTACGCCCGCTTTTGGCACAAGGTGCTGTACGACGCGGGCGTCGTGTCGACCAAAGAGCCCTTCCAGAAGCTCGTGCACCAGGGCCTCATCCTGGGCGAGATGGAATACACCGCGTACGTCGATGCCACGGGCGCGCCCGTCTCGGCCGAGCACGTGGAGGACGGCATTGACACGCGCACCAACCAGTCCGTCACCGCGCAAAAGCTAGACGAGGATGGCGTCACCAAAGACGGCGACCACTTTGTACGCGCCGACGACCCCTCGATTCGGGTGGACGCGCGCAGCCACAAGATGAGCAAGAGCCGCGGCAACGTGGTGAACCCCGACGACGTGGTGGATCGCTACGGCGCGGATGCCCTTCGCCTCTACGAGATGTTTATGGGGCCGCTGGAGCAGGTGAAGCCGTGGAGCACCGACGACGTGGACGGCGTCTTCCGCTTCCTGAACCGCGTGTGGCGGCTGATCCTCGACGAGGACACGGGCGCCCCCTCGGAAGCACTCACCGATGCGGAGCCCTCGCGCGCCCAACGCCGCGCGTTGCACGTCACCATCAAGAAGGTGACCGAGGACATTGAGGCGCTGCGGTTTAACACGGCCATCGCGAAGATGATGGAGTTTGTGAACGCCGCCTACAAGTGGGATGCCGTTCCGCGATCGGTGGCCGAATCGTTTGTGCTGCTGCTCCACCCGTTTGCTCCGCACATCGCCGAGGAGCTGTGGGCGCGCCTCGGGCACGACGCCTCGCTGGCCTACGAGGACTGGCCGACGTACGTGGAGGAGTACCTGAAGCGCGACGTGGTGCAGCTGCCGGTGCAGGTGAACGGCACCGTACGCACGACGCTGGAGGTGCCGGCCGATGCCGATGAGGCTACCATCCTCGAAACGGCGCGGGCCGACGACAACGTGGCGCGCTTCTTGGCGGGGAAGACGGTGCAACGCGAGATCTACGTCCCCGGCCGCATCGTCAACTTTGTGGCGTCGTAACAGCGCGGCCGCCGTTGGTCAACTGGCCACTCGGGTAGGTTCGCGCAACGGCACGCCCAACCTCCGGAAAAGCAACACCTTTCTTGTCATCGCGAGGAATGAGCGGAGGGAGTGACGTGGCGATCTCCGTGTACGGAGGTAAACATCCCATTGCGGAGATTGCACCACAGGCATGACCTAAAGGCCCCCGCGCTCACTCCGTTCGCTCGCAATGACATTGTGGGGTGGACGAAAAATCATGCGTCGATGGTTCAAATGGCTGTTCGGGCGCGACCGGGCAACAGCACGCCCAACCTCCGGAAAAGCAACACCTTTCTTGTCATCGCGAGGAATGAGCGGATGCGAATGACGTGGCGATCTCCATGTACGAAGACCAACGGTTCATTGCGGAGATTGCCTTTCAAAGATCAACTCTTGTGCTTGCTGTACGGTACGTTCCTGCCCGTCTGCGGAGATTGCCGCGCTCACTTCGTTCGCTCGCAATGACAACAGGGTGGAATGAGGGAGCGATCCGTCAATGGTTCAAATGGTCATTCGGGCCGGTTTGCCCTTCTGCCCGCGCAACATATCAACAACAGAAGGAGGTGACGCGGAAGCTACAAGCCCCCGGCGCTAGTCCGTCGCCTCGCGGCGCGCGCAGAGAATGAGGCGCGGCTGCGTAGCATCGTAGGGCGCCCCCTCGTACGACCCAAACGTGTCGACGAGCGTCAGGCCCACCGCCTCATACATCTGGCGGAAATCGTCGCGCGTGTACAGCCGCACCGACTCGCGGTAGGTCGTCGACGCCCCGTTCGTCCCCACCGTGATGGTCTTATGCACGCGGCCGTCGGCAATCCACCGGCGCTGCCGCACCGTATGGCCCGCCACCGTGTCCACCGACTCCGGCGCGAGGGTCGCGCGCACCTGGGGCGCATTCAGAAAGTCCTGCACGAACCAGCCCCCCGGCCGAAGCGCCGTCGTCATGGCCGCAAGCGCCTGCTGGTTGTCGGCATCGTCGGCAAAGTAGCCAAACGCGGTAAACAGGTTCACGACACCATCGAAGCAGCCGCGGCACACCGGCACGCGCATGTCGCCGGTGCGAAAGTCAATCGAGAGCCCCTCGGCCGCGGCCTGGCGTTTTGCATCGCGGATGGCGTCCTCCGAGAGGTCGACGCCCGTCACGCGATACCCCCGGCGGGCCAGCGCGCGGGCGTGGCGCCCGTGCCCGCAGCCCACATCCAGCACGCGGGCCGCTGCAGACGGCCGTGCCGTCGCCTCGATCAGATCCACCAGCTGCGCGGCCTCCGCCGCATCGCGGTGCGCGTACACCTGTTGGTAGAGCTCACTTCCAAACCACGTCTCGTACCAGGCCATAAGCAAAGGCACCGATGAACAGACCCGCTTCGCTGTTGCGCTACGCCTCGGCCGCATCGGCCCGAAAGGGCGCCAGCGCCTCGTCGACCGGGCGCGCCTCGGGGTACCAGCTGATGATCGCGCGGATGACCTCGTCGAGCAGCGCATCCGGGCACGAGGCCCCCGAGTTCAGAATCACGTCGACCGGCGTGTCGTCCACCGGAAACCAGTGAGCGGTCGTCACCACGGCCTCCGCATGCAGGTCGAAGTGCTGAATCTCTGCCGGCCCGTCAAACTGCTGGGCGTCCGAGATGAAGTACGTGGGCATGTGCTCCTCGCACAGTTCCACCAGATGGCTGGTGTTCGACGAGTTGTACCCGCCCACGACGATCGCCAGGTCGGCCCCGTCGTTGATGAGCGCAAGCGTGGCGTCCTGATTTTCGTTGGTGGCGTAGCAGAGCGTGTCGCTCGTATCCGCGAAGTGCTCCTTGATCTCCGCTGTGCCGTAGCGTGCCTCCAGGGCCTCCCGCAGCAGGTTCGAAATGGCTTTCGTTTCGGTTGCCAGCATCGTGGTTTGGTTTACCACGCCCAGGCGCTGCAAATCGGTCGCCGGGTCGAAGCCCTCGGAGTAGCGATCGGCAAAGCGGGTCTCGAAAAAGTCGGCCGAGGCGTCGCCGCGAATCACGCGTGCGAGGTCTTCCGCCTCCTCCATGTTGCGCACCACCACCACCGGCCCGTGCTCCTTGGCGTGCGAGAAGGTCGCCCGCGTTTCTTCGTGGTAGCGTTTGCCGTGCACCACGATGGTGTAGTCGTCGCCGCCAATCTGCCGGCTCTTGCGCCACACCTTTTCCACAAACGGACACGTGGTGTCGTACGATTGCGTATCCACGCCGCGCGCCTCCAAGGTTTTCTCCACTTCTAGCGTCGTGCCAAACGCCGGAATGAGCACGATGTCGTCAGGCGTGAGCACATCGAAGGGGATGAGCTGCTCGCCGGTCGTAGACCGCAGAAACTGGACGCCCCGCTCCTCCAGGTCGTTGTTCACGTGGGGGTTGTGGATCATCTCCGACAGCAAAAAGATGCGCCGGTCGGGATGATCATCAAGGGTCTGGTAGGCAATTTCGATGGCCTGCTCCACACCGTAGCAGAAGCCAAAGTGCCGGGCAATTTTAAAGCGCACCGGTCCGAAGTCGATGACCGACGGCGCGAAGTCTTTCTTCCGCGGGTCGGTGGCTTTGCGGGCATCTTTGACGGTGGAGATGATGGGGCTCCGGTAAAACACCGGGACGTCAAATTGGCGCATCGCGGCAGCAGCGGGTTGGAAGTAAAAACATGCGGTAGGTGCAACGCGGGCTACGGCAGCGGGTTCACGCGCGCCGAAACTGTTTACCGGCCAGTTGCTTCACCAGCCCCTTAAACTCCAGTTGCAGGAGGGGCACCAGCGCCTCGGCGGGGGTGAGGTCGAGCGTAGCGCACAGGCTGTCGATGTGAACGGGCGTGGTGGAGAGGGCATCGTAGAGCGCTTGCTCGTTGGGCGGAAGGTCGGGCGTGGGCGCAGCGGTCGATGCGTCGGTGGCTGATGCGTCGGTATCGGAGGCATCGGGGGTAGATGCGCGGCCCGCGGATGGTGGCAGGGCGTCGGCGGGCAATACCAGCGCAAGCTCGTCGATCACGTCGTCGACCGAGAGGACGAGCTTGGCATGGCCCCGCTGAATGAGCCGGTTGGTGCCCACGCTCGATGACTTCCCCACGGCGCCCGGTACGGCAAACACCTCACGATTTTGCTCGGTGGCCATGCGTGCCGTGATGAGCGACCCACCTTTGGCGTGTGACTCTACCACGATGGTGCCCAGCGTGAGGCCGCTGACAATGCGGTTGCGCTCGGGAAAGTTGGATGCGTCGGGGGCGGCGCCCAGGGGCAATTCGGACAGGAGGGCGCCCTGCGCGGCAATGGCACGGGCCATGGCGGTGTGCTTGGGCGGGTAGATGTTGTCGATGCCGGAGCCCAGCACCGCAATCGTGCGGCCGCCCACGTCGAGGGCCGCTTGGTGTGCAGCGGCATCGATGCCGTACGCCAGCCCGCTCACAATGGTGAAGCCGCGCCGCGCCAGCCCCGTAGCCAGCTGATGCGCCACCTGCCGGCCGTAGTCGGTGCAGCGCCGTGTGCCCACAATGGCAATGCCCCGCTCGTCGGCCGCGGTGAGCGTACCGCGCATCCACAAGAACGCCGGCGGGTCGTAGATCTGCTGCAGGCGGGCCGGAAAGTCGCGCGCCCAGGGCGTAAGCAGCGTCGCGCCAAGGTCTGTTGCCTGCTGCCACTGCTCGTCCACCGCCGCGCGGTCGTCAAAGGCACGGATGGCCTGTGCGGTCTGCGGCCCGATGCCGTCGACCTGTTGCAGGGCCTGCGCGGAGGCGCGAAACACATCGGACGGTGCATCGAACCGCGCAAGCAGGGCGCGGATGCGCGACGGCCCCACCCGTGCCACAAGCGACAGGGCAATCAGCGCGCGCTTTTCGCGGGGCGTGTCGAGCGCGGGGCGCGCCTCGGCGGTAGACAGCGAGAGTTGCATAGCGAAGCAAGCAATCGGTCAGTAGGCGGATGCGGGGGCGCTGCAGCCTGCTCGTTGCAGTTGCGCGCCCAATGCTGGGCCGGCAGACCACTTTTTACTGCACACAGCGCGTATCTAGTATAGCATGCACAGCCCACAGAATCCAAACAGATTACGAGCGGACGCGGCACGCGTGTTCTGCATCCAGCCCGTAGGCGCCCTCCACACATGAAACCTGCACCGCAAAGCGTGGGTATTGGCAGTCACAACACGCCCTGCGTGCCCGTCAAGGCCGATTGGCTGTGGGACCCGTCCGCGCATGGTGTTGGTGGTCTGCCTTCTCGCAGCATCACCCTTCGCACCACGCACGATGCCCACAAATTTTCCATAGCCATATGCCAACACCCGAGATTACCAGCACCGACGCCGACGACGTGCGTGCCGCTGCGCGCGAGCGTTACGGCGTCGTACCGAGCTTCTTTGAATCGATGAACCCGTACACGGGTGCTCCGGCGGCGGTGTACATGACGGCCGACGCGACCCTCATGCAGGGCGTGCTCACACCCAGAGAGAAGCAGGTCATCCTCCTCACGATGGCCCGCTATCATCACAGCCGCTACGATGCGGTGGTGCACGCCTACATGGCCCAGAAGGTGGGCCTATCGCTTGAAACCATCGATGCGCTGCTTGGCGGCACGCCGCCCGCGGAGCCCCGCCTCAAGGCGCTCGTCGAGGCCACCCTCACGTCGTGCGAGGAACGCGGCTGGCTCGATGAGTCCACGCAGCAGGCCCTCGCCGACCGGGGCGTTGGGCGCGGCGCGCTGTACGAGATTTTTGCGCTCATCGGGATGAAGACGTTCTCGGCATTTACCGAGCACATGGCGCGCCCCGCCATCGACGGTCCGCTGCAGGCAATGGCCGACCAGCTCTCCAACCTGCCCTCGAAGCCCGATCAGATCAAGCGCGAGCGGTTGTTTCTCGGATAGCATTGCGGCCGGAGACGCCCGGCCGGCCCGCTCATCTCCACACGCACACACGCCTCTACTACCCCATGCCGACGATTGACGAAGAACGCGAAGCCGTCCGCGAATACGCCCGCGAGAAGTACGGGGGCTTCGTTCCAAACCAGATTAAGGTGCTGAATGCCTACAGCCCCTCGGCGGCGCGCACCTACACCGCCACGATGGACCTGATGAACCACGGGCGCCTTGCGGGCCCCGAGCGGGAGGCCGTCATCTTAACGATTTCGCGGTACAACGACTGCCACTACTGCGCCCGCACCCACGCCAAACTGGGGCGCGATGCGGGGCTGTCGAAGGCGGCCATCGAGGCCATTCACCGGGGCGGGCTGCCCGAGGAGCCGCGGCTGCGCACCATCGTGCGGGCTACGCGCCTGATCCTCGACAAGCGCGGCTGGCTCTCGGACGAGGAGATGCAGCAGCTCGATGATGAGGGCATTGGCCGCATGGAGCTGTTCGAGATCAACGCGCTCATCGGGCTCAAAATCTTTAGCAACTACGTCAACCACATCGCCCAAACCGAAGTGGACGACATCGTGATGCAGGACCCAGAGATACAGGAGATGTGGCCCGTACTGAAAGACATGAGCATCCCCGGCCGCCCCGACCCCGAGGCGTAGCGCTTCCGTCGCGGGCTCGTTCAGCGCGCGTGCAAGACGCGCTGGCGACGGATCTACGTGTTCTTGAACAGCCGGAAGGACTGGCGGTGATGCGAGGTGGCTCCGCGCGCCGCGAGGCCCTCGTAGTGCTGTTTGGTGGGATAGCCCACGTTGGTATTCCAGCCGTAGTGCGGATGCGTCTCGTGCAGGGCGTGCATCAAATCGTCGCGTGTGGTTTTGGCGATGATGGACGCCGCTGCAATCGACTGGCTCTTGGCGTCGCCCTTCACGATGGTGTGCTGCGGCCACGGCGCGCCCACAATCCGCTGATTGCCGTCCACTAGCAAAAGATCGGGGGCCGGGTCGCATGCTTCGGCCGCCCGGTGCATGGCCGTAAGCGCCGCCCGCAAGATGTTCAGTTCGTCAATTTCCTCCGGCGAGCATTGCCCCACCGCCACGGCACAGGCCTTCGCCTCAATCTCGGCGCGGGCCGTGCGGCGCTTGGCATCCGAGAGCGTTTTGCTGTCTTGCACGTGCTCTAGCACGCAGCCCTCCGGCAGAATGACGGCCGCCGCCACCACGGGGCCCGCGAGGCATCCGCGCCCGGCCTCGTCCAGTCCGGCAATGTGCGCATAGCCATCGGACCACAGGCGGCGTTCGTATTGCATCATGGGGCAGCGGGGGCAGCAGGAAACAGAGCAGGCGCTCGTAGAAACGCGGGCGGCGCGGTGCGTTCCCCGTCCGGCGCCCGCGGCACAGCCCCCACGCTACGACGCCTCTGCCGCTGCTTCGTTGGCGTCGCCGCCCTCCAAGATATTGCCGGCAATCTCAATGAAGTCGCGCTCGGTGATGATGCCCACCAGCTGATCCTCGCGCACCACGGGCAGGGCACCGATCTTGCGGTCGCGCATCAGCTGGATGGCCTCCATGGTGGGCGTATCGGGCGGAATGGACACCGGGTCGGTAACCATGATCTCGCGCACGGGCACGCCCCCGTCCGGCGTCTGCTCGCGCTCGGAGAGGTGCCGGAGCAGGGCACGATGGCTCACAAGCCCCACCAGGCGGTGCTGCTCATCCTCTACCAGCACGTGCCGGATGCGCTGGCAATCCATCAGGAAGGCCACAAACTCGATCGACTCCTCCTCGTGCACGGTAAACAGATCCGTGCTCATGTAGTCTTCCACGTGGGTTGTGCGCACGTTGGCCGGCGTGTAGGCATCGCCCAGCGTGGCCAGCGGCCAGGTGTGCACCGGCGCGCCCTCCACCTGACGGTCGACCATGGCCCGCGTGATGGCCCCCAGGCGTTCGGCCCGCGACCCGCTGCCGTGCATCGACGCGAGGGAATCGAGCTGCCACTGTGAGCCGGTTTGGCCCGAGGACACGCGCGCCTCGATGATGCCCAGGTACCGGTCGATGTCGTCGGTGGCAATGCCGCGGGCGTCGAGCCCGTCGCGCGCCAGATCCAAGAGGTCGTTCAGGATAACGTCGTGGGCCGGGCGCTTCCGCCCATCGAGCCACACAAACTGCGACGCCAGCCCGTGCCGCGCCGCCGCGATGAAGTTGTGGTGGGCGTCGTCGAAATCCATGATGGCCGATACATCGTCGTAGCGCTGCGCCATGCCGCCCACCATGCCAAACCAGAAGGCCGCATTCGCAATCTCGTCGGCGACGGTGGGGCCGGAGGGCAAAATACGATTTTCGATGCGCAGATGCGGCTTCCCATCGGTGATGCCGTAGCACGCGCGGTTCCAGCGGTACACCGTGCCATTATGCAGTTGCAGGGCCTTCAATGCGGGCACCTCGCCGCGCTCCAGCCGCTCCATCGGCGCCTCGTCGGCATCCGTCGTAATGAGCACCCGAAAGCGCGAGATGTCTTCTTTGAAGATCTCCGTGACCGACTCCTGCACCCAGCCGCTTCCAAAGTGCACCCGCGGACTCATCTCGCGCAGGTACAGGTTCGTCGAACGCGTGTCTACAGCCTGCTGAAACAGCGCGATGCGCGTCTCACGCCAGAGCCGCTTGCCAAAGAGCAGCGGAGAGTTTGTAGCTGCCGCCAGGCACGGCGCAGCGATGGCCTGCGCAAAGTTGTAGAAGCGCGGAAACTCGTCCGGCGTCACTTGAAAATGCGTCTGGAAGCTGGTATTGCAGCCCTCCAGCATGATCGAGTCGTGCTTCACAAACAGCTCGTCGACGCCGCGAATCTGGTACTGGCCGGGGCCGCCGCGCAGCCGGTTGAGGGCATCGTTGAGCGCGTAGTATCGCGGGCGCGGCGTGATGTAATCGAGCGTAAAGTCGGACAGGTGCGCCGTGGGCAAAATGCCCACCATGGCAATGTCGCCCCCCGCGGCGCGCACCAGCTCCCGCACGGTGTCCATCAGGTCGTTCGTCGCGGCCTCCATGTCGGCAAAACACGACCCGCCGTACACGAGCGGATCCATGTTGAACTCGATGTTGAAGCGCGTCAGCTCGGTGACGATGCGCGGGTCGGTGTTGCGCGCCAGCACCTCCTCAATGATGGGCGCCGGCTCACCGCGCTCATCCACCATAAAGAGTTCTTGCTCGGCCCCAATGCGCCGGGTCTCCGTCTCGAAGGCATCAGCATCGAGCATCGCCTCTAACGCACGTACATCTTGAATGAGGTGCTGTGTAAACGCGCGCCGCGATGCGTCGCTTGTGTCGGCATGTACGTTTTGCTCTCCCATGCGAATTGTGGGCAGGTTCGAATATTTCGTGAGGCCGTGGACGAATGGCCTACCCCGCCCGGCGTCAATCGGTCGGTGCGTAACAGGATCTTTGCGGTTGATCGGGCGACCGCCGGGCCGCGGACGACCGGCCTTCTGCACCTGCATAAAAAAGCCCGGTCCCCCACCAGAGACCGGGCTTTCAAGAAGTGCCACCGTTGAAGTGCACCCCTTAGACACGCCATCGGCGGCCGTCATAACGTCTCGCTGCAATCGTTACAAAGGTCCCGTTAGGCGAACGCATTCGACGTTTTTAATATTTCTAACACCTAAAATCCAATACCCAGTCGAATCATGTAGGCATTGAGCTCGGGCGAATCGGTGGTATTAAACTGGGTGCCCAGCGCTTCAAAGTCGGCCACCTTGGTGAGCCCAAACGCATACCGAAACTCCGGAAACAGCGTCACGCCAATCACCGGCACGTTTATTTCCACGCCGAGGCCCGCGTTGCCTGCAAGGCTCACGTCCTCCACCGCCTCGTCGAACGCGTCCTCGTCGGCGCTTGCAAAGCGCAGCACCGGCCCCGCAAAAACGTACGGCTTCACCAGCGGCAGCGGCAGCACATTCAGGCGCACATCCACCGGCACCTCCACGAGGTTCAGCTGGAAATCGTCTGCGTTATCCGGAAAGTTTGCCCCGAGGTTGTCGTAGTCGAACCGCCCGGTTTGGGTGTAGAAGATGCCCGGACGCAGCGCAACCGGCCCCAGCCCAAAATCGGCAAACAGGCCCACGTGGTAGCCGGTGGCGTTTTCGGGCGCTTCTTGGCTGATGGACGCGTCGGAGAGGTCGTTGAAGTTCAGCCCGCCGGCCACGCCAATGGTTTGGGCCTGCGCCGGGACGAGGGCCGCGCTACTTAGCAGGAGCAGGGCGATCGTCCAGCGAAAAACACGAGATGCGGTACGAAACATAGGGTTGTCGATTGTTGAGAAATCTGTGCGAGAGCAACCGCGTGGTACGAAGCAAAGGCGCGCTGCCCCCAGTTGAAAGTAACAGACCAAAAATCACAGGTCCGTGACGCTCCACGCCTGCCCCACCATCAGGGATTCGTGCAACTTGCGCGTTTCGGCGGAAGTTGACAACGGTGCACTGGCAAGTTGTCCACCCCCGCGCTCTTATGAAGATCGGCATCACGTGTTATCCCACCTATGGCGGCAGTGGCGTAGTGGCCACCGAGTTAGGCAAAGCGCTCGCCAACAACGGACACGAGGTGCACTTTATCTCGTCGTCTATTCCCTTTCGCCTGTCGCACGTAACGGGCAACATCTTTTTTCACGAAGTCAACGTGCTGTCGTACCCGCTGTTTGAGTACCCGCCGTACACGCTCTCCCTGACGAGCAAGATGGTGGATATTGCCAAGCATGCCCAGCTAGACTTGATGCACGTGCACTACGCCATTCCGCACGCAGCCAGCGCCGTGCTTGCCCGGCAAACGCTGGCCGCCGAAGGCATTCACATGCCCGTCGTCACTACGCTGCACGGCACCGACATCACGCTGATTGGGCAAGATCCCTCGTTTGCGCCCGTGGTTACGTACAGCATCAACGCATCCGACGGCGTCACCGCGGTGTCCGACTACCTCCGCCGCGAGACGCACGAGCACTTCAACATCACGACGGACATCGAGGTCATTCCCAACTTCATCGACACCGATCGCTTCCATCGGATGGACAAGGAGCACTTTAAGCAGGCCCTGTGTCCGAATGGAGAAAAGGTGATGGTGCACGTGTCAAACTTCCGGCCCGTCAAAAACGCGACGCAGGTGGTCGAGGTCTTTGCGCGGCTCGTCAAGAACGATGGCCTGCACGTGAAGCTGCTGCTGGTGGGCGACGGCCCCGACCGCTCGACGGCCGAGCGGCGCGCCCGCGACCTGGGGGTGTACGGCGATGTGCGCTTTTTGGGCAAGCAAGACCCGGTGGAGGAAATCCTCTCCATTGCCGACGTGTTCATGATGCCCAGCGGCTCCGAGACGTTTGGCTTGGCCGCGCTGGAGGCCATGGCGTGCGGCGTGCCGGTGGTTGCAAGCAACATCGGCGGCATCCCCGAGCTGGTGCGCGACGGCACCGACGGCTTCCTGAACGAGCTGGATGACGTAGACGGCCTTACGGCGTCGGCGCGGAAGCTACTCACCGACGATGCGCTGCACACCACCATGGCCAACGCCGCCCGCACGCGTGCCGAAGAAACCTTCGACATCTCGCGCATCGTGCCGCGCTACGAGGCCTACTACGAAACCGTGCGCGAACGCGCCCTCAGCAAAGCGTAAGGCCCCGTCATGCCGGGACGTGGCGTTACGACGCCCGCTTCGCTTCGAGGCGCGCGAGAAACCGCGGGGCGTCTTGGGCCTCGGGGCTCTCTGGGTACGCCTCCTGAATCTGCTTATACGCGGCCTCAGCCTCTTCATACTGCCCGGCCAGCGTGTAAGCACGGCCCGCCTCTAGCAAATAATCGGGCGTGGTGAGCTTGCTCTTGTGGTAGTTGGCCGCGTCCATGTAAAGCTGCGCGGCCTTCGCGTAGTCGCCGCGATCTTCGTGGATCGACGCCTGCCCGGCCAGCGCGGCCGCCCCCAGCACACCGTCGGTCTTCTCAAACTGCTGGTAGTAGGTGAGCGCCTGATCGTACTGTTCGGTGCGGAAGAGCGCGGTGGCCGCGTAAAACGAAGCGAGGTTGCCCGCCGCCGTGCCGTCGTACGTGTTGGCAATGGCCACGAGGCCCATCCGGTCGCCGCTGCCGTCCAGCGCTTGCTGGTAGTTGCCCGTCTCGTACGTCGGCAAAATCTGCCCCAGCTTCTGGTTGGCCTCCACCTGCTGCTGCTGCATGTAGTAGATGTACCCCACGATGCCCAGCCCCACCGCAAGCACCACAGCAAACCCGGCCAGAATAGCGCGCTGGTGCGACTGGATGTAAAACCAGGTGTCAACAGCCCGATCGGCCAATGTGGGGTCGCGCGTCTCTTCGGTGGACGGCGCAGAAGCGGGCTTCGGCGATTGCAACGTGGACATGCGAGCCAACAAACGGTTAGGTCTACGGAATACGAGGCCTTGGTGCCACCCGGCACCGGAGCTATGATAGCCGCTAGCTGCGTCGTACGCAACCTTACTGACTGCTGCGGCTTACATTTTATATCGTACGCTTGCTCCTTCTGTCGTTTCCGAAAAAGTAACAGCCGCCCTTGCGAACGGGCGTTTTGCATGTGATCTTTACCAAGCATCATGTCCTGGCGCCGGTGTTGCCGTATGCCCAACGCCACTGGAGCGGCGCTGTCATAATGCAGAAAACCGCCGCCCCGGATGAACGGCCACGCACAGCCCGCGACAGGTTTTCAAACAGAGCCTAAAATCCTTGTAGGCCCCGGTGGAGCCCTCAACACTGCCGCACGTGGGTCGTACCTATTAAAGTGGCGCGTGCCTGCCTGCGGATGCACCGGGCACGTTCACCCCAATCTTCTCAAACCAACCACGACACGTTTATGCCTATCAAACTCGGCATTAATGGCTTTGGCCGCATCGGCCGCCTGGTCTTTCGCTCCATTCTTGAGCGCGATACCGACGCCTTCGACATCGTTGGCATCAACGACCTGACCGACGCCCACACGCTGGCCACCCTCTTCAAGTACGACTCGACGCACGGCGTATACCCCGGCGACGTCACGCTTGAGGGCGACGAACTGGTGGTTGACGGCGATCGCTTCACCGTCTTTAGCGAGCGCGATCCGGCCAACCTCCCCTGGGGCGACCTCGACTGCGACGTGGTCGTGGAGTCGACCGGCGTCTTTCGCACCCGCGAGGGCGCACAGAAGCACATCGCCGCGGGCGCCCAAAAGGTCGTGATCAGCGCGCCGGCCAAGAGCGAAGTGGACGCCACGGTGGTGCTGGGCGTGAACGACGACATCCTGACCGGCGACGAGACCATCATCTCGAACGCGAGCTGCACCACCAATTGCCTCGCGCCCCTCGTGAAGGTGCTGGACGATGCCTTCGGGATTGAGCACGGCCTCATGACCACCGTGCATGCTTACACCTCGTCGCAGAACATTGTGGATGGCCCGCACAAAGACCTGCGCCGTGCGCGCACCGCGGCCGAGTCGATCATCCCGACGACCACCGGCGCCGCAAAGGCGGTGGAGCTGGTGCTCCCGCACCTCGAAGGCCGCCTCGACGGCATGGCCATGCGCGTGCCCACGCCGGATGGATCGATCACCGACCTCACCGCTGAGCTGAGCGAAGACGTTTCCATCGAAGCGGTTAATGAGGCGTTTGCGGAAGCCGCCGCGGGCCGCATGCAGGGCGTCCTGGAATACAGCGAAGCCCCGCTGGTCTCGCGCGACATCATCCACAACCCTCACTCGTGCATCTTCGATGCGCCGTCCACCATGAAGAGCGGTCCGCTCGTTAAGGTGGTGGGCTGGTACGATAACGAATGGGGCTACGCCAGCCGCACCGTGGATGCCGTACAGGCCCTCATGGATGCCGCCGCGTAATGCCTCCGCTCCTACTGCCCGTTTCGCCGTGCCGCTGCACGCCCGAAACGGGCAGTTTTGTTTTTCCTCTGACCGCTTCTTTCCCCCATGCCAAAGTTAACGCTTGACGACCTCGACGTGCACGGCAAGCGCGTGCTGGTGCGCGTCGACTTCAACGTGCCCCTCAAAGAAAACGACGACGGAAGCCCCCGCGTGGCCGACGACACACGCATCCGGGCCGCCTTGCCGACCATCCGGCACATTTTAGACCACGGCGGCAAGGCCATCTTGATGAGCCACCTGGGCCGGCCCGGCGGGCAACCCGATCCGTCGCTGAGCCTTGCGTGCGTCGCCGACCACCTCGGCACGCTCATCGACGAGCGCGTGCGGTTTTCGAGCAACACCGTGGGCGACACCGTGAACGAGGTCATCAACGGCATGGCCAACAAGAGCGTGATCTTGCTGGAAAACACGCGCTTCGATCCCGGCGAGAAGTCGAACGACCCGGCGTTCGCGAAAGCCCTGGCCGCGCTGGCCGACCTGTACGTCAACGATGCGTTCGGCGCGGCCCACCGCGCGCATGCCTCCACTGCGGGGGTCGCCGAGTTTGTAGAGACGGCTGCCATGGGCCGCCTCATGGAACGCGAGCTGAAGGTGCTTACCGGCGTGCGCGACAACCCCGAGCACCCGGCCGTTGCCATCCTGGGCGGCGCAAAGGTGTCCGACAAGATGGGCGTGGTCCGCACCCTCTCGGGCGTCGTGGATGACATCCTCATTGGCGGTGCCATGACCTACACCTTCCTCAAGGCCGCCGGCCACGACGTGGGCACCTCGCGCGTGGAGGAGGACCGCCTCGACCAGGCCGAGGCGCTGCGCGATGGCGCGGGCGATGTGCTGCACCTCCCGAGCGACCATGTGGTGGCCCCGGAATTCGCGGCCGACGCGCCGGCCACCACGGTGGACGGCAACGACCTGCCCGACGACCAGATGGGCCTCGACATTGGCCCGGCCACCATCCAGCAGTACAGCGAGCGCATCCACAACGCCCGCACCATCATCTGGAACGGCCCCATGGGCGTCTTTGAAATGGATGCCTTTGCCACCGGCACGCGGGCCATTGCCGAAGCGGTGGCCGAAGCCACCGACAACGGCGCGTTCTCTGTTGTGGGCGGCGGCGACTCGGTGGCCGCGCTCGCCGAGGCGGGGTACACCGAACGCGTCAGTCACGTGTCTACTGGCGGCGGCGCCATGCTCACGCTGCTCGAAGGCAGCCCCCTGCCCGGCGTAGAGGCCCTCTCCGACCAGTAATTCGACCTGTACTGCTTAGTCGCCACCTGCATGCTTGCCCAACTGCAACAATTCACCGACCGCCTCACCGACGTCGGCCTCTGGCAGACCCTGCTTACCACCGGGCTGCGCATTGCCGTTATCCTGGTGCTAGCGGTGGTGGGGCTCCGCCTGATCAAGCGCTTTACCAACAGCTGGACCGAACGGAGCCAAGACCTGGAAAAAGACAACCCCCGGCGGCTGCGCATCGCCACGCTCAGCAACCTCATCCAGTCCGCGGCCCACTACATCATCTGGCCGCTGGCGCTCATCATGATACTGAGCGAGGTAAACATCGACGTGGGCGCGCTCCTGGCTACGGCCGGCATCGCCGGACTCGCCGTGGGCTTTGGCGCGCAGACGCTCGTCAAAGACGTCATCAGCGGCATCTTCCTCCTGTTCGACGACATCATTCACGTGGGCGACCTCGTGCGGATGGGCAACGAGACGGGCACCGTCGAGGAGATTGGCGTACGCCTCATCAAAATCCGCAAGTTCGATGGCGAGCTTCTCATGGTGCCTGCCGGCGACCTCCGCACCTTCGGTAACAAAAACATCGGCTTCGCGCGGGCCATCGTGGAAGTGGGGCTGTCGTATGACCAAGACATCGACGCCATCTTGCCCATCATGGAGCATGTGGCCCGAAGCTGGGCGGAGGTGAACCAGGCCATTCTGCTAGAAGAAGAGCCGCAGGTGCAGGCTATTACTCTCATGGGCGACTCGTCGCTCACCGCCCGCATCGTGGTGCAGGTGAAGCCCGGCGAACAGTTTGCCGCCGAGCGCGACCTGCGCGTCCGGTTGAAGCGGGCCTTCGACGAACACGAGGTGACGATCCCCTTCCCACAACGCACGCTGCGCATCATCAACGATGAAGAGAAGCCGCCGCGCGCGCCGAAGGCCGCCGCCGACCAAGAAGCCCCCGGCACGGCCGCACCCGACGGCGCCTCCGATTAGGCGCTGCCTACCTCCCTCTCGCGGGCACGCCTTCGCCTCCCCCAGGGCGTGCCTCCTTCCTCACCCTCTTTCTGCTTCATGGTCTACTCCAGCCCCGACGCGCTCGACTTTCAGCTCGCGGATTGCCCCGCACTGCCCGCTCCGCAGCGCGCCCTCCTTACCACACCGGCCTACTTCGACGTCGCGTACGTCATCAATCCACACATGGAGGGCCACGCGGGCACCGTCAACAAAGATGTGGCGTGGCAACAGTGGAAGGCGTTGCGCGCCACGTACACGGCCCTCGATTTTGAGCCGCTCGTGCTCGACGGTGTCGAAGGCCTACCCGACATGGTGTTTTGCGCCAACCAGACGCTGCCCTACCGCCGGCCCAACGGCACCCGCGGCGTCGTTTTAAGCCGGATGCACGCCCCCCAGCGCGCCGACGAGGTGGCCCATTACGCCGACTTTTTGGGCCGCCACGGCTACGAAGTGACGCCGTTGCCAGACGCCGTCGACTCCGACTTTGAGGGCATGGGCGATGCCATCTGGCACCCGAACCGCTACCTGCTGTGGGGCGGCTACGGCTTCCGCACCGACCGGGCGGCCTACGAGGCCCTTGCCGAACTTTTGGATGTGCGCGTGCTGGCCCTTCGCCTCCACGACCCCGACTTCTACCACCTCGACACGTGCTTCAGCGTCCTCAGCGAGGATACGGTGCTGATCTACCCCGACGCGTTTGATGCTGCGAGCTGCGATCTCATCCACGCCCTGTTTGCCAACGTGCTGGAGGCGCCTGGCCACGAAGCCCGCGAGCTTTTTGCGTGCAACGCGCACTGCCCCGACGGCACGCACGTCATCATTCAGGAAGGGTGCACGGGCACAAACGCCCGCCTCTCGGCCGCCGGGTTTGTGCCGGTGCCGGTGGATACCAGCGAGTTCTTGAAGTCGGGCGGCTCGGTGTTTTGCATGAAGCAGATGCTCTTTTGAGCGCGGCCCGTGACTGTCTCCGTTGTCATTCCCACGCTGAACGAGGCGGCGTGCCTGCCGGCTACGCTACGCCGTGTGCACGCACAGCCCGGTCCTGTGGACGTGACGGTGGTGGATGGCGGCTCGACCGATGATACGTGCGCGATTGCGGCGTCGATGGGCGCTTCGGTCGTGCGCGGGCCGCGGCGGGGACGCGCGCATCAGATGAACCACGGCGCGGCCCACACCACGGGCGACGCGCTCCTCTTTCTGCATGCCGATACGCTCCTGCCGCCGCGTGGCCTTTCGCCGGTGCGCCGGGCCCTCGCGTCGCACGCTGCGGGCATCTTCCGCCTTTCGTTCGACGTCGCCCATCCGCTGCTGCGGCTGTACGCCTGGTGCACGCGGCTCCCATGGGTTCGCCTCTGCTTTGGCGACCGCGGGCTGTTCGTCCGGCGCACGGCCTTCAACGCCGTGGGCGGCTTTCCGCCATGGCCCATCTTTGAGGACCTGGAGCTTGCCGCGCGCCTGCACCGCCACGGCCCCTTCGCCTTCCTCCCCCAGGCCGTCACCACCTCGGCGCGGCGCTTTGAGCGCCACGGGCTGCTGCGGCAACAGCTCCAAAACGCCCGCCTGTGGATGGGCTACTGCCTCGGCGCCTCGCCCGAGCGGCTAGCCGCCCACTACCGCTACGACGACTGACGCGCCGCGCGTGCATTGCGGCCGCGCAGCAAACCAAAAACGCCCGCCGCGCGAGCGCGCAACAGGCGTTGAACTGGCGGAGAGGGAGGGATTCGAACCCTCGAAACCGGTATCCCGGTTTACTCCCTTAGCAGGGGAGCGCCTTCGACCGCTCGGCCACCTCTCCAAAACTATGTGCGATGCGTAGACGGCTCGCCATGCCGTCCGTTCCCGCTACTACGCATTTTCGAGGGCTTCTGCGCCGCTCGTGATGTCCAGAATTTCCATCGTGATGGCATCCTGACGCGCCCGGTTGTACTTCAGCGTGAGCTCCTCGATGAGCTCCTCGGCGTTGGACGTGGCGTTGTCCATCGCAATCATGCGGGCGCCCTGCTCCGACGCGTTCGATTCGAGCAGCGCGCGCCACACCTGGTACTCCAAGAAGCGCGGCACGAGGGCTTCTAGGATGGTCTCCGGACGCGGCTCAAAGATGTAGTCGACGCCCGTGCCGTTTGTCGATTCGTGCACATCCACCGTCTCGGCCTCCTCCGCCATCACCGGCGTCTGAAAGCGCTCCTCGGGGATGGGGAGCAACGGCTCGGCGATGAGGTTCTGCGAAATGGTGTTTTTGAACTCGTTGTACACCATCTGCACCTCGTCCCACAGGCCCCGCTCGTAGCCCTCCACCGCGTCGTCGATGATGCGCCGGGCGAGGTCCACCGACAGCCCGTCAAATACGTTGCGGTAATCGCCCACCAGCTGGTAATCGCGGGCCGCGAAGTGCTCGTGGCCCTTGCGCCCTACGCACAGCACGTAGAGCCCGCCGTTGCGCTTCTGCTCGGCATACTCATTGGCAATCAGCGTCTCGGCCGTCTTGATGGCGTTGGCGTTAAACGCGCCGGCGAGGCCGCGGTCGGCCGTGATGACGACGACAAGCGCGCCCTCCACCGATTCGCGGGCCGCGAAGAAGGGGTGCGCCGTCGGGTCGAGCTCCGACTGCAGGTGGTCGATGATGTCCCGAATCTTGTAGGCGTAGGGGCGGGTGTTAAAGATCCGCTCCTGGGCCTTGCGCAGCTTGGCCGCGGCCACCATTTTCATGGCGCGGGTCACCTGCTTGGTGTTCTCGATCGAATCGATCCGGTTGCGTATGTCGCGAAGGTTCGCCATGTGCGTCGCGCATCAAAAGGCTACAGGGAAACAAACGGGCGCTTACGCCAGCACGTCTTCGGTGTCGTCTTCGTCTTCCTCGACGTAGATCGGCACGAGGTCTTCGGCCACCGACGCGAAGGTCTCTTTCATCTCGTCGGTCCACGTGCCCTCGCTGCTGATCTCTTCGAGCAAATCGCCGTGCTGCAGCCGCAGGCGTTCGAGGTACTCGTCCTCAAACGCGGTGATCTTCTCAACCGGCACCTCGTCGAGCATGCCTTCGATGGCCACGTAGATGATGCCCACCTGCTCGCCCACCGAGCGCGGCGAGAACTCGTCCTGCTTCAGGATTTCCACCAGGCGTTCGCCCCGGTTGAGCTGGCGCTGCGTCGAGGGGTCGAGGTCGGAACCAAACTTCGCAAAGGCCTCAAGCTCGCGATACTGCGAGAGGTCGATACGCAGCGTACCGGCGACCTTCTTCATGGCCCTCACCTGGGCCGAGCCGCCCACGCGGCTCACCGAGATCCCGACGTCAATGGCCGGGCGCACGCCCGAGTTGAACAGGTCGACGTCGAGGTAAATCTGGCCGTCGGTAATCGAGATGACGTTTGTAGGAATGTACGCCGACACGTCGCCCGCTTGCGTTTCGATAACGGGCAGCGCCGTGAGCGACCCGCCGCCCTTCACGCGGTCCTTCAGGCCCTCCGGCAGGTTGTTCATCTGCGAAGCAACCTCTTGGTTGTCGATGATCTTCGCGGCGCGCTCCAGCAAGCGGCTGTGCAGGTAGAACACATCGCCCGGGTAGGCTTCGCGGCCCGGCGGACGGCGCAGCAAGAGCGACAGCTCGCGGTAGGCCACGGCCTGCTTCGAGAGGTCGTCGTAGCCAACCAGCGCATGACGACCGGTGTCGCGGAAGAACTCGCCGATGCAAGCCCCAGCAAACGGCGCCACGTACTGCAGCGGCGTCGGCATGGAGGCCGACGCATTCACGATGACAGTGTACTCCATCGCGCCGTTTTCTTCCAGCGCGCGCCTTACCTGCGCCACGGTGGAGTCCTTCTGCCCCACGGCCACGTACACGCAGTACACCGGCTTGTCGGTGTCGTGCGTTTCCTTCTGGTTGATGATCGTGTCGATGATAACGGCCGTCTTTCCCGTCTGGCGGTCGCCAATGACGAGCTCACGCTGGCCGCGCCCAATCGGAATCATCGAGTCGATCGACTTGATGCCGGTCTGCAGCGGCTCCTCCACCGGCTGGCGATAGATCACGCCTGGCGCCTTGCGCTCCAGGGGCAAATCTACTGTCTCGCCCTCGATGGGGCCTTCGCCGTCCATCGGGTTGCCCAGCGGGTCGATGACGCGACCCAGCAGGTTTTCGTTCACCGGGATGGACGCAATCTTGCCGGTACGGCGGGCTTCATCGCCCTCTTTTACCGCGTCGACGCCGCCAAAGAGAATGACGCCCACATTGTCTTCTTCAAGGTTGAGCACCATGCCCTCGACGCCGCTGTCGGGAAACTCCACCAGCTCGCCGGCCTGCACGTTCGAGAGGCCGTAGAGGGTTGCAATGCCGTCGCCGGCCTGCAGCACCGTGCCTACTTCGTAGACGTCGGCGTCGGCCTCGAAGCCACCCAATTCGCGCTTCAGGACGGACGTTACTTCATCCGGTCGGATTGCCGTTGACATAACTGTTTCGGATCAAAAACCAAAGGGTACGTGGGTACAAAAGGGGCGCTACTGTGCCGTCGCGCCGTTTGCAGAAGGCGTGGCCGTCGTGTGACGGAAGCGCTCGCGCAGGGCCGCCAGCTTGTGCTTGATGCTGCCATCGAACACGCGGTCGCCAATGCGCACCACCAGGCCGCCCATAAGCCCCGGATCGTGGCGCACGGTAAGGCGCACCTGCTGGCCGGTTTTGCTTTCCAGCGCTTCCAGGAGCGTGGCGCGGGCGTCGTCGTCGAGCGGCTGGGCGCTGCGGGCTTCGACCTCCACAATGCCTTCCTGCTCGTCGCGCAGGGCGTGGTACTGCTGCAGGATGGCGGCAAGCATGCCCTCACGGTCGTTCGTGATGAGCAAGCGCACAAACCGAAGCGTCAGCGCGTGCACGCGATCTTCGAGCAGTGCGCCGGTGACCGCGTGCTTTTTTTCTTGCGACACCACGGGGCTTTCATACAAACGCTGCAGCGCGTCGACCGACGCGAGGCTCTCGCGCAGCATGGCCACATCGTCGTCCACCGTGTCAACAACGCCTTGGTCGGACGCCTCTTCATATAGCGCCGTTGCGTAGCGTCGGGCAACTGTACGTGCACTCATAGCAACAACAGGAAAGGGTGAAAGCGGCGGAGCGGCTTAGTTTTGGGGCAGCTCGTCGATAAAGTCGTGCACCAGCTTGCGCTGCCGCTCGCCATCGAGATCGTCGCGCACCACCTTACTGGCCGCTTCGATGGCCAGGTCGGCCACTTCGTCGCGGAGTTCTTGGAGGGCACTTTGCTTCTCGCGTTCGATGTCGGCGCGGGCTTGCTCCTTCATCGCGTCGATTTCCTGCCGAATCTTGGCCTTTTCCTCCTCGCGCAAGTCTTCGGCGGCGTCGCGGGCCTCGCGCAGGATCTTCTGCGCCTCTCGTTCGGCTTCGCGGCGGGCCTTCTTGTTTTCGGCCTGCACTTGCTTGGCCTCCTGCAGCGCCTCTTCGGCGCGGCGAATGGAGCTATCGATCTCTTCTTCGCGCTCTTCCAGCGCATTCGTGATCGGGCCCCATCCAAATTTGTACAGGATGTAGAGGAAGATCAAAAACGCAATGATCTTCAGCAGGATAAATCCTGGATTGACGTCAATAAGGCTTTGCGCGAGAATCATAGCAGGCACGCAATGGCAGAAATCGGTACGGGATGAAAGGCGTGCGCTGGCGGGGCGCACAAGCGCCCGCACCAGGAATACACTACGCACGACGAGGGGCTACCGGCCCGCCGAAGCGGGATGCAGCCCCGGCACTACGCGGGCCGCGGCTTACTTGAGCAGCACGAGCAGCAGGCAGATGATGAGGCCAATCAGGGCCACACCCTCAATGAGCGCGGCGGAGAGAATCATGAGGCCGCGGATGTCATCGGCCGCTTCGGGCTGGCGGGCGGCGCCGTCCATCGAGGAGCTGGCGAGCCAACCGATGCCAAGGCCGGCCCCAATCGTGGTAACACCGGCACCAAGGCCTGCGGCGAGGTATGCAAGAGCAGCTGGATCCATGAGTCTAAGTCAGGTTGAGGAACGTCGGAAATACGAATCGAAAAAGTGGTACGGCGAGCCCAGCAGCGCCTTAAGCGGCTACGGGCTCACCAACGTGCGTGTCTCGCTCGAACGAGCGATCTTCGCGGAGCTCAGGTGTAACGGCTCCGGTGTCGTGCGTCTCGTCCATCTCGGGGAGATGGCCTTCTTCGCCGTGATGCTCTTCAACGGCCATGCCAATGTAGACGGCCGAGAGCGCGGTAAAGACGTACGCCTGTATGAAGGCAACCAGCAACTTAAGCAGCAAGACGAACACCGTGAATCCCACGCTAAAGATGGTGGTTACCCAGGCGGCGGACGGGCCCATGAGGGTCTTCATGATGAAGACCAGGCTAAGGAAGCTGAAAATGACCAGCGCGCCGCCGAGCATGTTGGCAAACAGACGAACCGCAAGCGCAAGGTGGCGCGCCAGCAGTCCGATAATTTCAATGGGTACGAGGATGATGCGCACAAAGATGGGCGCATCGGAAGGGCCGGTGAACAGGTGCTTGAAGTGATCGGCCGAGCCGTACACCTGCCCAATGACGAGTGTCATGACGGCGAGCGCCGCGGTGGCCGCGATGTTTGAGGTGGCCGCGCCAAAGAACGGCACCAGCCCCAGGATATTCGCGACGAGAATGAAGAAGAAGGCGCTCAGCAGAAAGGGCATGAACGTTCGGTACTTGTCGCCAAGGTTGGGCTTGGCGACGTCGTCGCGGATGAACACGACCATCACTTCCATCATGTTCTGGAAGATGCCGTGCGGGGCTTCGTTGCGCCCCACGCCTTCCTTGTAGCGCTGGGCGAGCGGCAGGAAGACGAGCAGCACCACAAGCATTGCGATGATGCCGAACACGAAGTGCCGCGTCGGCGAGAAGTCGAGGACGATGCTACCACCGGCCCGCTTAATTTCTGAGTGGAGATGATCGCCGGCCGCGAGGGCCTCGTTCAGCAGTTCGGGCGTTGTGGTCGTGATGAGGTCCTCGTTGGAGGCGCCGTGTGCGCTGCTGCCGTGGCCCCCGCCGTGGCCGCCCGCGGATGCACCTGCAGCGGGCGCAGCGGATGCGGCGGTGTCGGCCGGGGCGTGATGCGGCACCAACCCGTAGACGCCCGACTTGAGCGCGGCCTTCGTGGAGGCGTAGGCGTCGAGCGTAAGGCTTCCATCGGCGGTGCGGGCCAAAAAGACGCGCGGCAGCTCCACCTTGCCCAAAAAGTACAGGCTGATGTAGTTGCCATCGGCGGCGTGTCCGATGATCTCGTTGTTGACGATCTCTGTCACCGTCAGCTCGCCTTCGCCGTCGGCCGCGTGCACGGCAGCCGGCGACGCGAAAAGCATCAGCGCAAGGGCCAAGAAGCCGAAGCGCGCGGTATGTCCAAGTCGGTTACTCATCATGGCACAGCCAGGAAAATCGTTGCGGCAAGATAAAGTCCTCAAGCAAGCAGCGCCGCGAAGCCGCACGGCCCTCGGTTGCTATGATTGGTCTTTCGATTCAACAGAAGACGTCGCGCGGTACATATGCCATACCTCGAAGACCAGCAGGGGCACGAGCAAACCCACCAACACGCCCACAAACAGATTTACGCGCACCGGCACCAGCGCAACCACAAGGCCCAGCAGCAGAAGTACGAGCATCATGCGCAGCAGCAAGCCGCCCAGCGCAAACAGCAGGAAGCCCTGCATGGTGGAGGCCTGCAGCGCCAGCTGATGACTTAGCGCGCGCAGACCGCCGTGCAGCGCTGCCAGCCCACCGCCCAACACAACACTTAGCACAGCGGGATCAAGCATAGCGGGTTGCAGCACGTGGCGTATGCATCATGCATATGCCGCAGCGTCTCTGTTGGATGTTGAAGCTAACAACAGATGCGGTGGAGGACTTGTGAAGAGCGGTGAATAATGAATGAAAGGGCCAAGGCACGCCGATTCGGGCTACGATCGCGGCGACGATTGGCCCGACGCGAGGTCGCGGCTCACGCGGGTCAGCGTGAGCCCTGCGGCGGCCACGCCCAACGCGGCGCCCACCAGTAAAAGCCACGGCGTCGTTCCCCAGCGGGCGTCGGCCCAGTAGCCCGCCACGGGCGGCGCCACCAGCGCAAACGCGAGCCGCCACCCAAGGTCCAGGTACGGCATCACCTCGCGCAGGGCACTCCGCCATGCGTCCAGGTCGCCTTTGGTCGTCCGATCGGATGGCTCAGGCTCTGACGAGCCCGGCGCGTCGTCGTGCTCCACGGGCTTACGAGGCGTTCTTTTTTGGGGTATCGGCAGACGCGGTGGCCTTCTTCGCCTGCTTGGCATCCGACGACGAAGACTTTTGAGCCGAGGATGCCGTGCCGGCGCCGGCCGCTTTGCCACTGTCGTCTTCTTTGAGTGGCGGCTCGGCCTCCGACTGCTCGCCCATGTGGCACTCGCCGTTGAACGTAGCGCCTTCTTCCACCACCAGCCGGCCGGCGTGAATCACGCCGTCGACCTGCGCCGAGCTCTTGAGCACCAGACGCTCCTGGATAAACAGCTCGCCCGATACGGTGCCCGCGATGTCGGCATTGGTGGCATGCACCTCGCCGTCCACCGCGCCGCTCTCGGCCACAATGGCCCGGCCCTGCACGCGCAGCGTACCCAGGATACGACCGCTCGCGCGCACGTCGCTCTCGGCGCGCACCGTACCTTCAAAGGTGGTGCCCTCCCCCACGAGGTTCAATTGATCAGAGCTCACGGTACGGCTGTTCTGTTTCGCCATTGTCTTCTTTTTTTTGTCGTTGCTACCAAAAAGCGCCATATCGAGACGTACACACGTAAAAATAAGTGAACCACCAAACACCCAGGCGGGGGAGCGGCCTGCGGCCGGTGCAATGCGCTACCAACCTGCAAAATACGGACGAGGATCCTGCGCGAGCCCATTGCGCCACAGCTCAAAGTGCAAATGCGGCCCGGAGGTAATCTCGCCGGTGTTGCCGGTTACGGCGATGGGCTCATACGCCCGCACCTGGTCGCCCACACGCTTCAGCAGGCGCTTGTTGTGCTTGTACACCGACACGTAGCCGTCGGCGTGCTGCACCGCAATGGTGTATCCGCCCTGCTGCGTCCAGTCTGCGAGAATGACGTAGCCCGGCCCCACAGACTGCACCATAGTGCCCTCCTTCACCGCGATGTCGATGGCATAGTGACCGGCGCGCGCGTCAAAACCACGTGTCGGAAAGCCCTTCACCACCGGCGGAGCCATCGGAATTTGAAGCGCGGGCAACACCTGCCCCGTGGCCTGCGTGGCGCCGCCCGCTGTTACCGTGAAGGCCGGCTGGGCATGCGCCGTTGCACGCCCGCTAGGTCCCGCACGTTGCTGTTGCGGTTGCTGCACCGCCGTTGGCTCATCGGCGGCCGCCGCGGACGAGCGCGCACCATCGGTACCGCTAGCCGCCGGCGGCTTGATCGCTCCCGTCATAAGCGCCCGCAGCTGATCGACATACGCTTGTTGCACCGCCAACGAATCTTTGAGCGCGGCCACGCGAAGCGCACTCAGGCGCGCCTGGCGTTTTATTTTGGGCGTATCGTATCCCGGGATCAGGTGGCGGGCCGGCGTAAAGGCCATCACGGCCACCGCCACGAGCACCGCGCTAACGAGTGTGCCCAGCCATATGGCCACGAGCCGGCGGGGCACCAGCTCGTAGTGATGCGCCGGCCCAGGGTCGTCCGACCGCATCAAAACAACCGTGTGCAGCGCGTCCGGAAAGCGGATAAGGTCCTTGAGTAACGCCCACATGCATGCATCAGGCTAAGTGATAAAGAATCGCACAGGCACGGGCCCTTCGGCCACACGCTCGCCCGCTCAGCACAGTCGGCTGTACGACCGGGCGAACGCCTTCGTTGCATCCTTACACAACAGCAAGCCCGTGGCGCACGCTGCGTCTTGCTTGTTCGTGGCTATCCACACGGCAACGCTGCGTTCCCCCATCGCAATGGCGCATCACGTGCCCCGTAGCAGCAACGATACGACCGCAACGAATTGCATACACCATTTGTCAGATAACAGCCGCGTCACAGTTTTAATGAACGTCTACCCGAGCGCAGGGTTAAGCCGTATCGATGACCCGCGCGCCCCCTCGGGGTCAACGTCCTGTTTTTCCTACTCGCTACACAGAATCATGATACATCAACGATCAACCACAAGGGGATGGACCGCGCTGGTAGCGCTTTTCTTCTTCGCCTTTACGCTCACGGCCTGCGACGGCGACGACGGGCCTGTGGCCCCCCCCACGCAAGGCACGAGCATTGCTGACCTGTTGGCCCAAACCAGCGACCTGAGCACCCTGCAAGCGGCCGTAGAGGCTGCCGGCCTTACCAGTACGTTCGAAGCCGATAATGACAGCGACGATGGCGATGAGGAGGGCGACGACGAGACCACCTACACGGTGTTTGCTCCGAATAATGCTGCTTTCGCGAGCGTTGCGGTCGATCCGCTCCTTGCCAATAACAACCTGCTGACGAAGGTGCTTACCTACCACGTAGTTGAAGGCACCGTCACGTCCGACGAACTCTCGGACGGTCAGACCATCGAAACGCTGCAAGGCGCACAGCTCATCGTCTCGATTGAGAATGGCACCGTGCGCATCAATGGCGCCACCGTGGTAACGCCCGATGTGGAAGCCGATAACGGCGTTGTTCACATCATTGACGGCGTGCTGCAGCGCCACCTGACCATCACCGAGCGGGCCACCATCACCCCGCAGGTGCAGGTGCTGGTGCAAGCCATTGCCGCTGCCGGGCTGGGCGATGACCTGAACGGCGACGGCCCCTTCACCGTCTTTGCGCCCATTGACGACGCGGTGAATGCCCTAACGGTGGATGCCTTGCTCGATAACACCAACCTGCTTGGATCCATTTTGCAATATCATGTGGCCGCTGGCGAAACCACATCGGGCGAACTCTCCGATGGCCAGACCATCACCACCTTGCAGGGCGACGAGCTAACGATTGCCATTGACGGCGAGACCGTGCGGGTCAACGGCGCAACGGTTGTGGCTGTGGATATTCCATCGAGCAACGGCGTCATCCACCTGATCGACCGGGTGCTGCTCGAAAACCGGACGGCCTACGAGCGCATCCGCTCCACCGATGCGACGCAGACGCTCGCCGATGCGGTTGAGGATGCCGGCCTGACGGACACGCTGAACGATCCGCAGGCAACCTACACCGTCTTTGCGCCGAATGAGAGCGCCTTTGAAGGTGTGGACCTGAGCGGGCTGTCGCAGCAGCAGTTGCAAGACATCCTTACGTACCACGTCATCCCCGATGCTGCGGTGGCTTCGTCACAGATCAGCGATGGGCAAACCGCCCAAACGGTTGAAGGCAGTGACGTGACGTTTGCCGTGAACAACGACGGCGTCTTCGTGAACGATGCGCAAGTGGTGGCGCCCGACTTTGGCGTGAGCAATGGCATCGTGCACCGCATCGACGGCGTCCTGATGCCGCCCAGCATGCAATCGGCGGTTGACGTCACCGTGACGCTCGACAACGTGGGCGCCTCGGCCTGGGAAGTGACGAGCGTAGACGGCGCAACGGGCGTTTCGAGCGGAGGCGAAAACCCCACCCTCACGCTCACCGTAGGCACGCGCTATCGCTTCGTAAACAACGGCGGCGGGGCCCACCCGTTGGGTTTCCAGAATAGCGCCGCTGAGTACCTGCTCAGCCAGGCCGATGGCCAAACCGGCAGTCTGGAAGGCGATCCCGACATCAACTACCAGGAAGATGGCGAGGGTGTAACCTTCACCTACACGCAAGCCCTGGCGGATGCTGTGGCTACGTATCGCTGCACGGTACACGGCAGCATGGAAGGGTCGGTGAACACCAACTGACGCCTGACGCGCTTCTTACAGATGCGCTTCACGCCAACGCCCCGGGGCCCGCGCGGCCTCGGGGCGTTTTGCGTGCACGTGCGGCCGCGGCTACCGCATCGGTCAGCTTCGTATGTTGAACTGTGGTTGCTTCATCCATGTGTAATCATATGGAACTGCGCGTGAACACAGGCCTGGGCGTTGGGAAAGTAGTCCGTGCGGCCTACCTTGTCTCGTGTCCGTTGGCCCCTCTTTTTCATTGACCTGTGCCGCCTTCCGATGATTGACCGCTATACCCGCCCTGAGATGGGCCGCCTGTGGAACGAACGCGCCAAATTTCAATCGTGGCTCGACGTTGAGCTTGCCGCCTGCGCGGCCTGGAGCGAGATCGGCGCCATTCCGGAGGATGATGTGCGGGCCCTCTACGAGAATGCCGACTTCGACGTTGCGCGCATCAAAGAAATCGAGCGCGCGACCAAGCACGACGTGGTGGCCTTTACGCGGGCCGTGAGCGAGACGCTGGGGCCAGAGCGCAAGTGGGTGCACTACGGCCTCACCTCCACCGATGTGGTGGACACGGCCTACATGGTGCGCCTCAAAAAGGCCAACGGCATGATTCGCACGCAGCTCGACGGCTTGATTGACGCCCTCGCCGCGAAGGCCCGCGCCCACAAGCACACGCTTACGATGGGCCGCACCCACGGCGTACATGCCGAGCCCACCACCTTTGGCCTGAAGATGGCCCGCTTCTACGACGAGATGACGCGCCAGCGCGATCGCTTCGAACGAGCGGCCGAAGAGATGCGTGTGGGCAAACTCTCGGGCGCCGTAGGCACGTTTGCGCACATTCCGCCGGAGGTGGAGCGCATGACGTGCGAGCGCCTCGGCCTGAAGCCCGCCCCCATCTCCACCCAGGTACTCTCGCGCGACCGGCACGCGCACTACCTGAGCGTGCTCGCCGGCATTGGGGCCTCCCTCGAAAAGATGGCCGTCGAGGTACGCCACCTGCAACGCAGCGAGGTGCGCGAGGTCGAGGAGTCGTTTGGGAGCGGACAAAAGGGCTCGTCGGCCATGCCGCACAAACGCAACCCCGTGGGCTCCGAGAACATCACCGGCTGCGCCCGGCTGCTGCGCGGCTACATGGTCTCGGAAATGGAGAACGTGGCGCTGTGGCACGAGCGCGACATCAGCCACTCGTCCGTCGAGCGCGTGGTGCTGCCCGATGCCACCACCATCCTGCACTACGCCTTGCGCCGCTTCGCAGGCATCATCGAAAACCTTGTGGTGTACGAGGATACGATGCGCGACAACATGGAGCGCACCTACGGCCTCTACAACAGCCAGCGCCTCATGCTCAAGCTCATCGACAAGGGCCTGACCCGCGAGGAGGCCTACGACCGCGTGCAGCCGCTGGCCATGCAGGCCTGGGAAGAGCAGCGGCCGTTCGAAGACATTGTGGCCGGGGCCGACACCATCACCGAATACCTCTCGGCCGAGGCCATCGAGGAGACGTTCGACCCGTCGTACCATGTGCGCAACGTCGATCTGCTCTTTGAGCGGGTGGGCCTTGCGTAACACTACCGCTCCCGCGCCTACGTATCTACGCGAGTCCCTCCAACGACCATGCGCCCCGCATGAGCTACCTTCCCATCGAAGACTACGGCCTCATCGGCAACATGCGCACCTCGGCGCTGGTGGGCCGCAACGGCTCTATCGACTGGCTGTGTTGGCCGCACGTCGACAGCCCGAGCGTGTTTGCGCGGATCTTGGACGACGACATCGGCGGCCACTTTCAGATTGCGCCCGACCCCGATCACGTCACCAAGCGGCAGGTGTACTGGCCCGACACCAACGTGCTCATCACCCGCTTTTTGGCGGAGGGCGGTGTGGCGGAAGTGATCGACTACATGCCGGTGGGCCTCTCCGATGATCATCCGCAGCAGCGCGCGCTCATCCGGCGGGTGGAAATGATTCGTGGCGCGCTGCCGCTGCGCGTGGTGTGCCAGCCTGCCTTCGATTATGCGCGGGCGTCGCACCGGGCCCGCGAGACGTCGGAGGGCGTCCTCTTTGCAAGCGACGACCTCACGCTGGAGCTCTCGGCCTCGGTGCCGCTCACAACCGATGATGGCGCTGCGCGCACCCGCCTAAACCTCCGCGCCGGCGAACGGGCCGCCTTCGTCTTGCGCGAGGCCAACGCCTCGCCCGCGCCCATCTCCTGCGAGGCCGAAGGCGCGCTCCTCGACCAAACGCTCACCTACTGGCGCTCGTGGCTCAGCCAGTCGACCTACACCGGCCGCTGGCGCGAGCAGGTGCACCGGTCGGCACTGGCGCTCAAGCTGCTCACGTTCGAGCCCACCGGCGCCATCGTGGCCGCGCCCACCATGGGCCTGCCCGAAGCTGTGGGCGGCGTGCGCAACTGGGACTACCGCTACACCTGGCTCCGCGATGCCGCCTTTACGGTGTATGGCCTGCTGCGCATCGGCTTTACCGAAGAGGCGGCGGCCTTTATGGAATGGCTTGCCGATCGCTGCCGCGCGAGCGACGACGGCACGCTTAACATCCTGTATGATGTGCGCGGCGGCACCGACCTCACCGAAACCACCCTCGACCACCTGGACGGATACCGCGGCTCCTCGCCGGTGCGCCGGGGCAACGCTGCCACCGATCAGCTGCAGCTCGACATCTACGGGGAGGTGATGGATGCTGTGTACCTGAGCAACAAGTACCATGCGCCCATTGCGTACGACTTCTGGACCGACCTGCAGCAGGTGGTTTCGCAGGTGTGCGAGCGATGGGCCGAACCCGACGACGGCATCTGGGAGGTGCGCAGCGGCCGCGAGCAGTTTACGTACTCGAAGCTCATGTGCTGGGTGGCCCTCGACCGCGCGCTGCGGCTGGCCGATAAACGCTCCTTCCCGGCCGACCGCCAGCAGTGGCGCGACTGCCGCGATGCCATCTATCAATCCGTGATGGAGCAGGGGTGGAGCGAGGAGCGCCAGGCCTTTGTGCAGCACTTTGGCAGTCAAGCGCTCGATGCGTCGCTGCTCACCATGCCGCTCGTCTTCTTTATGGCCCCCAACGACCCGCGCATGACGCGCACCCTCGACGCGATGCTGCAGGACCCGTCCGATGGCGGGCTCGTGTCGGATAGCCTCGTGTACCGCTACGACCAGGCGCGCGTAGACGATGGCTTGCCGGGCGAAGAGGGCTCCTTTAACATGTGCACGTTCTGGATGGTGGAAGCGCTCGCCCGCGCCGGCCGCACCAACCCGAAGCGCCTCGACCGCGCACGCCTCATGTTCGAGAAGATGCTGGGCTACGCCAACCACCTCGGCCTGTTTGCCGAAGAAACGGGCGCACGCGGCGAAGCGCTCGGCAACTTTCCCCAAGGCTTTACCCACCTGGCCCTCATCAGTGCGGCCTTCAACCTCGACCGCACGCTCGAAGGACGCCTGTACGGCACGGGCCAAAGCGGATAGCCGCTTACGCCGTCGACGGCTGCTCGGCCTGTTCGCGGAGCTGCTCGGCCTGCGCGTGGCCCAGGTAGCGGTCCATGGCCCAGTGCGCGGCGTAGATGATGGGCGTGATGCCGATGGCAATGACGAACTTGTAGCTGTAGTTGAAGAGCGTGATTGCCAGAATCTCTTGCACCGTGAGCTGCCCGGCAAACGCCACCGAAAGCACAATGAGCGTGTCGATGAATTGCGACCCGAAGGTGGAGCCGGTTGCGCGCAGCCACAAGTACTTCCCTTCCGTAAGGCCGCGCAGCCAGTGAAAGAGGGTGATGTCGGCCAGTTGGCCCAGCAGGTAGGCGGTGAGGCTGCCCACGATGATGCGCCCCGACGCGCCAAACACCGTATCGAAGGCCGCGTCGGGCACCGGCGAGGTCGTCGCCTCGGGCACGGCCATGGCCAGCTGTAGCAAGCCAAACTCAAACACGATCATCGCCATGCCCACGTACGTCACAAAGCGGATGCCCTTCTTCCCGTAGTACTCGTTGAGCACGTCCGTCACGATAAACGTAACCGGAAACGCGAGCACGCCGGCCGTCATCGTCACCGACGTAAACGATTGCCCAAAGAGATGCAGCGTAAACGGCAGCTCGAATGCCGTAAAAAACTTGCTGGCGGTTGCCTCGGCAATGACGAGCGCCGTGATGAAGATGGCCGCACAGATCACGTAGAGTTTCTGCGGGCGCGTCAGTTCGTACGCGGTGCGCATGGGCAGACGTGGGCATGAGCAACAAACACACCACCGCTACAAGAGGCCCCATGCGCCGTTCCAGCGCGTCAACTTCGTTACGGCGCCTGGGTTACGACACGCCCACCGATTGCCGCGTCGAGGCCGCGGCCAGCGCAAACGAGAAGGTCGACCCCTCGCCCGGCGCGCTCTCCACATGCAGCGTCTGGTTGTGTGCCCCTAGGATGTGCTTCACGATGGCCAGCCCCAGGCCGGTGCCGCCCTGGTTGCGCGAGCGGCTTTTGTCGACCCGGTAGAAGCGCTCGGTCAGTCGCTCGATATGCTCCGGCGCAATGCCAATGCCGTCGTCCGCCACGGCAAACCGCACCTGTTCCTCGGCCGCCTGCACCCGCACTGTCACGTGCCCGCCGCTTTCGGTGTACTTGATGGCGTTGTCGGTGAGATTGAGCACCACCTGCCGGATGCGCTCGCGGTCGCCGTAGGCCACCAGCGGGTCGCCCGGCAGCGCGCTATGCAGCACGATGTCCTTCTGGTCGGCCTTCATTTCCAGCGACTCCACCACTTCGCGCACCACCGCGTTGGCCTCGAAGGGCGCGGCCGACATCTCCAGCGCGCCCGTCTCGATGCGCGCGATGTCCGACAAGTCGCGGGCTAGATGGTCGAGGCGTTGCACGTTGCGCAGGATTTTCTCCAGGAACACGCGGTTGACGGTCGGGTCGTTGAGCGCGCCGTCGAGGAGCGTCTCGGTAAAGCCCTGCACGGTAAAGATGGGCGTTTTCAGCTCGTGCGACACGTTGCCGATAAACTCGCGGCGGTAGTGCTCCATCTGCTTCAACTCGCGGATGGTTTGCTGCATGCGCTGCCCGGTGCGATGCACCGACGCCAGCAGCCGACTCAGCTCATCGCCCGCGGGCGGCGGCGCGTCGTCGGCAAACGCTTCGAACCGCTGATCCCGCAGCGCGTGCAAGAGCGCATCGGCACGGGCCAGCCGGCGCGCCCACATCACGTGCGTAGCGCCGTACATGAGCCCGCCCGCGCCTACCACCAGCGCCACCAGCGCCCCGGTGGATGCGTTCAGCAGCACGCCCGCAACCAGCGCGCCCGCCGCGGCTACAGCGGCCATCACGAGCCCCAGCCGCAACGGCGCCTGCGACCCTTCTGCTTCCCTTTCGTGTTCCATACAGGTTCGTTGCCTTTTCGAAAACTGTGGGCGATGGCACCTTTGCACGCGCGCAGAGATCCCGCGGCCCGTGATTATAACATAGGGCTAACGCATCGCTTCCGCAGCCCCGTACAACACGCCGCGGCCCGCCGCTTCGTTCAGGCCGCCGGGCTTGTCACGTTCGTGTAAGCGGGCCGCCGCCGCGGAACCTCTCCCTCCACTTACGGCAGTACATACCATCCTCTCCGCTGCCCCTCCAACCGCCAACGCCTCACGCTCATGACCGAACCACTTGCCGCCCACGCCCTCCGCCGCACCTGCGATGCCTCCGCGCTGGGCTTTGCTACGACTGACGACCTGTCGGCCGATGCTCCGTTCGTAGGCCATGAGCGCGCCATAGAGGCGCTCGAGTTCGGCATCGAAATCCCCAACGACGGGTACAACGTCTTTGCCCTAGGCCCCGGGGGCACCGGACGACGGCGCCTCGTGCAGCAGCAGGTGGCGGCCCATGCCAGCGACCGCTCCACGCCGCCCGACTGGTGCTACGTCAACAACTTTTCGGAGGAGCGCACGCCCCAACTGATGCAGCTGCCCACCGGCCGGGGCACCGCCTTGTGCGAGGACATGGAGCAGTTCATCGAGGACGTGAAGACGGCGCTGCTGGCCACCTTTGAAAGCGAAGATTACCAGACGCGCCGCCAGGCGGTACAGGAAGAGGCGCAGGAGGAGCAAGAGGCTGCACTCGACGAACTGCAAGAGCGAGCCCGCGAAGAAAACATCGCCCTCATCCGCACGCCCAACGGTTTCGCCTTTGCGCCCATCAAAGACGGCGAGGTGGTTTCGCCCGAAGAAATCGACACGCTCGACGAAGAGCGCCGCGAAGCGCTCCAGGAAAAGATCGAGCAGTTCCAGGAGGAACTGCAGCAAATCTTGCGGAAAGTGCCCGAACGGCAGCGGGCCGCGCGCAAGCAAATTCAGCAATTGAACCGCGAGATGGCCGAGTTTGCGGTCAACGACCTGCTAGAAGAGCTGCAGGCCCGCTACGACGACTTGGAACAGGTGGTTGACTACCTGCAGGCGGTGCGCGCCGACATCATTGAAAACGTGGAAGCGTTCGTGCGGGCCGCGCAAAGCGGCAGCAGCAGCCAAAACCAGGCCGCCATGCAGCAACAAAGCCAGCAGAGCAACGGCCTGCCCGGGGCGCTGTGGCGGCGCTACCGTGTAAACGTGCTCGTGGATAACAGCGACACGGAGGGCGCGCCGGTCATCTACGAGGACAATCCCAACTACCGCAACCTGGTGGGCGAGGTCGAGCAAATCGCACAGATGGGCGCCCTCGTCACCGACTTCAACCTGATCCAACCCGGCGCCCTCCATAAAGCCAACGGCGGCTACCTCATCATTGAAGCCCGCAAGCTGCTCACGCAGCCCTACGCCTGGGAAGGCCTGAAGCGCGCGCTGCAAAACAACGAAATCCAGATCGAGTCGCCCGGCGAGGCCCTGGGCCTCATTCGCACCGTCACCCTAGAGCCCGAAGCCGCCCCGCTCGACGTGAAAGTGGTGCTCGTGGGCGAACGGATGCTCTACTACCTCCTCAGCGCGTACGACCCCGATATGGAGGATCTGTTTAAGGTGATGGCCGACTTTGACGACAACATCGACCACACCGACGCGGCCCGCATGCAATACGCGCGGATGCTGGCCACGCTCGTTGACGAGCAGGACCTGCGCCCGCTCGACGCCTCGGCCGTGGCCCGCGTGGTGGAGCACAGCATGCGCTTGGTTGACGACACGAAGAAGCTCTCCACCCACCGCACCGCGCTGTGCGACCTGGTAACGGAAGCCAGCTACTGGGCCGGAAAAGACGCGGCCGACGTCGTCTCGCGCACCCACGTGCAGCAGGCCCTTGACGCCCAAGAACGCCGGGCCGATCGCCTGCGCGAACGCGTGCAAGAATCCATTGCCCGCGACACGATCTACATCGACACCGAGGGCAGCGCCGTGGGGCAGGTAAACGGCCTCTCGGTGCTGCAGCAAGACGGCTTCGCGTTCGGAAAGCCCAACCGCATCACCGCCCGCGTGCGCCTGGGCAGCGGCGACATCGTAGACATCGAGCGCGAGACCGAGCTCGGCGGGCCGCTGCATGCCAAAGGCGTGCTCATCCTGTCCGGATTTTTGGAGGGGCGCTTTGCGCAAGAGCATCCGCTGTCGCTCAGCGCGAGCCTCGTGTTTGAGCAGTCGTACGGCGGCATCGACGGCGACAGCGCGTCCTCGGCCGAGCTCTACGCGCTGCTCTCCGCCATCGCCGACCTTCCCCTAAAGCAGTCGCTGGCCGTCACCGGCTCGGTCAACCAGCACGGCGTCATTCAACCCATTGGCGGGGTGAACGAAAAAATCGAAGAGTTCTACGACACCTGCCAGGCGGCGGGCCTCACCGGATCGCAGGGCGTCATCATTCCGCAGAGCAACGTGGAGCACCTGATGTTGCGCCCCGAGGTGGTCGCGGCCGCCGAGGCGGGCACGTTTCACATCTACCCGGTGCGCACCGTAGACGAAGGCATTGCGCTGCTCACGGGCCAACCGGCCGGCACGCGCGCCGACGACGGCACGTATCCCGAGGGCACCGTGAACCGCGCCGTGGCCGATCGTCTCGCCGCCATGGCCGACCAGCGGCGTGCCTTTGCATCGCCTAACGGAACCGCCGACGAGGCTGCCTCTCATGAATGATTCCGACCACACGCTGCGCCGCATCCTCGTCGCCCTCGATGGCTCGCGGCCCAGCGAGGCCGCCCTCGATGTGGCCGCACAGTTTGCGGTGCTGTTCAACGCCTCACTGCACGGGGTTTTTGTGGAGGACGAGCAGCTGAAGCGGCTGGCGCGCCTGCCGTTTCATCAGGAGGTGCGGCCGCTGCGGCGCACGGCGGTTCCGATGAGTGGCCCGCGGCTGCAACGGCAGCTGCGCGCCCAGGCCGAAGCCGCCCGACGCATGCTGGAGGACACCGCCCGCGCCCTGCGCATCGAGCATTCGTTTGCGGTGCGTAAGGGCCACGTGGTTGGGGAGCTGCTGGATGCCGCCGCGGACACCGACCTAGTGACCCTGGGCAAGACCAGCTCCGCACAGAGCAGCCGCCAGCGCCTGGGCCGCACCACCACGGCGCTGCTAGAGCGTGCGCCGGCTGCCGTCCTGATCCTGCGCGACCATGGCGACCACGCGCCCCCGGTGGTGACCTACTTTGACGGCAGCGCGGCGGCGCGGGCGGCGCTGCGCATGGCGGCGCGCCTGGCCCACCTCATGGGCCACGTGCCGCTCAAGGTGCTGCTGCCCCCCGGCGCCCCCGATGAAACCGCGACGCTGCGGGAGGCCGTGCATGACGTGTACGGCGAGCAGCGGCTTCTGCTGGATGTGCACGTCTTGTCGCGCCTCGAAGCCAGCCGGCTGCCGGCCGTGCTGCACCACGCGGGCGGCTTTGCCGTGCTGCCCGATACGCTGCCACAGCTCCGCAACCGCCAGCGCCAGCTGCTCTACGAATTGGATCGGCCCGTGCTTATCATGCGAGCCCCAACCTCAGCACCTGCTACCGACCCCTCATGACTGCTCTTTTGTGGATTGCCCTGGGCGGCGGCCTGGGCGCCCTGATGCGCCATGGGCTCGGACGCGCCGTGCACCGTGCGTTGCCCGAACAGTTTCCGTACGGCACCCTTGCCGCCAACTTGTGCGGCTGCCTGCTCATCGGGCTGGCCTGGGGATGGCTGGAGCGCGTGCGGCTGCCGCCGCAGGTGGCGCCCTTTCTGCTCACGGGCGTCATTGGGGCGTTTACGACGTTCTCTACGTACAGCCTGGAAAGCATCCAGCTGATGCGCACCGGCCACTGGGCCGCCGGCCTCACCAACATTGCGGTGAGTAATGCCGCGGGCCTCGCGTTGGTCTTTCTGGGGCTGTGGATGGCCGAGTGATGCCCACAAAAAAGCGCCGACAGGCCTCATCGGCATGCCGGCGCGCAAGCCCCCCGGCTGGAACCTAGCGCGTCGCTTTTGGACGATGCGCACATGCTCCAGCCGGTTTCACCCCTTCGGTGAAGGTCGTATCGGTCGGTGGGCAACAAGCACCGGGGCACCTTTTGCCCGCCGACAATTGCAAGGATACCGCCCCATGCGTCGCCGGACTGCCTACAGACAGCGCATCTACGGCCGCCATTCTGACGCGCGCCGTACCGGTGGTTTGGCGCACGCGCCTGTCCACAGTTGTCCACAGTATGCGCGTTGGTTCTGGATTGGGCCCGGTGCGACGCGCGATTGCGCGGCGCTTTCGCCAGGATCCTACGGCGTTGGCCGCGTGGTGTCGGGCGCGGCAGCGCGGCGCTTCAGCTCTTGTTGCACCAAGGTGCGCACCAGCTCTTGGAGGCGCTCGCGGCTTACGGTGATCGTGTCTTGGCGCGCCGTCGCGTTGCGGTCTTCGACCACCGCCGCCTGATTCAGCACCTTAAACTCGACGCGGCGGTTGAGCGTGCGCCCGGTAGCGTTGGCGTTGGTGGCTACGGGGCGCGCTTCGCCGTAGCCCACCGCGGTAAGGCGCGCCGGCGCAATGCCATGCCGATCGATGAGGTACTGCCGCACCCGACGCGCGCGCGCCTCCGAAAGTTGCTGGTTGTACGCCGCCGTCCCGATGCTGTCGGTGTGGCCGCCCACCGCAATCCGCAGCTCGTCGTAGCGCTGCATCACCGTACCCACGGCGTTCAGGATGGGCGTGGCGCTGGGCAGCAGGGTGCTTTCGTCAAACGCAAAGTTGACACCCGCCGCGCGGAAGAGGCCGGTCTCCAGAATGGCCCGTTCCACCCGGCGCACGGTGGGCACCGGAGCGGGCGGCGGGGGCGGCACGGCCCCTGGCGACACCGGCACGACGCGCGTGACGGTATCGGGCGGCGCAGGCGGACGCCGGGCCGCTGTGTCGGGCGGCACAACCTGCACCGAGGGGTTCGTCACCACCAGGTCGCCGGTTGGCAGCTGCCGCAGCACGCGGTATAGCGCATCGATCTGCTGATTGAAATCGGCGCGGAGGCGGCGCTCCAGGGCGCGCAGGTCGGCCGGCGCAAGGGTCCCGCGCGTGATGCGCTGAATCTCGACACGGATGGGCCGCGGGGACGCGGCCGTCTGTTGTTGCGCAGGACCGGGCCCGCCGCGAATCGCGCGGATGCGCGCACGAACGCGCTGCACGCTGGCCGGGGCCTCGGTGCGCGACGGTGCGGCTGTGGTGGTATCCACCTGCACGGTCTGTGCATGCGCCGCGCCGGACGCGCCGCTGCAGGCCCACACCAGCCCTCCCCAAACCAACAAATACGTTAGGGCGCGTGTCACAGGAGGATGCGGTAGCCAATGGTAAGGCGATGATAATCGAAGAGGTTGAGCGTGCTATACTCCAGCACCACGCCGCCTCCACCGATCTTGTAGGTACCGCCCAGGAAGACGTTTGACGCCAGGCCCACGTCGATGCCGGTGCGCGTGAGCAGTCCCAGGCCGATGCCGGCGTACGGCTCAATCGGCTGGCCCGTTTGGTTTTGCACCGTCGCGCCAAGGAACGAGTAGCCGGCGTTCATGAGGGCGAGCACCGAGGTGCCGTCGCGCAGGCCCACCGCAAGCTCCGGCATGAGCTGGAAGTTGGAGGAGGGGCTGGAGCGGTAGTTACCGCGCACGCCAATCTGCACCTGCGTAAGCCCCTGACCGAAGCGCGCGCCGGTGTAGGGCATAATTTCTAGCAGCGGCTGCCCGAGCACCGAGCGGTAGAACGGCTGCGTGTCCCCTTCTTCGGTTGCGGTAGTCGTTGTGGTTTGCACCTGGATGGGCCGCACGTTGGCGCCGAGGGCATTCAGCGCCTGCGTCTGGCGCTCCAGCTGCCGCTCCAGGGCAGCAATTTGCTCCTCCAGCGCCTGAATGCGGGCCTCGTCGGCCGTGGGCGCATCGCCCTCGGTGGTGCGCAAGTACTCGCGGACGGCCTGCTGCACCATCTGCTCGATGGAGGCGGCGGTGGTGGCCGTCGTGTCGGCGCCGAGCTCGGCCCGCAGGGCTTGCCGCACGCGCGCCTCCAGCGGTTGGTCCGGCGCCGGGGCGGCGGCGGTTGTCGGCGGGCCCCCGGCAGGCGAGGCCGCGTCGGGGTTGCCAATCCGGATGTAGATTTCGCCCACCTCGGGCACCGGCACGGCAATGGTTCGGTCGGAAAGATTAGACGATGCCGTGGGCGCGGGGGAGCGTGCGGCCTGCGCCACCCGCACGGTGTCGGGCGTGCTTGGCGTCGTAGCGGCGGTGGGCGCGCGGCCTGCGGGGGCAGGCGCCTGCGGCGTTGCGGCGGCCGGCGCGTTGGCGGGCAGCGGCGCTACAGGCGGTTGGGGGCGACGGGGCGGCTGCGGGGCCTCGCGGCCGCCGCCCAGGCTAAACTCGACGCCCACGCTGTACATCAGGCTGCCGTACACTTCGCCGGGATTGCTGACGGTGCTGGCCTCTTCGGTGCTCATCACGAGCCCACGCAGCCCGCCGGTGAGGCGCAACGACCGCACAAGCGGCACCTCAAGGCCTAGGCCGCCCGATGCAAAGTAGCGGTCGGTGGGCAGCGCCGCGCCGGCGGGCACGTCGTTCGCATACCCCGACAGCACGTTAAAGTAGCCGCCGCCCATGGTTAGGTACGGAACGAAGCGCTGGCCGAGCGCCCCCACGTCTACGCGCAGCGCCATCTCGCCGCCGTACAGGGCCACCGCATCGGTGCCGCCGCCAATATCTTCAAAGTACGCCGTGCCATCGGCCCCGCGCCAGTAGAACCCGTAGAGGCCCAGGTATTGCCCAAGCTGCACGCCGGCATTGACGCCGTACAGGTTCTGATCTTTGGGAAAGCCGAGGGCCTCGTTAAACTCTACGCGGCCATAGAACGGCTTCACAAACAAGCGGGCGCCGCTGAGGCCATCCCCAAACTGCCCGCGGATGGATTGGTCGAGCGCGGTTGTTGTGCCCGGCCGCCGCCCGCCCAAATACAACCGCACGGCCGCCCGCAGCGTCGGGCTGTACACGGTGCGCTGCCCGGTATCGCCAATGCCATCGTTTGCATCAAAGAACAGCGCGCTCGGGGTGTACCGGTACGTCAGCAATCCGCCGCCCACCGTCACGGTGTAGCGGCTCGCCGCGGTAAAGGTCAGCCCAGCGCCGCCGCTGGCGTAGATGCTCTTGTACGTGTCCTTCGCGTCCGGATCGAACTGCAACACCCCGACGCCCGCCTCCAAATAGGGCCGCAACCGCGTAGCCGGCAGGTTAAAGCGGAGCGTACCGCCGTAGCGCTGCACATCCACCGAGCGGTTGCTCAATCCGGCAAGCGAGCCGATGTTGTTGAGGTCCGACGAGACGCCGCCGTTGAGCATATACACGCCGCTCAGCTCCACGTAGCGCCCAAACCCGAGGCCCAGCTCGCCGCCGTACATCGCGGTCTCCTCAAGCGCGGCCTGATCCGGCCAAAAGACGCCCTCCACCGCCGGCGATATCGTGTAGCTGATGCCGCCCATCTGCGCCGCAGCAACAGATGGACCCAGCAGGAAGAGCGCAACAAACCACCCCAGCAAGCGAGGTGCGGACGGCAATATGTAACGATGCGTCATAGAAGCAAAGCAAATGTGAGAAGAAAGACAGGCCGCGGACGAGAGGCTACTGGGCGGTATCCGACGTCCGCGTAAATGTAAGCCGCAGGGTACCATTCACCGGCTGCGTGAGCCCACCGTACCGGCCGGGCGCATACGATGCCAGCTCCACGTTGTCCACCTGCTGATCGGCCGTAAGCGTATTCTCATCGGCCAACAAGGTGAGACGCAGCGTCTCGGGCAGCAGCAGGTCTTGCAGCGTCTCGCTGTTCACCGTGCTTAGGTCAACGATGATGCGACTGTCGCGCCGCACAAACGAACCCGCAATACTAAACGACCCCGTTTGGCCCTCCAGGCGGTAGTCAATGAACACCGCCCCATTGCCCGAAAAGAAACGCATCTGCGGAGCAGCCGCCAGCGTATCGGCCAGCAGGTTGAAGTCGGCGATGGCCGTGCCTGTCGTTTCAAACGTGAACCGTTGGGCCGTAAACGTGCCCTCCAGGTTGGTTGACGTACCAGCGCCTCCGCCATCACATCCCGCAACAAAAAGGACAGAAGCGCACAAGACGGCCGCAAAAACCGAGCGTAAAACAGTCATAGGAAGTGAGTCGCGGGCAAGAAAAAGTCCAGTGGAATGTTGAAATGCTAGCGCAAACCTAACACGAGCGTCCCGTGGAAAGCAATGGTAGAGGCCAAGGTTTCGTGGAATGTAACAACTCCACGGCTTCTGTAGGGGATTTTTGGCGAAGGACGCCGCTACTTCCGGCGCACACGTCCGCCCCGTCGCGGACCTCAGAAGACCATGCCCCCCATCTCGACGCAGCATAAAGGCGTAAAGAAGGCCACAGGCAGCCGGGCCCGTGACCTTCCCTCGCTGCGAACGTGCGCTCGCTGCAGATGCGGTCTGCCATGAGGGCCGTTGCCGCGGCTACATCACGCCAACTGAGTACACAAGCTCGGCCTGGCAATTCTGGCTGCCATTTACAAGTCGGATGTCACCGCTGGTGGGCACGTTGCTCCATCCCGTACTGCCAAAGGTGTGTCGCTTGACGCTGCGCACCGTTGCCATGTTTGGGTCTTTGAACACTTCGCCCCAGATCTTTTTATCCCACTCTGTGCTGTAAAACGTGATGCCAAACTCGTTGCCGTCTTGCCGCTCAATATCAAAGACGACCTCTTCATTGAGCCGCACCCGGCCGCCATCGCCCAGGGTCGCCTCCCGAATGAAATCTCCTGCGCGGGTGCCACCCCCGTTCACAATGGCGCGAAACTCGAACTCGCCATCCCCCTCGATGCCGTCGCAGTCTTTGCGCACATAAAACTCCTTCAAATGCACCGTGATGGTGTTTATTGTTTGCACCGACGAGCACTCAGTGGCTGTGTACTCGGTCGTGTAGCCCAGCTTGGCCAGCTGATCGTCTTTCAGGTACTTGACGGCGTACGCAATGGGCACGCCGGGATTGCTGCGCGAGTACACGGCATTCTCGCCGGTAATGATCGGCACGAGGTCGCCCGCCGAGCGCGCCGTCACGGCCTCCGACGCCACCGCCGCGTTGCCGCCCAGCGTGACGACTTCTACGGTCGAACTCGACAGAATCTCCTGATAGCGTGCCTCCAGGTCGCCATCGACCTGCGTCCCGGCGGCATACTTAAACGCTGCCTCCACCTCCGCAGCGGTGTACGACGAGGCGGTCTCCATCCGAAACATGATGATCCGCCCGTACGTCACCGACGCGATGTAGGCCGGCGGCGCATCGCTATCGAAGGCCGCCTGCACCGCTTGTAGCGTCACCTCCGGGCCAAACACGTCTTCAGGCTGTGCGCCGCTCTCCTGCACGAAGCTTACCGTATAAAAGGCCTGCTTGTATGTTGCCATCACCACGCGCTTCGTCTCGGTCGTTTCGTAGTTGAACTGCGACTGCACGTCGCCGGTGGCCCAGGCCACGTTCAGACCCACGTCTAGCGAGGCCTGCGTCGACGAGTACGATGTCGTGATGCGGTTTGAGGAGCTCGCAGCGTTTACGTAGCCCTCCTCGTAGGCGTTGGCATTCCACCACTCCAGCGCCTCGTCGATGGCCGTCTGCACGCTCGCCAGATCCGGTTCCTCAATCGTCTTTGTGCCGTTTTCGCCGATGCCGGGCAGGTCAACGCGAATCTTGACGGGTGCCCGATCGAAGCGCGCCGGCTCGGGCAAGCCATCAAGGAGCGACTGATTGGCCTCGACGAGCGCCCCCGGCCAAATGACATCGGCCGTGGGCCGCAGGATGGCAATCTCTTCGAAGTTGGTTTGCAGGTTATAGGTCGTGCGAACGCAGGTGCGCTCGACGGTGCCGTCTTGCTCGGTCGTCGTTGTGGTGTCGATGGGCGTGCGCGCCGCATCGCTCGGCTGCACGTTAAGGAGCGCGTCGGCATCGTACGTCAGCCCAGACAGATATTCGCCGATTGACGCCCCGTCCGGACGCTGGCCCGGCTCGGTCATTCCGGAGCCGCTGTCGCAGCCGGTCGCGATGAAGAAGATCAACAGCAAAGAGGGGAAAATAAATCGGAAGCATCTCATGGGGTGTCCTGTGCTTTGTGGTGAGCAACCTATGAAGAAAGGGCGCTGCGGCCCTCATGTACTCACGCATCAGATGGCCCCCCAACCGATAATACCCCATCAAATCTTCACATTTTCGGATGACCGTCGCGCGGGCTTATGGTGCGATGCGTCTTTTGCCCGTGGCCCCTATCGAGAAATGGCGCAGTGCGCGCCTCGAAGGAGCGCACGTTGTGCAACAAACCAGACGCGGCATTGCTTTCTGCTCTAGCAGCCCATACTTTTGTGAAGGAAAAACGAACGACTCGTGCGCGCTGTTGAGAGAATGGGATGCCAACTACCGCACCGTTTACCACCTTGCTCGACGCCTTAACCGGCGGCAATCGCACCGTCGTGGATGCCGTGCTGCCACACGTGTACGATGCGCTGCGTGCACTGGCTCATCAGAAGCTGCGCGGCGAGCGCGCCGACCACACGCTCAACACGACGGCCCTCGTGCACGAGGCGTACGAGAAGCTCGTCGAACAGGACCGCATGACATGGCAAAACCGCGCCCACTTTATGGGGGTTGCGGCGCTGTCAATGCGGCGCATCCTGATCAACTACGCCCACAAGCGCAACGCGCAGAAGCGCGGCGGCGGCGCGCCGGTGGCTACCTTCGAGGACGGCATGGCGCCGCGCGACGTGCACGCCGCGGATCTGATTGACCTGGATGATGCCCTGCAGCGGCTCGAAGAGCTCAACGAGCGGCAGGCGCAGGTTGTCACCTACCGCTTCTTCGGCGGGCTTACGCAAAAAGAAATTGCCGAGGTGATCGGTGTGTCGGTGCCCACCGTGCGGCGCGACTGGCGCTTGGCCCGTGCCTGGCTGAGCCGCGAGATGAAGCCGCCTGCGCCCGACGCAAAAAAAGACGCAACGGCATGATCGGTCGGCGCGCATTTTCCTGCGTCTATAGGTAGCCCGGCGCCCATGCCTTTGGGCGCTTCGCCTGCCCGCCCTCCCAACTATTCCACCAGACCACCATGGATGGGGCTCGATGGTCACAGATCCAAACGCTTTTTGAGTCAGCGCTGGAGCGCGCGCCTGCCGATCGGGATGCCTTCTTGCGAACAGCGTGTACAGGCGACCCTGACCTCCTTGCTGAGCTTCGGTCGCTGCTCGCGGCAGACGCCGCGGCCCATCCGTTGCTCGACGGCCTAGCCCTCGATGCCATCCGCCTGCCTACCGACCTCCTGCCGCTCGGCATCCTTCCTGCAGAGGGTGAGCGCGTTGGCCCTTACCGTATCGTGCGGCCGCTCGGCCATGGCGGCATGGGCGCCGTCTTCCTCGCTGCGCGCACAGACGGTCAGTTCGAGCAACGGGTTGCCCTCAAGCTGATTCGCGGCGGCATTTTCTCCACGTCGGTCGTCCAGCGCTTTCAACGCGAGCGCCAGATCCTCGCACGCCTGCAACATCCGCACATCGCACAATTGCTCGATGGGGGGCTCACCGAGGACGGGCATCCCTACTTCGCAATGGAGTACGTTGACGGCGTGCCGCTTGACCGCTACTGCACCCGGCACGGCGCTTCGGTCGAGGAGCGGATTCGGCTCATGCAAACCGTGTGTGAGGCTGTGCAGTACGCCCATCACCGGCTCGTTGTCCACCGCGACTTGAAGCCGTCGAACATCCTCGTCACGGAAGCGGGCACGGTGAAGCTGCTCGACTTTGGCATTGCCAAAGTGCTGGCCTCCGACGATGACCTGGGGCCGGCGTTTGCCCGTACCCGCACCGGTCGCGCTGTGATGACGCCCGCCTACGCAGCCCCCGAACAGCTGCGCCACGCGCCGGTGACGACGGCCACGGACGTATACGCGCTCGGCGTCGTGCTCTACGAGTTGCTCGCCGGACAGCGTCCCTTCGACTTGACGGGCTGCTCGCCGGCCGCGATTGAGCGCATCGTGTGCGAGCAGGTGCCTGCGCCCCCGTCGGCGGGAGCCCCCGCGGATCGGCGCCGCGCGGTGCGGGGCGACCTCGACACCATCGTGCTGAAGGCGCTCCGCAAAGAGCCGGAGCGCCGCTACGCCGCCGCCGAGCAACTGGCCGACGACCTGCAGCGCTACCTCGACGGCCGGCCCGTCGCGGCCCAGCCGGATACCGTCCGCTACCGCACGCGCAAGTTTCTCCAGCGCCATCGTGCGAGCGTGGCGGCCACCGCCGCCGTCGTCGTGCTCATCGCGGCGCTCGTCGGCTTCTACACCGTACAGCTGGCGCAGGAGCGCGACCGGGCGCGGCGCGAAGCGGCCACCGCCACGCAGGTGTCCGATTTCCTGCAGGGCCTCTTCGCTACGGCGAACCCGAGCGTATCCCGGGGAGAGACGATGACGGCCCGCGCGCTGCTCGACACCGGCGCCGCACGCATCGCGCGCGAACTCGCCAACCGGCCGCTCGTGCAGGCGCGCATGATGCAGGTGATGGGCGAGGCGTATCAGAGCCTGGGTGCCTTCGAGGCGGCAGGCCCCCTGCTGGAACGTTCGGTGACGTTGCGCCGCGCGGCGTTGGGGCCGGCGCACCCCGACGTCGCGTCCAGCCTGAACAGCCTGGCCGTGCTGCGACAGGAGACGGGCGCGTACACCGTTGCCGATTCGCTTTTCCGCGCGGCCCTCGCTATCCAGGAGGCCCAGCTCGGCCCCAATAATCCCACGGTCGCGGCGACGCTCCACAACCGGGGCACCCTGCTGCACTTCCTCGGGGCCTACGACCGGGCCGATACCCTCCTCCAGCGCGCGCTTGCCATCCGCACCGAGCAGTTTGGCAAAGCCGATCCGCGGACTGCGAGCACGCTCAACGAGATGGCCACGCTTCGCTTCGACCAAGGCGACCTGGACGGGGCCGAGGCGCTCTACCGGCGGGCACTCGCCGTGCGGCAGCAGCACTTTGAAGGCGACCATCCCGACGTGGCAATGAGCCTCAACAACCTGGCGATGGTGCTGCGCCACAAGAGCCAGTTCGACGAGGCCGAGGCGCTCTACCGCGAAGCGCTCGCCATGCGCCAGCGCCTCTACGACGGCCCACACCCCGACGTAGCCCACACGCTCAACCACCTCAGCCGCCTCTATGCCAACATGGGCGAATACGCCACCGCCGCGCCCATCGCACGGCGCGCGCTCACCATGCGCATCGCGTTGTTTGGCGAGGCGCACGTCGAAACCACGGCCAGCATGGGCAACCTGGCCGGTATTCTGGGCGGCCTGGGTCGGCACGAGGAGCAGGCACGCTACTACCGCCGCGCGCTAGAGATCAACCGGGCGCAGCTGGGCCCCGTGCATCCGTACGTGGCGGCCCTCAGCTACAGCCTCGGCGCGTCGCTCCAGGCCGCCGGCAACCTGACCGATGCCGAACGCTACTTTCGCCAGAGCCTCGGGCTGCATCGTCAACTCTTCCCGGAGGGCCACGCCAACACCGCCTATCCGCTCATCCGTCTCGGCGCGCTGCTGACCGCCACGAACCGCGCGGCCAATGCCGAGCCGCTGCTACGCGAAGCCGTCGCACTCCGCACCGACGCGCTGGGCGCCGACCACTGGCGGGTGGCCGTGGCCCGCAGCACGCTGGGGGCTTGCCTGACCGCGCTGGGCCGGTATGCCGACGCCGAGCCGCCGCTCACCGAAAGCTACGCCACCCTCCTCGATGTGCACGGCCCAGACGATGACCGCGTGCAAACCGCTCGCACGCGCGTCGTCCGGCTCTACGAGGCCTGGGGCCGTCCCGAGCGCGCAGCTTCTTTTCGCACCTCGCGGGCGCCGGGCGTGAAGTCCCCCACGTAATGCGACGTAGCGGTGCCATGGGACCTCGCGGAGGGCCTTAGGCACGACCTACAAGGGCCACTCCAGAGCGCGCCGCAGGCGGGGCCGCTGCGGCCCTGGCCTGGATGCCGCGGAGGCACCGGGGACGCCCCGACACGTTGCGCGGGCGGCGCGGGGGTGTCTGCGGAATAAAGGAGGGCCTGTCCATCTGCCATGCCGTACGATCCCGAGAAGCACGACCGCCAGTCCATGCGCCTCCCGGGGTGGGATTACCGCCGGCCGGCGGCGTATTTTGTCACCACCTGCGCGCACAACCGCATGTGCCTCTTCGGCGCGGTCGTCCGGGGCCGGATGGTGTTGAATCCGTTAGGGGACATCGTGGCCGAGGAATGGCACCGTACCGAACAGGTGCGCGACAACGTCGTGTTGGACGCGTTTGTGGTGATGCCCAACCACGTGCATGGCATTATTGTGATTACGGCCGACGGGACCGGTGCCGACCGGGACGGGAATGCGTCATCCGGCCCATCCGACGCAAACCGCCGTAGGGATTCATCGCCGATGAATCCCTACGGCGACCACCCCCATCGCACCTTTGGCGGGGCCGTGGCCGGATCGTTGTCGACGATCATGCGGCAATTCAAATCGATGGTCACCAAACGCATCAACCGCCGGCGCGACACGCCGGGTGCCCCGGTGTGGCAACGCAATTTCTACGAACACATCGTGCGCAACCGCCAGGATTTGAACCGCATCCGCACATACATCCGCCAAAATCCGGCACGGTGGCAGGAAGACCGGCACCACCCGGATGGATAAGGGAGACCAAGGCCCCTATTCATCTAGCGCGTTGAGGATGTTCTGCACGTTTCGTTGAACGGCAGGCACTTCCTCCTGCACAGTCATCCACACAATGCGCAGGTTCACGTTGATGTAGTCGTGGATCAGCTTGTCGCGCATCCCGGCCATCGCGCGCCACGGCACGGACGGGTGCTGCTCGCGAAGGGATTCCGGAACGCGTTTGGTCGCTTCGCCGATGATCTCCAGCGCGCGGATGTCTTCGAGATGGTCGACGTGGGTGCGCTTGGTCATAGCGGCTCCACCTCGCGCCGGACGCGATCGCCGATACGAGGCTTCAGGGCGTCTTCCACGACGAGATCTACCGGCACGCCAAGCACGTCACTGAGCGCATCTTCGAGCTCCACAAATTTGAGCAGACCCGGCGTCTCGCGGAAGGTGACGAGCACGTCCAAGTCGCTGTCGGCCCGCTGCTCGTGGCGCACATAGGAGCCGAAGAGAGCCAGCGTATCGACGCCGTAGCGTTCACGCAGCACAGGGAGGTGCTGACGCAGCGTGCGTTTGATGTCGGGCAGCGTTGGCATGCGAGGCATGGGCCTTAGCAGGTGGTGTCGGGGCATATACTATCCGTTCGTTGTACGACACCTTCACGCGTTTGATCGATCCCGGCGCAACGACTCGGGCCGGGGACGGCGCGGTGCCATCGGGGGATGGGCGGTCGTCCGGGCGTGCGGGCACGGCCTGCAGATCGTTGGGCATTCATCATCTACGACTGCCGAAGGTCCTTTCAACAGTTAACCACTGATTCACCTGATCAGAGAGCGATAGCAGTCAAAATTATTGCGATGAGTGTGCCGACCCAAAATTTCCAGTATTTAGGAAGAGGAATATTTAACAGCACAAATACCAGCATGAGCTGGAGGGTAATCAAAACAGCGTTTTGCCGTGAGTGTCCACTGAGCCATTCCCAACCGAGCCAGGAATCGTGAAGCCATAAAGCGGTTGATGACATCAGGAACAGAACAACGGAAGCAATCCATTTGGCAGTCGCCCTTTTGAAGTCCGAGAGCTCCTCCATCGCTTCCTCAACCTGGTCGTTCGCTTCCTGTAGTTGGCTGTCCTTACTCCGATTGATGTCAGTTGCTTCATCCAGCTTTGAGCCTATGCTCTCGATTTCTTTGTTTTGCTCCTCAATGACCTGAAGGAACGTATCGATTTGCTCTCCCTGCTTGGACATGGCCCGTCTCATATTTTCAGTCATCTGAGCGAGCTTCTGGTTTTCCTGAATTACCGCTTCGTGGATAAACTTTGACTTTTTATCTGTGTCGGTTTCTGTTTTCATCTTGTCACGGAGAGCATCACTAACGATAATTCTCTCCACGGTTTTGCTGGGTAAGCCCTCTATTCCCTCGTATCGCGCCAGTGTCTCTAAGATGTCGATAGTTACTCTCTCAGCATCGCTGTCGAACTCATTCGAGACGAGTGGGAGCTGGAAGCTGTTTAGAATGGCCTCTTCCAATTTGGAAGTGCGAGGCACCCAGAGTTGAAGAAGTTGAATAAGTGAAGTGGGATGAATGCAGACAGGAATCTGTCCCGGTACTCTGGAAATCTTATACTTGTCGAATCGGATCAGCCGATAATCGATAGTGACAATCCAGTGCTGAGCTTCGAGTGGTGATTCAACGCGGATCGGTCTCTTATCTTTGGTATAGTGCCATAAGGAAATATCATGGATAAGTTGCTGATAGCTTTTTCGTTTGAAATCAGGATATCTACTCTCTTCAAACTCCCTCTGGTCATTGAGATCATCGATGACCTTCTGGTGTGTTGCATACTCGTCAATTTCTCCGTCGTTAAACAGTTCTACGCCACCAGCACGCAGTATGGGAAGGAGGTTGTTGAGATACCTTCCGAAGAAATCTTCTGCTTTCAGCGGTCGCCCTACTTTGAGCGTTGCCTGTGCATACTTTTTAGCAATACCGTTAAGCTTATCGGTCTGAGTAGCTGCAGCTGCCAAATTAGCAGGCAGTTTTATGTTTTCCAGAGAAGCCTTGCTCGCATCAATACTGCGTTTGGTTTCGTCAAGAGTGATGGGCAGCAAGTAAAATTCAAGCTCTACTGCCTCTGATAGCTTTTTGACCGTCTTGATCAACGACTCGACGGCATCGTCAGAAGGATTGTTATGAAACCCCAGCAGTGAGAACACTACATTCGTGTCGAGGAAAAGTGTAAAAGTCTGAGATTGCTCGGTGATGCGAGTTAGGGTTCCAATTGTTTGCTCATTCAGATTACCCGCCTCGACAAAGAAATACGCATTCAAGTACCTGAGCACATACCCTCTAACGACCCGGTGCTTCGGATTCATGAACTCTACGATTGCCTTTCGGAGAGATGCATGTTGTTCTTCTGGATAGTCTTGAAGAAACTCTGAGAAGCTGATCGCTTCTTCTATATTCTCTGAGGTTCCAGATATTATCTCGTAGGTTCTGGCCCCCATCTCTTTCACAAAAGGGATGAGGAGTTTCTCATTAAAGCTTTCCCATATATTGTCTTGGGGGTCTGAGAGATACTTATCCACGGTTTCGTGGAAAACACGCTTGGTCTTGTCTTCCAGCTCCTCAGAGCTCTGCAGTTCGTCTTCGAATGCTGTGAGTCGTTCTTCGGAGATTTTAAGAGACCCGTCTTGTAGACGAACGACCTGGCCAGTGGCTAACAAGGTTTCAATATGCTTCTCTACTCCACCTTGAAGCTCAACACCAAAGAGATTACGCAGACTGCTCTCGATACCTTGCTCATCCTGTCGATCATCAGAGAGCCATACCACCGATAGGATTAGACGGTGCACACCCTTTTCCCACCAACCGGCCTCATTGAGCCGGATGTGCTGAATGAGAGACACAAGTTCCTGAGGGATTTTGCCACCCCTTGATGCGTCGCCTTGTTCGGTTGAAGAAAGCATGAGCCCTGGTTTTTTGCTCACAGATTATGAACACGCCCGACCCGCACAGGGAGCCAGACGTTCCGATTGGGTCAAACGAGCGGCCAAGTCGACCTGATTTCTTCGCACGCAGCAGCTAGGTTCTCGCGGCGGCGCTTGTAACTTCGTGGGGCGATGAATCGGTCGCCTTCGAAGATGTCGAGCACGAAGCACCACATACGCGAGGGATGCAGGCCATCGCTGGCGAGCCGTTCTTCCACATGGCGGTGCAGAAGCGTCGCGACATATTTTCCAGACGCGTCGTTCAGCGGGTGACTCTTTGAGAGATGAAGCTTAATAGCACCCACAATCTCTTTGCCTCGTCCGTCTTTGCCGTAAACCAGAAGATCTGGACGAATCGATACCTTTACGCCTTCAATCTGGATAGAGGCCGGATCAGTCTTGCGGGCGAGCACAGCATAAATCTCTTCTCGCTCAAGTACCGCATCGAATTGAGATCGGAATGCAGTGATTGCGTCCAAACAAGATTGAAGTCGCTGTTCCTTCCAAGAGGATGTTGGAGCCTCACCCTCAAGTTTAGTGATCGCGTCACGGAGCGGACTGAGGTCGGCTTCATCATTCACGATGTAGCTTACAATCGCATCACGAACAGGGTCGTAGTATGGGACGATGAAGCCTTTCGGGTGCTTTTGATCCCGAACGATGCGCCGACGGCGCGACGGACTAGACTCTGCCGCATACTCTCCCAGCTTGTTCAGGGAAATTCGCGGCTTCGAGCGTTCTTTGGGTTGAGGGGTATTGCGATTCTTTGACGTAGGCATTATCGTAGCAAGTACATAATGGAAAAACAGTAGTGGCGGCAAGCTCTAACTTGCCGTCTCTCCAAGACTCTCCAGAGAGCCCCGACAGTTGCCGCTGTCGGGGCTTTTCTGTTTGTGGGCGTTAATCAGACATGCTTTGGAAAGGGGCGCACAGGTTGCCCCATGCGCCCTTTCCACGTCTGCGATAGCGGGGAAGAATGGCCGCTATCTGTCATTCACGGTTATCATCCGCAGCCCGTGGTGCTGCCACAGTTGGGGCACATGTGGCAGCTGCCGTTGCGCACGGTGATGGAGCCGCACTCGGGGCACGGCGGCGCGTCCGAGGCGTTCTGGAAGGTGGCCGCCACGTCGTCCTTCACCGCATCCGCCTGCGAGGCGTTGTCCACCGTCGCGTCCATGAACGCATTCACCGTCTGCCCAATCAGGGCATCGTCGATCGGCGCGGTGGGCGCGTCGAGCGTGCCCAGGTCGTCGGCGGGCGAGGCGGTGTGGCCGCTACGGGACGTCGTCTCCTCCGCAGCGGCCCGGCTAGGGTCCGGGGTCGCCTCCGCGTCCTGCGGGTCGGCGTCCAAGAACTTGAGGCTCAGGTAGCGGAAGATGTAATCCATCATCGACTTCGCGATGGGGATCTGATCGTTCTGCGTAAAGCCACTCGGCTCGAAGCGCATGTGACTAAACTTGCGGCACAGATCCGCCAGCGGCACGCCGTACTGCAGCGCAATCGAGATGCTGGTGGCAAACGCGTCCATCATGCCGGCCAGCGTAGAGCCCTGCTTGGCGATGGTGATAAAGATCTCACCGGGCTGCTGCGTCTCGGGGTAGAGCCCGATGGTGAGGTAGCCCTCGTGCCCAGCGATCGAGAACTTGTGGGTGATGGACGGCCGCTCGTCGGGCAGACGCTTGCGGCGCGGCTTGTAGACCACCTGCTCGTCGTCAATCGCGGGCGCTTCGTCGGCGGCGTACTGCGGCGCGCCGTCGCCCGAAGGATCGACCGAGGCCTCGGCGGGCTCTGCCGCCTGCTCCTTCTCCGCCGACTGCGTGTTGCCGCCTTCGGAGGTAGAGAGCGGCTGGCTGCGCTTCGAGTTCTCGCGGTAGATGGCGATTGCCTTGCACCCAAGATCCCACCCCTTGTGGTACGCATCGGCGATGTCCTCCACCGTGGCGTGCTCGGGCATATTCACCGTCTTGCTAATTGCCCCGGACACAAACGGCTGCACGGCGGCCATCATGCGGATGTGGCCCATGTGGTGAATGGACCGCTCGCCGTTGGCGGGTTTGAACGCGCAGTCGAACACCGGCAGGTGCTCGTCTTTCAGCGCCGGCGCGCCCTCAATCGTGTCGTTGGTGTCAATGTACGCAATGATTGACTCGATCTCCTCGTCGGAGTAGCCAAGGCGCTCGAGGGCATTGGGCACACTCTTGTTTACGATCTTCATCATGCCCTCGCCCTCGCCGGCGAGCAGCTTGTACTTCACCAGCGCAATGTCCGGCTCGATGCCCGTCGTGTCACAGTCCATGTAGAAGCCAATCGTGCCGGTGGGCGCGATCACTGTGGCCTGTGCGTTGCGGTAGCCATGCCGCTCGCCCAGGGCCACCATGCGAGCGGCGCTTTCGCGGGCACCCGAAAGCAGCTCGTCGGGGCATAGCCCGCGGTCGATGTCTTCCACCGCTGCCTGGTGCTGGCGCATCACGTCCAAGAACGGTTCTTCGTTCTCGGCATAGCCGTCAAACGGACCGATGGCCTTGTTCGCGGCGATCTCGGCGCTGCGGGCGTACGCCTCGCAGTGGTTGATGGCTTGCACGGCCCCGGCCACCGCGCGGCCCTCGTCCGAGTCGTACGGGTAGCCCATCGACATGAGGAGGGCGCCGAGGTTGGCGAAGCCCAGCCCCAGCGGACGGAAGGCGTGGCTGTTGCGCGCGATGGCTTCGCTTGGGTAGCCGGCGTTGTCCACCAGAATCTCCTGCGCCGTAATAAAGATGCGCGCAGCGGCCCGCAGCCGCTCCACATCTACCGACCCGTCGGCCCGCTGATACTTCCGCAGGTTCAACGATGCCAGATTACACGCCGAGTTGTCCAAGAACATGTACTCGGAGCAATTGTGCACGGCGACGCCATTGGCCACAAAGTGATCAGTTGCCGGCTCGGTGAGGTCGTAGACCGGCTCTTCGCCAAGCAGCTCCATCGATACGACGCGATCTGTCATGCGATCGCGGTAGGTGCCCACGCGCTCGTTGAGTGCCTGGAGCGCCGCAGACTTTTGGCTCTCGGCCATGAAGCCGATTTCTTCTGCAAAGCGAACGCGGCTGGAACGCGTGATGCGCAAGCTGTGCAGTTGCTTGACATCGTACTCCTTCAGTCCCCCTTTTCCATCCGGCATCAACGCACGGCTGGTCAGGCGGCGGTTACGATACAGTTTACCCTTGATGCCGAATCCGAGCAGCAAGGTTTGGACTTGTTCCAGCAGCGTCTCAGAAGTCGAGTCGAGGCCAACGTACTGGCTCTTGTCGGCGTTGTCTACCACGGTACCGTCGGCCGTAAAGAGCCCGCGCAACAACGCAGCCATACTCTCGCGATCGAGGGCAAATGCAGTGTCTTTAAGCCGTTTGGCGCTCGATCCCTCATCTAGCACCACGTACCGATCCAACAGCTCGCGTACAGACGCGGCAGACGTTGCTACTGCGGCGCTTGTATCACGCTCGGTGACTGCCACCGTGCCACGCTGCCGCTGGAACCGATTGACAACCGCTGCTGCCTTTTCAGCAACAAGCGTCTCTTGATCTTTGTCCATCGCAAGCGTAGCAACGGTGCCGCTGATGCATCCGTCACCTAGCATCAAACCTACGTACTCGGCCGTATCTGCCGCCAACGCATCCGTGCCGAAGCGGGGCTGCATGAGCCGCACCGTGTCGTCTTTGGTCAGCTCCGCAGCAGGTACGTCGCCGCGGTTCTCTGTCCAAACAGGATGATCCGCGGTGAGCTTAATCGTGTAGCCGCTTTTCGTACGAAGGCGGTACACGGGCTTTGTGCCGGTTTCAATGACACGAGTCGCGCGGTGCAGCTTGCCATCGAGCCCAACGATACGTGGCGTTTCCCCAAGCAGGCTGTCAATGCGGCGCAGACCGTGCGCGGTGGCTACGAGCGTGTCGCCCGTCACGCAGGGATTGCTGGAATTGATCTTGTCGGTGTTCGGACACGTGTGCCACTGCTGGATGGTGTCTTCGTACTGCAGGCCGGGATCGCCGCAGATGTAGGTGCCCTCGGCCACTTGTTCGAGGAGCGCGGCGGCATCTACCTCGTCGATCACTTCGCCGTCTAGCACGGCGCGCAGCGGGTAGGTGTCGCCCGTCTCGGCCGCTTCCATGAAGGCATCGGTGACGCGCAGGCTCTGGTTGACGTTCTGGAAGTCGACCGCGCCATACGCAGGCCCGTTAAACGAGCCGTCGTAGCCCTGTTCGATGAGGGCCCATGCCTTCTTCTCCTCCTCTTGCTTGGCCTTCACGAACGCTTCCACGTCGGGGTGCCAGCACTTGAGGGTTTGCATGATCGCGGCCCGACGCGTTTTGCCGCCGCTCTTGATGGTGCCGCCGGTGGCGTCTTGCACCTTCATAAAGCTGACGGGCCCCGAGGGCACGCCGCCGCCGGAGAGCTTCTCCTTCGAGGAACGCAGGGTCGACCAGTCGCCGCCCACGCCCGATCCGAACTTGAACAGGCGCGCGCTCTCGGCCATGGTGCGCCAGATGCCGTCGATGGAGTCCTCGACGTCAACGATGAAGCACGCCGAGGCCTGCGGGTGCTCGTACGGGTCGACCTGCACAATCGCTTGTGCCTCGTCGTCCCAGCCGTAGATCTTTTTGTCGCCGGTGTCGCGGATGCCGTACTGCTGCCCGAGGCCCACATTAAACCACACGGGCGAGTTGAACGCCCCGTACTGGTTCACGCACAGCCAGGTCAGCTCCTCGTAAAACGTCTCGGCGTCTTCTTCCGTCGCAAAGTAGTCTTGCGCGCGGCCCCAGTCGGCAATGGTGCGGGTGACGCGCTCCACCAGCTGCTTGACGGAATACTCGCGCTGGCCGTCGGCCGGCGAGCCGTTGCCGGCATCTTGGTCGCCGTAAAAGTATTTGGAGGCCACCACGTTGGTGGCGAGCTGACTCCACGACGACGGAAACTCGACGTCTTCTTGTTCGAAGATGGCCTCGCCGTCAGGGTTTTTGATGGCCGCGGTGCGGCGGTCCCAGTCAAGCTCGTCAAACGGATGCGTGTCTTCCGACGAGAATACGCGCTCGATGGAGAGCCCGTCGGCCAACGCGTCGGCGTCGGGCAGGGCGGGCGCACCGGTGGAGGCGGTAGCGGATGATTCGGACATTGAGTAGCCTGTGCTGATGAATTCAAATGCATTGAACGATGCGGGGCCGTCGTTTCAGGTGCGTGCGCTGCGCCCTGTCGATGGGCCGTGCCGTGCATGCACCCTTGGCCCCGTGGGGCACGAGCGACGCCCGCTGCCTACCAAAGCCATGCGCGCACTGCAGATGAACGCGGCCGGACGTGGGGGACGGGCGCTTCGGCGCTTCTGCGAGCTGTACGCACACAACCGATGCACAACCCCCCGATGGCAGGACCTGCGACCGGGGGCGGTTCCAACAAACGACGGCGGGTGCCAATCGTGGATACCCAAAGAATCGAAGCGCCGCCACGGATGCAAGTCAAGTTATCCACAAAGCACTAACGTCTGCCCTACGGGCCGCACGGCCGGTTTCCCTGCGGCGCTATCTGCATAACGGACATTCCGCTTTTGCCCCAAGGGCCTATTTTTTGCCCGTAATGGCATGGGGGATACTCCGTTATTGATCAAGATCGTGTCATTTGCCGTGCACGAACCGATCGGGGATTAGCGGCGCAGAACCAGCATCCGCGCGACGTTATCCACAAGCTATCCACAGGGCCTCCCGGGTGGGGGCGGTGCCCCGGGGCCGCCGCGCGGCCCGCGCACTTGCATAACGGAAATTGCTTGCGGGCGTTAGGCGGCCGCCGCGCGGCGTGCCGATGCGGCCTCGGCCCGCTCCAGCTCCTCGCGCACGTAGCGCGACGTGTATGTATCGGCGGCCGCGAGGGCCTCGGGCGTTCCCTCAAACAAGATGCGCCCCCCGGCCGCACCGCCCTCGGGCCCGAGGTCGACAATGTGGTCGGCCATCTTCACCACATCCATGTTGTGCTCAATGACAACCACCGTGTTGCCCTTGTCCACCAGCGCCCGAAGCACGCGCAGCAAGTGGCGGATGTCCTCGAAGTGCATGCCGGTGGTGGGCTCGTCCAAAATGTACAGCGTGTCGCCGGTGCCGGGGCGCGACAGTTCTTTGGACAGCTTTACGCGCTGCGCCTCGCCGCCAGACAGCGTGGTGGAGCGCTGCCCCAGGGTGATGTAGCCCAGCCCCACCGCTTCCAGCGTGTTCAGCACCCGATGGATGCGCGGCACGTTCTCGAAGAAGCGCAGCGCCTCGGCCACGGTCATGTCCAGCACCTCGGCAATGTTCTTGCCCTTGTACCGCACCTCCAGCGTCTCGGGATTGTAGCGCTGCCCGTGGCATTCGTCGCACGTCACATCCACATCCGGCAAGAAGTTCATCTCCAGCGTTACGGTGCCGGTGCCGCCGCATTTCTCGCACCGCCCGCCTTTGGTGTTAAAGGAGAAGCGCCCCCGGTCGTACCCACGAATTTTTGCCTCGGGCACATCCGCAAACAGGTTGCGCAGGTAGTCCATGAGCTTGGTGTAGGTGGCCGGATTGGAGCGTGGCGTGCGCCCAATGGGCTTCTGATCGATCTCGATGACCTTGTCGATGCCGTCGATGCCCGCTACCTCGTCGTAGGGCAACGGCACAGCCTTGGCGTTGTGGTGGTGCCGCGCCAGAATGGGGTACAGCGTCTGGTTGATGAGCGTCGACTTGCCGGAGCCGCTGACGCCCGTCACGCACACAAACTGTCCGAGCGGCAGCCGCAGCGGGTCGCCCTTCAGGTTGTGCCCCGTGGCCCCTTTCAGTACAATCGCCTCGCCGGTGCCCTCGGCGCGCGCTTCGGGCAGGGGAATGACGCGATCGCTGTGCAGGTACGCCGCGGTGAGGCTCTTAAAGTCGTAGTGCTCGCTCTCGTACGCTTCGGCGGTGCCGTTGCGCTCGGGCTGTACGGTGAGGGCTTCGGGCGGGCCTGCCGTAAGCACGTGGCCGCCGTGCACGCCCGCCCCCGGCCCAAGGTCTACGACGTAGTCGGCGGCCTCAATCATTTCGCGGTCGTGCTCAACCACGAGCACCGAGTTGCCCAGGTCGCGCAGGTTCTTGAGCGTGCGGATGAGCCGCGTGTTGTCGCGCGGGTGCAGGCCAATGGAGGGCTCATCGAGCACGTACAGCACGCCGGTGAGCTGCGTGCCCACTTGCGTCGCCAGGCGAATGCGCTGACTCTCGCCGCCAGAGAGGGTGCGCGCCGAGCGGTCGAGCGTCAGGTAGCCCACGCCCACGCCAATGAGGAAGTCGAGGCGCTCGGCCACTTCTTTGAGGATCGGCCGCGCGATGGTGCGCTGGCGCGCGGTATCGAACGTCATCTCGTCGACGAACGAGCGGAGGCGCTGCAGGTCCATCTGCGCGAGGTCCGCGATGGTTTGGCCGCCCACTTTGTAGCTGAGCGCCACCTTGTTCAAGCGGCCCCCGCCGCAGCGCCGGCACGGCAGCTTGCGCATAAACGACTCGGCCCAGCGCCGCTGCTTCGAAGAGTTCGTCTCCTCGTAGGTGTGCCAGATGTGCTGGTAGAGCCCGCCGTAGCGGTGCGTGTAGCGCACGTCGCGTCCCTTGTAGCCGTACGTGATGTCGAACTGCTCCTCGCCCGCGCCCTCCAAGATGACCGCCATTTGCTCATCGGAGAGCGTGCCCAGCGGCGTCTCAAAGTCGAAGTCATACGCCGCAGCCACCGCTTCCAGCTGGCTAAAGATCCACGTGTCGCGCGGCGTGCCCAGCGGTACGAGGCCCCCCTCGGCAATGGACTTTGACGGATCGGGGATGACGAGCGCGGGGTCAATCTCGTTGGCAACGCCCAGGCCATCGCACGCCGGGCACGCACCGTACGGCGTGTTGAAGGAGAAGAGGTTGGGAGCGGGCTCATCGTACGACAGGCCCGTCTCCGGATCGACGAGGTGGCGGCTAAACAGATGATCGCCCGCCCGCGGCCCGTCCATTACATGCGCAATCAGCGTGCCCTCGCCCATCTCCAGGGCCGTGCTCACGCTCTGGTTGAGGCGCGCCCGCAGGCCGTCCTTCACCACCACCCGGTCCACCACCACCTCAATATCGTGCGTCTCGTAGCGCTCCAGCTTCATGCCCTCCTCGTAGCGCCGCAGCGTGCCATCCACGCGAAACTGCTCGAACCCCTGGCTGGCCGTCTGCTCGAACAGCTCGCGGTAGTGCCCCTTCCGCCCGCGCACCACCGGCGCCAGAATCATGAGGCGGGTGCCGTCGGCAAAGTCGAGCAGCCCGTCAATGATTTCGTCATCGGACTGCTTGCGCATTTTGTTGCCCGTCTCGTGCGAGTAGGCCGTCGCGGCCCGCGCATACAGCAGCCGCAAAAAGTCGTACACCTCGGTGACGGTGCCCACGGTAGAGCGCGGGTTGCCGCTCACCGTTTTCTGCTCGATGGAGATGACCGGCGAGAGGCCGTCGATGTAGTCCACATCGGGGCGCTCCATCATCTCCAAAAACTGCCGGGCGTAGGCGCTGAGGCTTTCCATGTAGCGGCGCTGCCCCTCGGCGTAGATCGTATCGAAGGCGAGGCTCGATTTGCCCGAGCCCGAGAGCCCGGTGATGACGACGAGCTGATTGCGCGGAATGTCGAGGTCAACATTTTTGAGGTTGTGCTCGCGCGCGCCGCGGATGGTGATGCGTTCGTTCATGAACCAAAGAAAGGCCAACCGAGGGAGGGACGACAGAACATTTACACCCGCCCTGCGGCCCGACGTTTCCCGTTGCGCGGGCCGCGCCCCAGGCGTTGCGGGTGCGTTGCGGGTGTGCGCCGCGTGTGCAAATCGGGCGCAGCGCTGAACCCCGTGCCTCACCTTCCGTTAGGTATATGCTATATCCTCTTGCACTGACTCGCGCGCTGCGCATGCTCGACCGCATTTGCTCTCTCATTCGCGACAACGAACGCTTCTTCGTTGTCACCCACATTCGACCGGATGGCGACGCGCTCGGGTCGCAGATTGCGCTGGGCCACTTCCTGAAGGCCCTGGGGAAAGAGGTGACGCTCCTCAACAGCGACGACCCGCCGCCCAATCTTGAGTGGATGCCCGGCATTGACGCCGTGGAGACCTTTGACGGGTCGGTGGCTTACCACGAGGCGCTCAACGACGCCGACGTCGTGTTTGTGGTGGACGCCAACGACGCCGATCGCCTCGGACGGCTCGGCCCCATCGTGGAGGCCGGCGCGGCCGATACGGTGCTCATCGACCACCACCAGGCGCCCGACACGTGGTTCACCGTGTCGTACGTGCGTAGCGAGGCGGCCGCCACCGGCGAGATGATTTACGACATCATTGCGGCGTACGATGCCGACCGCATCGACGCCACCATTGCCACGGCGCTGTACACCGCCATCATGACCGACACCGGCTCGTTTCGGTTCACGAGCGTCACGCCGCGCATCCACCGCATCATTGCCGATGTGCTGGAGCGCGGCAGCATTCAGCCGGCGCCCATCCACGAGCAGATCTACGACCGCAAGTCGATGCCCGCGCTTCGGCTGTTGGGCCTCATGCTCAATCGTATCCGGCTGCGCTACGACGGCCAGGTGGCGTACTCCATCCTCACGCAGCGCATGGTCGACGACGCGGGCGCAAGCTGGAACGACAAGGACGGCTTCGTCAACTACCTGCTTTCCATTGACGGCGTGCGCGCCGCGCTGCTCTTTAGCGAAGTGAACGACGGCGCGAAGATCAGCTTCCGCTCAGAAGCCGGCACCCGCGTAGACGAATGGGCCCGCAGCTTCGACGGCGGCGGCCACAAAAATGCCGCCGGGGCCTACGTGCGCCGTCCGTCCTTGAAAGAGGTCGTCGACCACGTGCTTGACGCCGCGCCGCGCTTCCTCGACCTTGCTCCCGAGGCGGCCACGCACAACATGCTCTCGGCCGAAGATGAAGATTACCTGCGCACGCTGATGGATGCGCAGCACGAAGACGCGTAACGCCTGCACGATGACGCCTCATCAGTTCCCTCACGCCCTGCTGTCCTCATGACCATTACCCGCTCCACCGACGCGCCGCTCGCGGCGACCCCCGACGTACTCATTGTCCCGCTTGTGGCCGCACCCGCACCGCCCTTGGTGGACGCCCTGACGGACGTGCTGGGGGACGGACTCTCCGCGGCCGTGCGCGACCTCAAGGACGACGCGGGCGCCACGCGCACCCTGTACCCCGATGCGCTGTTGGGCGGGCGCGCCGTGGTGGTGTCGTGCGGCCCGGCGGCCGAGGTGGATGCCGAAGCCCTGCGTATTGCCGCGGCCGCCGGCGTGTCCGCAGCACGCGAGGCCCCGGCCGATACCCTGGGCCTGCTGTGGCCCGACGTTGACCTGCCCACCGCGCGCATCGCCGAGGCCCTTGCGACCGGCGCCGTGCTGGGCGGCTACCGCTTTCGCCGCTACAAGACGGACGACGCGCCCGCCGTGCCCGGCACGCTGCACGTCTTCCCCAGCGATGATACCGACGGCACGGCCATCGATCGCGGGTTGCGCGCCGGACGCATCGCGGCACAGGCCGCCTGCACCGCGCGCGACTGGGTGAATCGCTCGCCCCACGAAAAATCGGCGCCCGCGTTCTCCGAGGCCCTGCAGGAATCCGGCGCCACCCATGGCTACGACGTAGCCGTGCTCGACCAGTCGGCCATCGAAAGCGAGGGGATGGGCGGGCTGCTGGCCGTGAATCGCGGCAGCCACGCGCCGCCCACCTTCAACATTCTCACGCACACGCCCGATGACGCCGTGAACCGGCGCCCCATCGTGCTGGTGGGCAAGGGCGTGATGTTTGACACCGGCGGCCTTTCGCTAAAGCCCACCAAGGACTCGATGGACATGATGAAGTGCGACATGGCCGGCGCCGCGGCCGTGATGGGCACGTTTGAGGCGCTGGCCGCGCTAGAGGTGCCGCTGCACGTCATCGGACTGATTCCGGCCACCGACAACCGGCCGGGCTATAACGCCTACGTGCCGGGCGATGTGGTACACATGCACGACGGCACCACCGTCGAGGTCCTCAACACCGACGCCGAGGGCCGCCTCTGCCTCGCCGACGCCCTCTCCTATGCCAAGCGCTACAACCCGACGCTTGCCATTGACCTGGCCACGCTCACCGGCGCCGCGGTGGTGGCGCTGGGCCACGAAGCCGCGGCCCTCATGACCGCCGAAGATGACGCCGCAGCCGAGCGCCTCTTTGCCATGCAGCGCGCCGGCGAGCGCACCGGCGAGCGCGTGCATCCGCTGCCCATGTACGACCGCTACGGCACGCTGCTGGAGAGCGACGTAGCCGACCTTAAAAATGTGGGCGGCCGGGCGGCGGGCAGCATCACGGCCGGGAAATTTCTGGAACACTTTGCCCCCAGCCCCTGGCTTCATCTTGACATTGCCGGCACGGCTTTTCTACAACAAAAGAAGGACTATCGCCCGGCCGGCGGCACGGGCTTTGGCGTGCGGCTGTTGGTCGACTTTTTGCGTGAATATGTGACGACGCATGCCGACTGATGCATGCGCCGCTGCTCTGTTCTGTTTTATGAACTCCGCTGCTTATGGCTATTCATCGCCCCACGTTTCAGCGCCCCTCGCCCGATCGTTCCCGCGGCAATGCCCCCCGCGTTGGCATCACCCTGGGCGACCCCAACGGCATCGGGCCGGAGGTCATCTTAAAGTGCCTGCATGAGCCCGAACTGCCGCCCATGCTGCCCCTGGTGATTGGCTCGCCGCACGTGCTGCGGGTGCACGCCGACACGCTGGGGTACTCCGACCTCACCATCCACGTGGTGGATGAGGTGCCGGAAACGGTTCCATCGGACGGCATCACGGTGCTGCGCGTGGGCGAGGAGACGCCCACGGTCTCGTTTGGCGCCGTCACGGCGGCAGGCGGTGCCCTGGCGATGGAGGCTGTGGCGCGTGCTGTGGATGCCTGCACGAGCGGCGCGCTCGATGCGATGGTCACCGCGCCCATCTCGAAGGACGCCATTGCCCAGGCCGGGCACACCGCGCCGGGGCACACCGAGTTTATCGCCGAACGCACCGGCACGGCCCAACCCACCATGATGATGGTGGCCGGGGGCTTGCGCGTGGGCCTCGTCACGGGCCACATCCCCGTCAGCCAGATTGCAGCCGGCATTACGCAGGAGGCCATCTTGCAGAAGCTCCGCGTGTTGGAGCGCTCGCTCACCGTCGACTTTGGCATTGAGGCGCCGCGCATTGCGGTGCTGGGCCTCAATCCGCACGCGGGCGACGGGGGCGTGTTGGGCCGCGAGGAGGAGCAGATCATCGGTCCGGCGCTGGCGCGCGCCCGCGGCGAAGGATTCGACGTGGAGGGCCCGCTGCCGGCCGATGGCTACTTTGCCACGCAGCTTGACGAAGGCTACGACGCGGTGCTGGCCATGTACCACGACCAGGGGCTGGTGCCGTTTAAGGCGCTTGCGTTCGACCGCGGCGTCAACTACACGGCGGGCCTGCCCATTGTGCGCACCTCGCCCGATCATGGCACGGCCTACGGCATCGCCGGCAAGGGCATGGCGCTGCCCGGCAGCATGCGCAGCGCGCTAGAGCTCGCCGTGGTGGTGGCCCAGAACCGTGCGCGCTACGAGGATGCCGCCCAGCGTGTGCTTCCCTAGCGGGCGTTGCATACCACCGACAACACAACGAAAGGGGCGATGCCACACCGGCACCGCCCCTCTTTCGTGTCCGCAAAAAGAAGCCGTCGATCACGGGAAAATGCCCATATCGGCGTACGACTTGGCAATCTTGTTGATCGCGCTAATGAAGGCGGCCGTCCGCATGTCCACGCCCTTCTCCTCGCGGATGATGCGGATCTCGTCGTAGGCAAACGCCATCGTGTCTTCGAGGCCGGAGTTGACGAGGTCTTGTTCGCTCGCGCCAAACCCGATCCGCTCGATGAGGCTGTCGAGCAGTTCGTTGTCGAAGTGCTCAGCCGTCAGCTCGTCAACGGCCCGCAGGATGCGCTCGGCATTTCGCTCCTCGAAGCGCCGGCTCATGCGGCCATGGCGCACGTGCGAGAGGTTGCGGAGCCACTCGAAGTACGAGACCGTCACGCCGCCCGCGTTCAGGTACACATCGGGAATGAGAAGCACGCCGCGCTCGCGCAGCATCTGATCGGCCTGGGCCGTCACCGGTCCGTTGGCCGCCTCGCCAATAATTTTGGCCTGAATATTTGACGCGTTCTCCTCTGTAATTACGCCCTCTAGTGCCGCCGGAACGAGCACATCGCACGGCAGCTCCAGCGCCTTGGCCGACTCCGCGATGTTGCGGGCGCCGGGGAAGTCGAGGATCGATCCGGTGGTGCGGCGGTGCTCCACCACCGCGTCTACATCCAACCCGTCGGGGTCATAGATGGCGCCTTCAATCTCGGCGATGCCCACGATAACGGCGTCGCCCTCGTCTTGCATGATGCGCGCCGTGTGGTAGCCCACATTGCCCAGCCCCTGAATGACAACCGTTTTACCGGCCATGCCGGCATCGAGGCCCATGCGCTCCATGTCGCGTGCGTAGCTGCACGCCTCGCGCACGCCATAGTACACGCCGCGTCCCGTGGCCTCGGTACGGCCACGCACGCCGCCCTGCCCCACCGGCTTGCCCGTGACCGACGCCAGGCCGTTGAGGTCGTCGTCCGTCATCTGGTTGTAGGTGTCCATGATCCACGCCATCTCGCGCGACCCGGTGCCGTAGTCGGGCGCCGGCACATCCACGCCCGGCCCAATAAAGTTCTTGCGGATCAACTCGAACGTGTAGCGCCGGGTGATGCGCTCCAGCTCGGCGGCCGAGTACTGGCGCGCGTCGATGCACACCCCGCCCTTGGCGCCGCCAAACGGTACGTCGACAATGGCGCACTTGTAACTCATGAGCGCCGCGAGGGCCATCACCTCGTCCACGTTTACATTGGGGGCGTAGCGGATGCCGCCCTTCGTCGGTTTCTTGTGATGGCTGTGCTCGGCGCGGTACGCCTGCACCACATCAATGCTGCCATCGTCGCGCTTTATCGGAAACTCGAAGCGCACAATGCCGTCGCACGCCCGAATCTGGTGAAGGATGCCCTCAAGATGATCGGTGTGGGCAGCAGCGGCATCGAACATGCGGTTGACCTGCGCAAAGAAGCCGTGCGCAGAGCCGTTCTGAGTGGTTGCAGGGGCCGAAGGGGTCATAGAGGCACAAGGGGCCGAGTGCACAAAACAGATGGATATACCGTCATAAAACGGGAGCACGCGCCAAACTGCAAGCGCTTCCATGCCCCGCGCGCAACCTCTACTCAGATTTCAGCAGACCTCACATCCGATTTCACACCTTCGGATCCCGCTGCCATAGGGCTGGTATGAGCGACCAAGCAAACCCTGTTCATACCATTCATGCCTTTGTGCCCGAATCGATACTATTGGATATTACCACGGTCATCGTCCTGGGCGTTGGCGCGCAGTGGCTGGCTTGGCGCTTTCGGCTGCCGTCCATTTTATTACTGTTGCTGGCCGGATTTTTGGCGGGCCCCGTGCTGCAAATCCTGAGCCCCACGGCACTTCAGCAAGACTGGCTGTTTGCGTTTGTGTCGCTCTCCATTGGCATCATCCTGTTCGAAGGCGGCCTCAGCCTGCGCCTCTCGGAGCTGCGCGAGGTGGGGTCTACCGTGCGCAACCTCATTACGGTGGGCGTCCTCGTTACGTGGGCCTTGGGCACGCTGGGCGCCTTTTACCTCTTGGATTTTGGGTGGAGCCTCGCGATTCTTGTGGGCGCCATTCTGACGGTCACCGGGCCTACGGTGGTCATTCCGCTGCTGCGGCACATCCGCCCGAAGGGGCGCGTGAGCACGGTGGCCAAGTGGGAGGGCATCACCATCGACCCGGTGGGCGCCATCCTGGCCGTGCTTGTGCTCGAAACGCTCCTGTTGCTCGAAACCCCCACGCAGCACGCGACCAACGTGGCGGCGGCGGCCGAGCACGTAGCCATTGGCCTGGGACTCGCGGTATTTGTGGCGTTGGGCGTGAGCATCGCGGCCACTGCGCTGCTTGTGGTGATCCTGCAGCGCCGCCTCGTGCCCGACTTCCTGCGCAACCCCATGACGCTCATGATCGTGGCGGCGGCGTTCGTCACGTCCAACGTCTTGCAGGAGGAATCGGGGCTGCTGGCCACCACCATCATGGGCATCGCACTGGCCAACCAGCCGTACGTGTCGGTGCAGCGCATCGTCGAGTTCAAGGAAAACCTGCAGGTGCTGCTCATCGGCTCGCTGTTCATCCTGCTGAGCGCCCGCCTGGAGATGAGCGCGCTGCAATACATTGACGGCTCGGTGCTCCTCTTTCTGGCGCTCCTCGTCTTTGTGGTGCGCCCGCTGGCCGTGTGGATCTCCTCCTTTGGCACGCCGCTGGAGTGGGGCGAAAAGATATTTCTGTCGTGGCTTGCGCCGCGTGGCATTGTGGCCGCCGCGGTGGCCTCGCTGTTTGCCTTCAAGCTGGAACCCATCTACCCGCAGCAGGTGGGCGCCCTCGTGCCGGTCGTGTTTGCCGTGATTGTAGGTACGGTGGCCACGTACGGGCTTACGGCCGGTCCGCTGGCGCGGTGGCTCGACCTGGCCGACCCCAACCCGCAGGGCTTGCTCTTTGTGGGCGCCAACCGCTGGGTGCGCATGGTGGCGCGCTTCGTGCAAGACCTGGGCTTCGACGTGAAGCTCATCGACACGAACCCCGACAATGTGGAGGAGTCGCAGGCGGAAGGCCTCACCGCACGGCGCGCCAATGCGCTCTCGGAGGCCGTGCTCGACGACGTGGACCTCAGCGGCGTGGGCCGCGTGCTCATCACCATTCCCAACGAGGAGGTGGCGGCCCTGGCGGCGCTTCACTTCTCCGAGGTGTTCGAGTCGACCGACATCTACCAGCTCTCGGCCAAAACCGAAAAACATGCCGAGGAGGGCGAGGAGCTGCCCCGCCACCTGCGCGGACGGCCGCTCTTTGGCGAGCGCACCACGTACCAAGACATCGAGCGGCAGGTGAAGCACGGCGCTACGCTCAAGGTCTTCAAGCTCTCGGACGATTTCCCCACCGATGAGCGGCAGGAGTACTACACGCTCTCCGACATCCTGGAGGAATACAAGGACCACACCATCACGCCGCTGTTTTTGGTGCGCAGCACGGGCACGCTCGAAATCGTTTCGGAGGCCGAGCAGTTTACGCTGCGCCCCGACGACCGCTTTGTGGCGCTTGTGGACCATGACGGCCCAGCTTCCACCGACCCAGCGCCCAACGTGAACCAAGCGGTGTTCGAGATGCACTCGCTGCCGTCGTACACCAACACCAACGGCCGGTCGCTGCCGGCCGAGACCTCGCCTTAATCTTTTGCATGCCTCCATGCTTGCTGCTCTCCTCGCGCTCCTGCTTCTTACGCCGCCCGATACTGTGCGCACGCCGGATGGATTTGACCTGCAGGGCCACCGCGGCGCGCGGGGCTTGGCCCCCGAAAACACGTGGCCCGCGTTTAAAAAGGCGCTGGCGCTGGGCGTCACCACGCTGGAGATGGACGTGGTGATCAGCCAAGACGGCCGGGTGGTGGTCTCGCACGACCCGTGGATGTCGCCCGCCTTCTGCCAAACGCCCGACGGCGCGCCCGTGCAATCCCTGCAGCATGTGCTGTACCAGATGCCCTACGCCCGCATCCGCCAGTTCGACTGCGGGCAACGCCCGAACCCGGAGTTTCCGGAGCAGCAACTGACGTCCGCCCCCAAGCCGCTGCTGCGCACCGTGATTGAACGGGCCGAGGCCTACACGCGCACGCACGACCGGCCGGCCGTCTTTTACAACATCGAGACGAAGAGCCGTCCGGGCGGCGACGGCCAGCTGCACCCGCCGCCCGACACCTTCGCGCAGGCGGTGTACGACGTGCTGCAGGCCACCGGCGTCACCGCGCGCAGCACGCTGCAGTCGTTTGATGTGCGCACGCTGCAGGTGGCCCACCGCCGGGACTGGCCGATTCGCCTCGCCCTTCTTGTGGCCGACGGGTGGGGGCCCGACACCCTTCCCGAGCAGCTGGCGGCCCTCGGCTTTACGCCGGCCATCTACAGCCCGGAGCATACGCTGGTGGACGCTGCCTTGGTGGAGGCCGTGCACGAACGCGGCATGCAGCTCATCCCGTGGACCGTGAACGACCCCGACCGCATGCGCCGCCTCATCGGCCTGGGCGTCGATGGGCTCATCACCGACTACCCAAACCGGGCCCTGCCGGTGCTTAGCAACACCGAGCCTGCAGACTGATCCCGCCGTGGCAGCGCATCGTACCGGCCGAACGCAACATCTCTGTCAATCCCATACGCAGCGCGTCACCTCGTCTTACGGCCCGCGTAGGACGGGCCTCTGACGCACAAAACAGAAATTCTTGGCAGGCCAGCGCGCCTGTCGTTCCCGCAACGGCCTTTTCCGGCCGCCCTAACAACCCTCGATTGCCTTTCGCATGCCGAAGACAACCGAAGCGCTCGACAAAAATCTAACCCTGTTCGACGTGTACGCGATCAGTACAGGGGCCATGTTTAGCTCGGGATTTTTCTTGCTGCCGGGCATCGCCTCTGCTGAAACCGGACCGTCTATCATCCTTGCCTATCTCGTGGCGGGGCTGCTCATCTTGCCGCCCATGTTTAGCATTGCCGAGCTGACCACCGCAATGCCGAAGGCCGGCGGCGCGTACTACTTTTTGGATCGCAGCCTGGGGCCGCTCGCCGGAACCGTTGGCGGGCTGGGCACCTGGCTGGCCCTCGCCTTCAAAAGTGCGTTCGCGCTCATCGGCATGGGGGCCTACCTGGCGCTGTTTGTCGAGCTTCCCATCAAGCCGCTTGCCGCTGCGCTCACCGTGGCTTTTGCCGTGCTCAACATTGTGGGCGCGAAGGAGACCAGCGGGCTGCAGCGCATCTTGGTGACGGTGCTCGTTTCCGTGCTGGTGTTTTACGTGGTGCAGGGCCTCATGACCGTCGCCGGCATGGAACCCGCGGCCATCGGCAAGCAACTGACGCCGTTCCTCCCGTTTGGGCCCACCGGCTTCGCGAGCACCATTGGGCTGGTGTTTGTATCGTACGCCGGCCTCACCAAGGTCGCCAGCGTGGCCGAGGAGGTGCAAAACCCCGACCGCAACATTCCGCTGGGCATGGGGCTGTCGCTGCTTACCGCCACGTTCATCTACGTCGTGGGTACGTTCATCATGGTGGCCGTGCTCGATCCGCAGGCGCTGCGCGAAGACCTCACGCCGGTGGCCACTTCGGGCGAGGTGTTTCTGAACTGGCTCCCGGAGCCCGCCGGTCTCATCCTCATCGTGGTGGCAGCCATTGCCGCGTTTGCCTCCACCGGCAACGCGGGCATTCTCTCGGCCTCCCGCTACCCGTTGGCCATGGCCCGCGACCGCCTGGTGTCGCCCCGGTTTGCCACCCTGGGGCGCTTCGGGACGCCCACACTGGCCATTTTGGTGACGTCTGCCCTCATGCTGGCCATCATCTTTGGGTTCTCGGAGGAAGGCGTGGCCAAACTGGCGAGTGCGTTTCAGCTGCTGCTCTTTGCGCTCGTTAATTTCGCCGTCATCATCATGCGCGAAAGCCAGCTGCCGTCGTATGCGCCGGGCTACCGCTCGCCGCTGTATCCGTGGATGCAGATCGCGGGCATCGTGTTTTCGCTGCTGCTCATTGCCGAGATGGGCAACCTGTCGATCTTGTTCACCGCCTTCCTGGTGATTGTGGGCATCGGGTGGTACTTTTACTACGCTCGCCTCCACGTCACGCGCGAAGGCGCGATCTACCATCTGTTTGCGCGCCTGGGCCGGTACCGCCACGACGACCTCGATACCGAGCTGCAGGGCATCTTGGAAGAGAAAGGATCGACGGAGGTCGACTCGTTCGACCGGCTCGTGGCCCGCGCCGATGTGCTCTTTCGGCCGGCGCCCCACACGTACGCAGACGCCGTCGCGGCGGCCGCTGAGCGCCTGAGCGAACGCATCGACGCGACGCCTGAAGCGATTAGCCGCTACTTTTTGGAGGGGTCGCCTTACAGCAGCGTCAGCGTCTCGCACCAGGCGGTGCTGCCGTACGCGCTCCTTCCAAACCTGGAGCGCGAGGAGCTGGTGATGATTCACTGCGCCGGCGGCGTTGAGGTGTCGCTCGACGATGCGCAGGCCCCGGGTGAGGGCATCAGCGGCACCGCAGGCCGCACCGCCACCGCCTATGCCCTGTTTTTCCTGGTGAGCCCGCGCGAGGACCAGAGCCTGCACCTGCGCACGCAGGCCGCGCTCGTCCACCGGATTGAGGATGCCTCCTTCATGACGGAGTGGCGCGAGGCCACCAACGAGCAGCAGGCCAAGGAGACGCTGCTGCACCACGAGCGGTACCTGTCGCTGCACCTGGTGGCCGAGAGCGCGGCGGCCGACTTCATCGATCAGCGGGTGGCGGATCTCAACATTCCCGCGAGCACGCTTGTGGCCCTCGTGCGCCGCAACGGCGCCATCATGGTGCCGCGCGGCGACACCGTGTTGCATGCCGGCGATCGCATCACCATTATTGGCGACCCGGCCGGCATCGAGCGCCTGTACGAGCTGTATCGTCAGCGCCACGGGGTGACGCGCCGCTAAGCCCCCACGTGCCTCGCCTTCCCACGCCTGCCCCTGCCATGCGCCACGTGCCGCCCTATGCCGCCCTTGCCGCCGGGTACGACGCGGTGATGGATCACGTGGATTACGGCGGATGGGCGGCGCACGTGCATGCCCTGCTGAGCCGCCACGACGCGCCCGGCCCGCGGCTGCTTGAGCTGGCCGGCGGCACCGGACGGCTGGCGCGCCACCTGCAACCGATGGGTCCGTACCGCTACCTGTGTACCGATGGGAGCGCCGCGATGGTGCGCGGGGCCTGCCGCACCGCCCGCGCGGCATCGGCCGCCTTTTGTTGCGCACGGGCCACCTTTCCGGCCCTGGCCACGGCAGCGGTAGCGCATCACGCGCCCTTCGATGCTGCCGTCTGCTGCTACGACAGCGTCAACTACCTGCGCGCCCCCGCGGCCCTCGGTCGGTTGTTTGCGCGCGTCGCCGCGCTGCTACGGCCGGGCGGCGTGTTCGTGTTTGACCACGTCACGCCGCGGCACGGCCACGTGCACGGCGACGACTTTCACGACACCGGCACCACCGCGGCCTTCTCGTACCGGCGCACGAGCGCGTACGACCCGTCGACGCAGACGCAGCGCACGGTGTTCACGCTCACCCGTCCGGACGGCACCGGCGCCCGCGAGGTACACGTGCAGCGCCTGTACGCCCCCGGCACGGTAGCGGCGCGCCTCGCCGAGAGTCCGCTGCAGGTGCTGGGCCCCTACGACGGGTTCACCACGCGGCCCGCGCATGACCACAGCCTCCGCGTGCACTGGGCGGTGCGGCGGCCCACGTAGCGGAAACAGGGAGCACGCCCGATAGCGCACGAGCATCGGGGTGAAAACGATTGATCAGATCCTTAACCGTCCACGAAACGTCGAATACAAAAGCAATCGGCCGACCCGACGTGCAAGGGCACAATACCACCAGCAGCCTGTAATCCAACCGGGAACACCGTAGCCAACCCCAGTGCTGCCGTGGCATCCCGACCAATTCTTCGAAACCAGCCTAAACACCATGTCCAACGAACCAAGAACCCGCATCTCGGTGAACCCGAATGTGCACTTCGGCAAACCGTGTGTGACCGGTACCCGAATCCCTGTTCGGGACGTGTTGGAACTCCTACGGGCGGGTCGCTCACTTGACGCAATAACCACACACTACTATCCGGTTCTTGAGAAGGCCGACGTACAGGCTTGCGTGCAGTACGCGATTGACACCATCGATGCTGAACACCTGCACGTAACCACGTCGTCCTCGTGAACATATTAGCGGATCACGATGTCTGGGCAGTGACTCTCGGAGTATTGAATGACGCAGGACACGACGTGGTGACTGCGTCGGATATTGGCATGGCTCAAGCTAAAGATACGGAGCTTCTGGAGCACGCCATTCGCGAAAGCCGTGTTCTGGTTACTCGTGATCGCGACTTCGGACGTCTTGTCTTTGCCGACGACCGAGCCGCTGGAATCCTTTACCTTCGGATTCGGCCTTCGACTGAAGATGCCGTTCACAACGAGTTGCTGCACGTACTCGACCAACACTCAGAAGCTGAGATTCTAAGGTCGTTTATCGTCGTTGAGCCGGGGCAGTATCGAATTCGAGATCTCCGGTAATGCATCCATCTCATGATTCAAAATACCACAGGTGGATAGGGACTGGGGTTTAGCTCCGAATGATGCTCCACTGAATCTGCGCCTTGCTCCGGCCCTCCCACTTCTCCTTCAGCTCGCGCACACCGGCGATGCCGACGCGGCAGATAAAGTCGAGGAGGTCGGATTCATCTTCCAGTGGATGATCGAGCTTCTTCGCGTACCACTGCGCGACAGCCGACACGGGAAGTTTGGCGTCGTCGAGGTACATCGCGCGAATGAGTTCCTGGCGGCTCGCGTGTTCGTCGGGCGGCGTGTTCGTGTTTGACCACGTCACGCCGCGGCACGGCCACGTGCACGGCGACGACTTTCACGACACCGGCACCACCGCGGCCTTTTCGTACCGGCGCACGAGCGCGTACGACCCGTCGACGCAGACGCAGCGCACGGTGTTCACGCTCACCCGTCCGGACAGCACCGGCGCCCGCGAGGTACACGTGCAGCGCCTGTACGCCCCCGGCACGGTAGCGGCGCGCCTCGCCGAGAGTCCGCTGCAGGTGGTGGGCCGCTACGACGGGTTCACCACGCGGCCCGCGCATGACCAAAGCCTCCGCGTGCACTGGGCGGTGCGGCGGCCCGTCAATCTGTAGCCCGATAATTCGCTTTTCCGGGAATGACGGCACGGATGCCGCCCGTTGGGTCCTCCACGTCGCCCGTGCGGCGCGGGATGATGTGCACATGCGCATGCGGCACCGTTTGCCCCGCCGCGGCACCGCTGTTGAATCCGACGTTGAAGCCGTCGGGCGCATGCCGTGCATTGAGGAGGGCTCACAGCTAGCCGAACAACCTGCTTCTCCACAGGTACATACTATCCAATCATTAAATTAATTTTTATTACAAATATATAAAATAAATAATTATTGATAGTTAGGTCATCTTAGTCAAGCCACATTAGAGTTGTGGTCTTGTATTCGGATCCACAGAGGCCTATACTGTATTTGGCAGTAACGCTGGTGGTGCTTACCAGCACGGATATTTCTGACGCTAACTTGGTGGTAAAACGGTGCGCATCTCTTTTTCCGGTCACGAGACATTTCCCCTTCGCTTCAATTGGCTTAAGAAGGCCGTTGACGCTTCAAGTGATGAACCGGGAATCTTCAATGACGACTGGGCTATCGCAGAGTTTGGGGTAGGGAAGAACATGGTTCGGGCAATCCGTCATTGGGGATTGGCGTGCGGGGTATTGCAGGAGGACCCTGACGTAACCGGCGGATACATACCGACAGATTTCGGGCAGGCACTCTTTGGTGTGAACGGATGGGACCCCTATTTGGAAGATGTAGGTACGACGTGGCTTTTGCATTGGAAGTTATGTGCTCAACCTGAGCCTTCTCCGCTGTGGCACTTTGTCTTTGGACGGTGGTCCGGCCGAGAGATAGAAATGAGTTCGGTGCGAAACCCATTCGCCGACTGGGCCGAGCGTGAAGGAATCAGTTTGCCTGCGAACTCTACGCTCAAGCGTGACCTCAATTGCCTTTTAGCAACCTACGTGACTCGCCGGTCAACCCGTAGTGATTTAGAGGAGGCGCTCGGAAGTCCATTCACCGGGCTGAACCTTATTCACAAAACAGACGGCGTGCACCATTTCCGTCAGGGGCCACAACCGTCGTTGCCGACTGAAATCTTCGTCTATGCCGTGCTCAAATTTTGGAATGCCCGACGGGGAGAGGCGAAATCGATCTCTATACAAGAGATCTTGCAGGAAGGCGCAAGCCCCGGCCGGATTTTCAAGCTTGCTGAAAACCGGGCGTTCGACTTGCTACTGCAAGCCGATCAGTGGGAGAAGAAGCCCTTCACGTACAGGGATTCAGCCGGAAACCGTCAGCTCTTTCGGCAGGATGAATCGATATCGCCCGAAGACGTTCTCGAACGATACTACGCATCTGCACATCAACGCGTAATTGCATAAACCTCATGAATGATCTTTCGATAACGGTTCGGGGCCGTTTCAGACGTAGCGTAGACCTCGTCCGTGATTTCCATAGTGATGCTTCGCACATCACAGGGTACATTATCACGCCGACAGCCCAAAAGGTGCTTCAACACATGGGGGCGTCTTTGAAGGGCGACCACCCTGAGCGCGCCTGGACCCTCACGGGACCGTATGGCGGCGGAAAAAGCGCTTTTGCACTCTTTGCCTCACACATTGCCCGTGGGAATGAAGCGGCTCTTGATCACCTCCGCGAGGCGGATGAGTCGCTTGCCGAGGATTTTGCCCCTCTGCAAGCGTCTCCGTTTTGTCCTGTTCTGGTAGGGGGCGCACGTAAGCCCTTAAATGTGGCACTGCTGGAGGGGCTAGCGGAAGGGCTCGACGCATTTGCGGAAGAGCGCGCTGTAGATGGGGAAGAGGTCCGCGAGGATCTAGAAAACATCGCCGGCGAAGCGCGCACGATGGCCGGTGATACGAACGTGTCTGGCGAGATTACCACTGATCTGTTCGAAAAGGCCTCGGAGGCGGTCTATGCAAGCACGGGCGGCGGCCTCTTCGTGGTTGTTGATGAGCTGGGAAAGCTGCTTGAGTATGCAGCACTACATCCGGACCGAGGGGATATCTTTGTCCTGCAGCAACTCGCCGAGCGGGCGGCGCGGACGACTGAAAGCGAGCAGGCACCACTCTTTCTGACGACGATCCTTCATCAAGCGTTCGAGCGATACGCAAGTCAGTTGGACCGCACACAGCGGGAAGAGTGGCAAAAGGTGCAGGGACGATTCGAAGATGTTGCGTATGTCGAGCCGGCCGACGCCACGCTTCAGTTGCTTGCGGAAGCTATTGAGAGAGAAGACGATTCTGTTGCTGATGATTATGGGCACCTAGCCTCGGCGGTGACGGAGGCCGCACAGCTTCCCACATGGGTCGACAGGAAAGAGATCGAGCAGCTGCTCCGTCAGGCGCTCCCGTTGCACCCGTTGGTAGCTCTCTTGGTAGGACCGCTTTTCCGTCGCCTGGCGCAGAATGAGCGTTCCCTGTTTGCGTTTTTGGCATCGGGAGAGCCTAATGGATTTCTGGACGTACTGCGTCGCGAATCCGAGCAGGCAGAGGGACAAGCGATGCCACTCTACCGCCTCGACCACCTGTATGATTACTTGATGACTACGCTGGGGGCAACGCTCTTCAATCAGAGCACGAGTAAGCTCTGGGCAGAGACGGAAGCAGCACTCGGGAGCATGAAAGATCCAACTAAGCTCTCTCCGGTGCTATTGAAACAGATTGCCTTGCTCAACTTTGCTGGCGAGATGGCGGGCTTATCCGCCACGACCGATCTTCTCCACGCTTCTGTTGATGTTTCAGATGAACGCGTGGATGAGGAGCTCGATCGGCTTGTTCATGAGCGCGTCGTTGTCCGGCGCAAGTACAATGACACCTACGCAGTCTGGCAGGGGAGCGACATTGACATTGAGGAGGAGATAGAACAAGCGCGTTCGCGTGTCTCACCCGATGTGCCGCTCGCTGATCTCCTACGTGACGTTATTCCGCCGGCACCAGTGGCTGCCAATCGTCACTCTTATGAAACCGGCACCACGCGCGTGTTTGAGGTCGTCTACGCGACGGGTGATGCGTGGCGGGCGGCACTCGACGATGCGTCGAGTAAGGCAGATGGGCACATCGTATACGTGCTTCCAGAACGAGACGATCAACGGGAGGCACTCGTTGACACGCTGAAGTTGGAAGCCGATGATCCAATGACGTTTTTCGCCGTCCCTGACGGTGCTGGCACGCTCCACGAAGCCGTCTATGAGCTCAAATGCTTGAACTGGATCCGCAAAAATATGGAAGAGTTGCGCGGTGACAAAGCGGCCCGGCACGAGCTACGCGAGCGCCAATCTGATCTTGAGCAGCGGGTCGATACCCTGCTGAATCGTCTTATCGTTGCCAATGAAGATGGACGCAATCCGTGCCAGTGGATCAACGACGGAGCGACCTTCCGGGTCAGGAGTCGGCGAGCGCTGCAAGACCGGCTCTCTACAGCTTGCGACGAGGTGTTCACTAAGACACCAGAGATTCGGAACGAACTGCTGAATCTGCGCGAGCCCTCCCCGAGTGCCGTGCGAGGGCAGAAAAAGCTGCTTGAAGCCATGGTGCTTGGGGATGAGAACGCGGGCCGCGATCCGTCCAAAGACCGGCTCGGGATTGACGGGACGCCGGCCGAGTATGGCCTGTACGCGTCCATTGTCCGAGCGACCGGCATGCATCGCGAAGGGGAGGAGGGCGCCTGGTATTTCACCCACCCTTACGAGGATAAGAAGCCGGGCTGTTACGCCGTCTGGAAACGTATCGAGCAGCACTTCGACGAGGCAAAAGGGAAGCCCGTTTCCATTGACACCTTTTTTGACCTGCTTATCCAGCGGCCCTATGGAGTGCGCCAGGGACTCGTTCCCGTTTTCCTGTTCGCCTATTTCAAAGCCAACGAAGACGAGATTGCCGTCTATGAGAATGGCACGTTCCTGAAGCAGATCGATTACGGAACGATCGAGCGCCTGCTGAAAAACCCCGCGAAGTTTGACATGCAGCAGGTGTCGATCGCGGGCGTGCGCCAAGAGGTGCTTCAACATCTCGCGCCTCTCGTCGGCCTACCCGAAGATCAGCGCAAACCGTTACCTATCGTGCTACGGCTCCTTCGCCAGGTGCACGGCCTCCCCCCATTCGTCCGGAAGACCTCGCAGATGTCTGAGGAAGCAATGGCCGTCCGTGAGGCGCTGCACCGCTCGACGGATCCCACGGCGCTGCTCTTCGAAGAGCTTCCAGAAGCACTGAATGTGGGCGTCGACTCGTTCCTTTCCGCAGACGATATCAGCGAGGAAGAAATACGGGTCTTCGTCCGTGAGCTTCAGAAGACGATTCGGGAGATCACAGGTGCATACGACCAGCTCATTCGTAGCATCCAGCGCCGCGTAGCGGCCGCATTTCAAGTGCGGGCGAACGACGTGGAGGAGCAGCGCCACGAAATTGCAGAACGGGCTCAGGCGCTCGAACCGCACGTGTCCGATTCGGACCTGAAAGCCTTCGTGATTCGGGCGACTAACGAAATGATGGACACGCAGGCGTGGTACGAGTCGATTGCTTCATTGCTTGCCGACAAGCCGCCCGTCAAGTGGCTTGACGAGGACATCAACAGCTTCAAGTCAGAGGTCAAGCGAATTGCCCGAAAGTTTCGGAACCGCGAACCGCTCGTATTTGAGGGAGAGGCTGAGGATACGGAGAGCAAGGAAGAGCGCGAGGCCATGCGTCTCCATCGCATTCGTCTCGGGATCACAATGCTTGGAGAGCCCGAGCAAGAAACCGTTGTTCAAGTTCACCCGGAAGACGAAGAAATCGTCGAAGACATTGCAAAACGGGTGTACGACCTGCTCGAATCAGATGAGGTCTCGAAAGATAAGGACAAACAGGTGAAACTGGCTGCTCTTGGAAAGCTGATCCAGCGACTGAAAGACGAGCAGGAAACTTCGATGGACGCCGAATTCGACGCCTAAGACAAACCTATGAATGACCAAGAGACGCGCCACATCATCGCACTCAGCGGCGGTAAGGATAGCTCCGCGCTCGCCATCTACATGCGAGAGCCGAATCGCTGGCAAAAGCACTTAGGGAAGACGGAGGCTGAGCCTCGTGAGCCCATCGAAAACGTCGAGTTTGTATTTTGCGACACGGGCACGGAGCTGGAGGAGACGTACGAGTACCTCGATCAGCTCGAAACGAAACTTGGCAAGCCCATCATTCGCCTCCAGGCCGACTCGCCGCCCGACAAGACACCGTTCGATCACTATCTCGAGCTGTACGGCGGCTTCCTGCCGAGCGCAAACATGCGCTGGTGCACGCGCAACCTGAAGATTAAACCCTTCGAGAACTACATTGGCGATGATCCGGTGGTCAATTACGTGGGCATCCGGGCCGACGAAGACCGCGAGGGCTACATCAGCACGAAAGACAACATCACCTCGGTCTTTCCTTTCCGAGAAGATGGCATCGACAAGCAAGACGTCTACCGCATCTTAGAAGATAGCGGCATGGGCCGGCCGGAATACTACGACTGGCGCTCCCGGAGCGGCTGCTACTTTTGCTTCTTTCAACGCCGGAGCGAGTGGGTGGGCCTGAAGGAGAACCATCCCGAGCTCTTCGAGAAAGCGAAGGAATACGAAAAGGTCGACGAGGACACCGGGGAAGAGTTCACGTGGTCGGACACCGAGTCCCTCGACGAGCTCGAAAATCCAGAGCGGATCAAGGAAATCAAGGAGCGGACTGAAAAGCGGCGAGAACGGTTAAAGCAGGAAATGTCCAATCGATCCTTGATGAGTCTCTACTTCGAGGACGAGGTGCGGGATATGGAAGATGATGGTAAAGGATGTAATATTTGCCACCTCTAAGTCAATCGATTATCTAAGGTGATACCCGATCTCATACGATTTCACTAATTCGCATGGTCCTTCTTCTCACAAAACCAGTATTCCAGCTTTTATTGCCTCGCTTTATCACTAGAGCAAGATGTTTGTTGTATTTCGCCTCTTGCAACATGGAGACTGTTTCAGGCGCCAACTCAATGCCGTCTTCCTCGGCAGCTTGTCTAAGTTTCTCAATCTGCTCGACATCATCAAGTCCGAGGTGTTGATAATATAGGTTGAGTCACTAGTTTTGTGTAGAAGTGCAGGCTGAGTAGAAAAAGCCATCGCGTTCTGTCAGGTTGGAGTTTAGACCAGTCAACAACAACCGCAGACATACTGACGATGGCTACCTTTGAGATTACCATAGACGACGAGAAGATCCAAGACCTTTTGCAAGGAGACCGCGGCATGGCGGCTTTGCTCGAACCCATTCTGAATCAGCTCCTACAGGCCGAGATGTCCGAGCATCTCCGGGCCGAGCCGGGCGAGCGGACGACCGATCGCCGTGGCTGGCGCAATGGCTCCTACCGGCGGAGGCTCACCACGCGAGTGGGCACGCTGGAGCTGGAAGTGCCCCGTGACCGCGATGGTACCTTTCAGACGAGTCTCTTCGAGCGCTACCAGCGCAGTGAGAAGGCGCTGGTGTTGGCGCTGATGCAAATGGTCGTGCAAGGCGTCTCGACCCGCCGCGTCAAGAAGATCACCACCGAGCTGTGCGGGCGTGAGTTCAGCCGACAGACGGTATCTCGGCTGGCCGAGGGGCTTGACGAGCAGGTCGCCGCCTGGGCCAAGCGCCCACTGGGAGGTGGCACCTACCCGTTTTTGGTTCTCGACGCGATGCAGGTGAAGGTCAGGCAGCAGAGCGCGGTGCGCTCGACCACGGTACTCTTGGCCGTAGGCATTAGCGAAGCTGGCCAGCGGGAGATTCTGGGGCTGGACGTCGCCTTCGGAGAGACCGGCGAAGCGTGGCGCCGCTTCATAGGCCAGCTCAAGGCGCGTGGGCTCTCCGGTGTGGAGGTCGCCACCAGCGACGCGCACGAAGGCCTGCGCCAGGCGCTTGAGGCCGCCTTCCCAGGGCTCATATGGCAGAGATGCCAAGCCCACTTCCGGCGCAACGTCCTTGACCGGACGCCTGCTGGGCTCCGCGACCGGGTGCATGAGCTGCTCGATCGAATTCTGACGGCCCCTTCGCCGGAGCGCGCCCGCGAGGCGGTCGGCGAGGCCTGCGCGGAGCTGGAGGGGGCTGCTGACCGGGCCCTTGAAGTACTGGAAAGCGGCTGGGAGGAGGCGACTGCCGTCTTGGCCTTGCCGGCGAAGTATCGGCGCCGCTTGCGCACGACCAATATGCTGGAGCGCTTCATCGAGGAGATCCGCCGGCGAGAGAAAGTGGTTCGCATCTTCCCAAACGAAGAGGCGGCCCACCGCCTCATCGGCGCCCTTTGCGCCGAGCGGCATGAAGAGTGGTCGACAGGTCGGCGTTACCTGACGATGGATGCGTTCTTCGAGTGGAAGGCGTCCCTTGAACCTGACGGCGACTCGCTACCCGTTGCGGCATGAACCCATAACCTGGCAGAATGCCTTTTACACATAAAACGTGACTTGATCATGGTCCAATTCGACAGGCTTCTCGCACGAGCAGACGACGTAACACTCCAGACGCTCATCGGCCGGGAGTCGCTTCGTTTACTCCACGCCATCGACGAGAACCTCACGCTCCCCAGCCGGCTCCGACGGATTGTACTTGATCTCCACGGTCCAGCGGGACTGCTGACCGATACAAAGTCGCGCCGCCTTCTTTTCGACCTCCTGCGGCGCAGGGAGGCAGAACGCTTGGCCATCCTGCTTGGCGTAAACACGGGTGGTGATCTTTACCAATCTCTGAAAAAGGCTAGTATTTACAAAAACTCTGAGCGCGAAGAGCTGTTGTTCAACTTTTTCAATCTGGATCCGCCGGAACGCAAAGAGGTCAAGGTTGAACCCGCGTTAAAGAAGCACCTTCCAGCTTACGCCCTCTTTCCTCACCAAAGAACGGCAGCGCGCGGGATAAAGCGGTACTTAGACACCGAGCCCCGGCGTGTCGTGCTTCACATGCCGACAGGATCTGGAAAAACGCGGACTGCCATGAACATCATTGCGGAGCATCTGCGGAAAACAGAGCCCGGCTTCGTCGTCTGGCTTGCCTACAGCGAAGAGCTCTGTGAACAGGCAGCTTCCGAGTTCGAACGGGCCTGGAATCATCTGGGAAATCGGAAGATCAACATTCACCGGTTCTGGGGTTCGCACGACCTTAACCTCGATACCCTCGGAGACGGATTCATGGTTGCCGGTCTTGCGAAAATGTATAGCCTGGCAAAAAGACGCCTTTCACACATTGGGAAAATAGGCCAGCATTGCACCCTCGTCATCATCGACGAGGCCCATCAAGCCATTGCAGAGACGTACGGTCTTGTTCTCGAATCGCTTCTCGTGCATCACCGCAAACCTGGACTCCTGGGTCTTACAGCTACTCCGGGTCGCACGTGGGCTGACATTGAGGAGGATGAAAAGCTGGCCGACTTCTTTGCTCGCAACAAAGTTATTTTGGAAATCGAAGGCTACGACAACCCGATTGACTACCTCGTTGACAATGGATATTTGGCGGATGCCCACTTTGAGTCACTCTTTGTAGAGCCGGGTCTGGATTTGTCTCCTGAGGATCGAAGAAAAATCAAGGAGCAGCTCGATCTTCCCAAAAACGTCCTCCGTCAGCTGGCTGAAGACCAAGAGCGAAACACGGCGATCCTCGCCCGCCTGGAAGAGATGCTGCAACGTCATCAGCGCATTCTCTTCTTTGGTACCACGGTGAACCATGCCGAGGTTATGGCCACGGTTCTACAGTCGCGCGGGTACCAGGCTGCTGCAGTTACAGGCGAAACCGAGAGCGAGAAGCGCAAGCGATACATCAGAAAGTTTAAGAAGCGGACAGATCAGCCGATGATTCTCTGTAACTACGGTGTGCTAACAACTGGATTCGACGCGCCCGAGACCAGTGCAGCTCTCATTGCGCGTCCAACCAAATCATTAGTATTATATAGCCAGATGGTAGGTCGAGCGATTCGCGGACCCAAAGCAGGCGGAAATGAAGAGGCGGAAATCGTCACCGTCGTGGATCACAATCTTCCCGGGTTCAGCAGCGTTGCCGAAGCTTTCATGAACTGGGAAGATGTCTGGGAATGACACAAGTGGCACAATATTTGCAGTCTTCCAGGTAGAACTATACCTAACGTCGCATCTCTTCATACTCGATTGATTTTGACCATGAGTCAAGGTGGAGAACATACCAAAGATCACGATATTGTCCCCGCTCACCTTGCGGTGAAAGCCATGCGGGACAACGGTTATAAGAACGCGGCGTACGCGATCGCCGAGCTGATGGATAATGCGATTCAGGCTCAAGCTTCTCAAGTCGAACTGCTCTGCGGCGAGCGAGAAGTCCAGTTGAAGAAAAAAAAGAGCTCCCGTATTCATCAGATTGCCGTGCTCGACAATGGTACGGGAATGGATGAACGGGTGCTTCGGCTCGCCCTTCAATTTGGCAATGGTACCTACCTGGACCCCGAGGATCAGGACGGGATCGGTAAGTTTGGCATGGGATTGCCAAGCTCATCTATGTCGCAGTGCAGACGAGTCGATGTGTGGTCCTGGCAAGATGGAATTGACAGTGCCATCTACACATACCTCGACCTCGATGCCGTTTTGGATCGAGAAATGAAAGAAGTTCCTGTGCCGGAGCCTAAGTCAATCCCGGAACTCTGGCAACAGGTGGGTAACTCGTTTGGCAAAAGTGGGACGCTCGTCGTCTGGTCCCAGCTGGATCGTGTCATGTGGAAGACAGCCCGGGCGATTATTCGCAACTCCGAGATGCTTATCGGTCGCATGTACCGCCGCTTCCTTGCCAATGACCGGGTGCAGATTCGAATGCATTCGTTCGACCTCGACAAACCCCAGAAGGGAGGAGGCATCGAAAAGTATGCTCAGCCGAATGATCCGCTTTACCTGATGTCAACCACGTCGTGCCCGTATGAGGAGGAGCCGATGTTCGAGAGGTGGGGCGAACCGCACAAGTTTGAGATCTACCATAAGGGAGAAATACATCCGGTAACTATCACTTTCTCATTCGCCAAGGAGGAAGCCAGAAGAGGACACAATCCAGGATCAAAACCACATGGTCGTCACGCCGCCAAGAACGTGGGTGTGTCTATCGTCCGGGCTGGACGCGAATTAGAGCTCGATCAATCGTGGGTAGTTCAGTACGACCCTACCGAACGATGGTGGGGCGTAGAAGTCGAGTTCCCTCCGGCCCTCGATGATTTGTTTGGTGTATCCAATAATAAGCAGACTGCCCGTAATTTCCACGAATTAGACGCTGAGGCGCTGAAACAAGACAGCGAATCTATTACAGAACTGAAAGAGCGCCTTGAGGAGGAAAACGATCCAGCGGGCCCTCTTCTTGAGTTATCAGATAGCATCGACAGAAACCTTAAAACGATTCGCAAACTTCTGAAGGCTCAAACAAAGGGATCGCAAGGAGGACAGGAACGTCATCAGGACATCGAGGCAGAAGAGCAGGCTACAGCAGAAACTCGCAAGCGACAAAAGGAAGGCTATCAGGGTGAAAGTGACCAAGAGGAAACTCTCCCTGACGAAGAGCAGGAAAAAGAACTTGAAGAAGAACTGCGAGAGTCTGGAATGACGCAAGAAGCTGCTCAAGGTATTGCAGCATTTACTGTCAATCGTGGATTGAAATACACGTTCGCCGAAACGGCACTTGAAGCAAGATCCCAACTGTTCTCAATAACGCCGAGGGCGGGCAAAATCATTATCAAGCTGAACACAACTCATCCCGGTTACGAAAACCTTATAGAAGTCCTGGAAAATGTGGATGGGGACGAAGATGCAGATGCCCTACGTGATCGTCTTCGCCGAGCACGGAAAGGGTTGCGACTCCTCCTCTTAGCCTGGGCTCGCTACGAAGACGAACAGAGAGGAGATCAGCGCGAGAGAGCTCAAGACATCCGTTACGAATGGGGAAAGATAGCACGGCAGTTTATGCGGGAGATGGACTGAGGGGTCATGCTAATTTGTTATGCTCAGTAAATTCAGCAGAAGCATCTTAGAAACGCTGGAAGCGGCTGATCGGCCTCTTGCGGCCAGCGAGATCGCTGATCGTTTGTCTGACGAGGACGAAGAATATGTCGGTGGTCTCGTGAAAGTTTACCTACAGCACGGGCTGGAAGAGCACGTGCGAAAAACCGCCGACAGCAAATGGATCTGTGTCAACTCATCAGATCGGGAAGAGCGCCCGGCTACCGAAACCCAACAACAAGTCGAGCCTCCTGACCAAGGTATCGATAATATACTCTCATCGCTGAAAGGCCTAAATCGTTCGATCATCAAGGTTTTGGTCGAATCAGATGAACCGCTTAAAGCCAGCGACATTGCCAAATCGCTATCGAGTAATTCGCAATTCGTCTCACGAACTGCGGTAAATGGACGACTACACGGCGAACTCGGAGATTACGTAAAGCAAGATCCGCAATATCGTTGGTCGCTTAAGAATGACATAGAACAGAATGAACGTGTCTCTGATGCGGAGACATCAGACGTAAATGCGGAACCCGATGAGGAGCAGGATCCGGCCCACGTACCATCTGAGGAGGAGTCCGACGTCTCGCCGGAGAGTATTGCAGACTCCATTAAATCGCACCTTGAGACATCCAAGAAAATCGTCACCGTGCTTGCCCTTGCTAAGCGTCCCCTGTCCACCTCACAACTTGGAGAGGTACTTCAGAAATTAGGCCATGACACCACGGAAGAGGACATCGAAACCTGTCTGGACGTGATTCTAAACCGGTTCGTAACAAAGGATGCCGAGGACCATGTTACTCTCGTCTCTTCCACGGATTCTGCCTCACAGGAAGATGAGGAGCCCGTTGATGCAGACACTCGTGCCTCTCTCTCGGGGACGACATACAATTACGAGTTTGCCGAAAAAGAGTACGACTCTCCAGCATTGTTTTCGAGTCATATTCAGGGTGGTACAGTACAGATCAACCTGAACACGTCTCATCCTTTTTCTAAACAACTGCGTGCGGCTATCGACGGGCAAAAGCACAAGCGAAATCCGGACGTTCACAGCTTGACTTTTGCTCTGCAAATACTTCTTGCCGCCTGGACAGACGTTGAAAGCAATCTCAAAGGCCGGAGCCGAGACCTGGCAGAAGAACTACGCACAGATTGGGGACGTGCTATTCGATCCTTGCTCCGCAGTCAAAAAGATTCGTGATGCACGTCTACTTTCGGTCCCTCGGCACACGTCTGACAGAGGAGTGTGAGCGATCCGCCGGTGAGATACTCTTAGCCGCCCCTTTCATCAAAAAGGGCACCATGCAGCGCCTCATCGAGGCCTGCTCCTCCGAGCAGCCCGTACGAGCGATTACCAGATGGCGCCTGGACGAGATTGTATCGGGAGCGAGTGATCCTGAGATCTGGAAGCTTTTAAAGGATCGACCAGGCGCTTCATTGTGGCTGCGTCCAGACCTGCACGCCAAATACTATCGGTTCGGTGATGTATGCTACGCTGGATCAGCGAATATCACCGATGCTGCACTTGGTTGGAGTGCTCGTCCCAATTTTGAGCTTCTAGTGCGTCTCCCCTTCCGCAAAGACAGGCTTGCGAGCATTGAGGGAAGACTGCGAAGGAATTGCGTCAGAGTTTCGCAGGATCTCTATGACCATTTTACCCGACTTAGGGAAGAGTACGAGCAATTAGATGACCGATCCACGGATTACGGGAAGATAAAATACGATGCTGCAGATGTGACCGGTTCTGTGGCGGAGTTTGAGACTGAGTTAGATGTGGAGAAATCAGAGCAGATTGATCGCGAGCAATGGCTTCCCCACCTGCGTCATCCTGAAAAGTTATATCGAACATACACCGGTGACTTTAAGTCTCTCACGACAGCCACTCGTCGTCACGGTTTGCGTGACTTGCAGTTCTTCGACACTCCTGATGGGCTACCAGAAGCGGCCTTCAACATGGAGATAAAGTGGCAGCTTCTCCAAATGCCGGTAGTCCAGACGGTAGATGACTACGTTCGTACCTCCAGGCGTTTTGGTGCGGTGCGTGATTACCTCAAAACTCTCCCCTGCTCTGAAGCGCCTGGTTTTAATGCTACTGAGGCGTGGCAGACACTGATGAGATGGCTGCTATATTTTCTTGGGGATAGATACAAAAGAAGAGTATACAATTATTCTGAAATAATTTACAAAAAGCATAGATAAATGACTCCTCGTCGACTTCCCCACAGCAAAGCCCCGTTGCAGATGGCCACCCAGCCGTCGCTGGACTTGTCAGTTCCGGTGTATCCGTCGGAGGACTTGGAGCGGCTTGTCCGAAGCCCGTCATTCCTCGAGTGGTTTGGCGACTGGCGCACCGCTGAAGCGACCTCTTCTGCGGCCATCGGGCCCAACGGTCGTCCGCTTCTGGTGTACCATGGCACGCCATACGCGTTTGCCCGCTTTGAAATGGAGCGGGCCCAGGAGCGTACCCGCACCACCTGCCACTCGCGAGGGCTTTACTTTACGGATGATGATCGTGTGGCGCAAACCTATGGTTCCCGGATCATCGCCGCGTTCTTAAACCTCCGCACTCCGTACATTAACATAACACCCAGCCGGTGGTCGCATGTCCGCCTCGACGATGGTCCCTCCCTTACCGAGGTGCCGCCCGTGCATCGGCACGGGTACGTCATTTGGCCGTCTGCCGTGCCGGCGCCACCACAGGGGACTGTCAATGGAGGCACATCAGATGGGGCCTATACGTCATACCGGCTGCCGTACCGCACGAGCGCGACTGTCGACCAACTTGCGACGTGGGCGCGCGCGAGCGGCTTTGACGGGCTTATCCTTCACAACATGCACGATCAGGGCGGTCCCCTCACCGATACAGACGCTGCAAACGGGCGTGACCGCATCCGCGCTACGACGCTCGTGGCGTTCGACCCATCGCAGATTTGGATGCTCACCGGCGCGCACAAGCCACCGGCGGCTGCGCAACCACGCGCGCCCCGCTCGGTCTCCCCAAGCGAAGCGCATGCGATGACGGAGCATTCAGCACATGCGGCGCGTTGACCCTGGGGCCTGGCCGTGTTAGACCTGGTCTCCCAAGACGCAATCGGCCTCAATCTCCACCAGCCAGTCCGCGTCAATGAGGCGGCTCACCTCCACAAACGTGCTCGCCGGCCGAATATCGCCGAAGTAGCGTTCGTGGACGCGGGCGGCCTCCTCCCAACGGGTGATGTCTGTGAGCATAATGCGCGTCCGCAGCACATCCGCCAGCGTGCCGCCGGCCTCCGCCACCGCCTGCTGTATGATGTCGAGGCACCGCTGCGTCTGCCCCGCCACGTCTCCGGGATGCGCCACGGAGCCGTCGTCCGCGATGGGCGCGGTTCCCGATACCGCAATGAAGGGCCCCACGCGCACGGCGCGCGAGAAACCGATGGAGGCCTCGAAAGGCGAGCCGGACGAAACGGTTGTACGAGCCATTACATGTGGGTTTTCTTTCCAGTTGCCAGCACATCGCGCCGTGCCGGGGCGCTTTCTTGCAGTAAAGATACCCACACGACCCAAGCGCTGCAAGCGTACACGCAAAAACGCACAGCGGCGAGCGGTCGGGAGCATAGGAGCCGGTTGCCCGCGATCTCCTGCAGCGGATTGATACAGGAATGCCCCAGCCGGCGCGCCCACATGAAGCCCGCCCAATCGCAGGGCGCACCAAAGAAAAAACCCCGCCCATTGATCACGGGCGAGGGTTGGGGCTGTGGAGCTAAGGAGATTCGAACTCCTGACCTCTGCAGTGCGATTGCAGCGCTCTACCAACTGAGCTATAGCCCCGGCGGTTAGTCTGTGCTATCGATACCGCACCGCTCGCAGGGCTGTTCCAGCCGCCGTGCGGTGCACACTCAATTCATCCGGGGCCCGCGAGGACGTGAGGCGGCGCCCGCGGTTCATACGCCCTCCCGTTGTGTGAAGAGCACTCAACACTCCGCCCCGCAATGAAACCGCACGGCGTGGCTCCGATTCATGCGCACGCGTTTTCTTGATGCTCGCTACACCCCGTATGGCTTCCTCGCCTGCTGTCCTCGACGTCGCCGTGGCCGATACGCCCGCCGCGCTCCCCGACGATCTGCCCCGCCCGGCCCTGGTCGACTTCCTGCATACGCACCTGGGGCGCTTCGGCGATGCGCCGGCCGCCATTCGCAGGGCCCTCGACTATGCCTTTAGCACGTCCGACGGCCGCGGGGGCCGCGTGTTTATCGCGCGCCACGACGACGCGGTGGTGGGCGCCGCGGTGGTGCTCGATACCGGCATGGCCGACTTCGTGCCGCCGCACCTGCTCGTCTACATTGCGGTCGACGCGGACTACCGCGGCCGGGGCTTCGGCTCGGCCCTCGTCGAACGCCTGCGCGCACACTGCGACGGCGCGATCGCCCTGCACGTGGAACCCGACAACCCCGCCCGCCGCCTCTACAAACGGCAGGGCTTTGCGGCGCCCTACGTAGAAATGCGCGCCCCGGCCCTGTCATAAGCGGACCCCGTTGTACGCTGCCTTCCTCTTGCTGCTTCTTGCCGCCCATGGCAACCCTTCGCATCAACACGGCGCCCATCATCGACAACATCAAGCGCCTCAGCACCTACTTGTCTGCACACGATGTGCAGTGGACGCTCGTAGCCAAGGTGCTGAATGGCCACCGCGCGGCCCTCGAGGCGCTCCTCACCAGCGAGGCGATGAACGGCGTGCACTCCATTGCCGACTCGCGCCTCTCGGGCATCCGCACGATGAAGGCCATCCGGCCCGACATCCGCACCATGTACATCAAACCCCCGGCGGTGGAGCTGGCCGACGACGTGGTGCAGTATGCCGACGTGTCGCTCAACTCCAGCCTCACCACCATCCAGGCCCTCAACGACGCCGCCGCGGCCCACAACACCACCCACCGCATCATCATTATGGTGGAGCTCGGCGAGCTGCGCGAGGGCATCGTGCGCGACGACTTGCTCGACTTCTACGATGCCGTCTTCGAGCTTCCCCACGTGGAGGTCATCGGGCTGGGCAGCAACCTGGGCTGCATGCACGGCGTGGAGCCCAACTACGACAAGATGGTGCAGCTGTGCCTCTACCAGCAGCTCATCGAAGCAAGCTTTAACCGCGAGCTGCCGCTCGTGTCGGGCACCAGCAGCATCGGACTCCCGCACGTGGGCACGCACAAGCTGCCCGATGGCGTCAATCACCTGCGCATTGGCGAGGCGGCGTTCTTTGGCACGTCGCCGCTGCATCACGACAAGGTGCTCGACCTGTCCTCCGACACGTTCGTCTTTGCGGCCAACATCATCGAAAAGGCCCGGAAAGACCCCGAGCCGGAGGGCGTTATCAACGACGCCAACATCGGCCACACCGCCCAGCCCGTGGCCACCGACCGGCGCACCGATCGCTGCATCACCGACTTCGGGTTGCTTGACGTGGACGTAGACAACCTGACACCGGTCGACGAGGGTGTGCAGTTTGCCGGCACCACCTCCGACATGACGGTGTTCGATGTCAGCCTGAGCGACACGTCCTACGCCGTGGGCGACCGCATTGCCTTTCGGCCCAACTACATGGCCACGGCGCACCTCATGCTCTCAAAATACATGGACAAGGCCGTCGGGTAGCGTGCCCCCGCGGCGCCCATCACCAGCACGGGCCGGCCCCGCCCCAACGGCGACGCCGGCCCGATGCGCTGTTTTGTACGCAGCACGTTGCTACGCCAGCGGCTGTGCCGGCAACACCGTGCCACGGGTTTCGCCAAAGCCCACGCGGTAGCCATCGCCCGCGGCCCAGCCGGTCATCACCACCGCATCGCCGTCTTCGGCAAAGGTGCGCTCCGAGCCGTCCGGCAGCTCGATGGGATGCTCGCCGCGCCACGTCAGCTCCAGCAGGCTGCCGTAACTGTCTTTTGTAGGGCCGCTAATCGTGCCCGACGCCAGCAGGTCGCCCGGACGGATGTTGCAGCCGTTCACCGTGTGGTGCGCCAGCTGCTGCACCATCGTCCAGTACATGTGGCGGAAGTTGGTGCGGCAGACCGTATGCGGCGCATCCAGGGCAGGCGTTTGCAGGCCCACCTCCAGCTGAATGTCGTACGCCGTATCGGGGCGGGGCGGCTGCAGGTAGGACAGCGGCGCAGGCTCTTGCGTGGGCGCATCCACGCGGAAGGGCTCCAACGCGGCCAGCGGCACCACCCAGGGCGACACCGTGGTGGCAAAGCTCTTGCCCAAAAACGGCCCCAGCGGCACGTACTCCCAGCCCTGAATGTCGCGGGCGCTCCAATCGTTCACGAGCGTGAGGCCAAAGATCTGATCTTCGGCGGCGTCGATGCCAATGGGCGTGCCCAGCTCATTGCCGGGGCCCGTGAAGAATCCCATCTCCAGCTCAAAGTCGAGCAGGCGCGTAGGACCGTACGTCGGCGGGCCGTCGTCGGGCTTGCGCTGGCCGCAGGGGCGCCGCACCGGCTGTCCGCTCGGAATGATGGAGCTGGCGCGCCCGTGGTAGCCCACCGGCAGGTGCACCCAGTTGGGCTTCAGGGCGTTCTCCTTGCCCCGAAACATGGTGCCCACGTTGGTGGCGTGCTCCTTCGAGGAGTAGAAGTCGGTGTAGTCGCCCACCCGCGCCGGCAGGTGCATGGTAACAGCCGAGCGCTCAAAGAGCGCGCGCTCCTTCAGGTCGGCGTCGTCGCGCAGCGTGGCGGTATCGGCCCGCAGCGCATCATGAATCGTGGCGCGCGCGGCATCCCAGGCCACGCGGCCCAGGCTCATGAAGCGGTTCAGCGTGGACTGCTCGAAGGGCGCGTGTTGCACCAGCAGCGGATGCTCGAACAGACCGGCGTCTGCCAGGGCCGAGAGGTCGAGCACGTGCGCGCCAATGGCCACGCCCACGCGGGGCGGCCGCTCATCGGGCGGCGTAAACACGCCGTAGGGCAGGTTTTGGATGGGAAAGTGCGAGTCGGCAGGCACGTCAATAAACGACGCGTGCGACGGATCGACGGTTGGGTCGGCCATACAGGAAAGCAGTTGGGTGAGAAAATCGAGAAGGTGCGGTTACAAGAGGTCGAGGTCGCGCAGGTCGAACACGGGTTCTTCGAAGCTGCAGCTGCCAAAGGACATGGCAAACGACGCCCGCGCCGCGCGCACCGCGTCGATGGGTACGAGGGCCTCGCGCCAGCCGAAGGCCTCTTTGGTGAAGCGGAAGTTTTCGGGGTTGTCTTCTTGCAGAATATCATGCAGCGCGGCAGCATCCAGCGCGTGGGCATCGGCAAAGACGGCCGCGCCAAAGACGTTAAAGAAGCCGTGCATCATCGTCTCCAGCGTATCATCGAAGTGGCGCACCGGGTGGTGCAGGCCGGCCGTGGCCTTAAACCGGACGCCCGCGCGGCGGCACGTATCAATGAAGGTAGCCACCTGCGGCACCGTGGGCACCATCGACGGCTTGAGGCCGCCACAGCGCAGCTTCAGGCCCACCTCCGAGCGCAGCGGCACATCGCCCTGGCTGTTGTGCTCGGCCACCGCCGCGGCCACCGCCGGCAGCGCCTCCAGCGTTTCATCAGACGGCGCGATCTCAAAAAAGATGTCGAGCTTCGCCGTGCCATGCCGCACGAGCTGCTGGTTCACGGCCGTCAGGAAGTCGAGCACCGCGTGGGTGGTGCCCGCCTGCAACGGCGCCGGCAAGCGCACCTCCATCGCATCGGCCGACACGCGATCGTGGTGGTCCGTCTCGAACGCGCCGATGCGGGCGAGGTCGGAGGCAAACGCGTCCAGAAAGTCCGCGGGCGTCGCGCCGCCGGTGCCCAGCACCGAGAACGCGTAGGGGGCCTTCCGGCGAAAAAGCCCGCTGTACGCCGACAGGTCGCCCAGGCGCTTCGTTGGAATGACGAAGCGCGCCAGCATCCAGGCCTCCTCTTCGTCGCGGTACTGCGTGTAGTTGTGCAGGGCCTCGTCGAGCGGCAGCTCGGCCGGCGGAAAGAGCCCGGCATAGTCAACAATCTCGGCAAGCAACGCCCGCAGGCTCGGGGCCACAAGATCGGGCGTAGGCGTGGCGTGGTCTTCCATAGCAGCAGTCCGGGATGGTGAACGGAACGAACGCCACCGCAACAGCATGTAGTGGCAGCGCTTCCAAATAGCGGGATAGCCCGCGGAGTTGCAACGGGCGCCCCGGGGTGTACAACGGACTTCACGAAGGGTTACGCCGGCGAAGTTGCATCCCCTGTAACGCGCCGCTACATTATACGTTGGTTTGCACGAAATATACGATTGCTCGTGCGGAAGCAGGGGATCGCTTCCGCCCACCTTCATAGACGACAGACTTCATCATGAAAGCCTTACGACAATCATCTGTTTGGACGCTCGTGGCAGGCGTACTGCTGTTGGGCGCGCTCTCGGCCTGCTCGGGGGGCAACCCGAACGTTGGGGCCGCGGAAGATGCGCTGGAGCAAAACAATTACCAGCAGGCCCTGCAAAGCGTGCAGAAGGCCATTGACGCCGACTCCGCCAACGCGCAGGCGTACATGCTCAAGGCCCGTATCCTCATGCAGCAGGCGCGCAGCACCAATGACGCTGAGCGCCACGCCGAGCTTGTGAAGCGAGCCATCGAGGCGCAGGAGCAGGCCATCCAGTTCAACCCGGGCCTACGTGAGGAAGTAAACACGCGGCGGCAGTTCTCCTACATGCAGGAAGCCCGCCAAGGCGGCCAGCTGTTCCGGACCGCTGATTCCGACACGAACGCGGTGGCCGACTCGGTGCTCTTCCTGCGCGCTGCGAGCCGGTTTAAAGCCGCTCAACTGATCCAGCCCGATTCGGTGGTCATGCTGCAGAATGAGGCCTACGCCCGGCTGCGGGCCGGCGAGCAGGCCAACGCCATTCCGCTACTCGCGGCGTACGTGGAGAAAGCCGACTCGGTGGGCGTGGAAAGTTATACGCTACTCGGCAACCTGTACCTCGTCGACGGGCAGGCCAAAAAGGCCATCCCGGTGCTTGAGGAGGGCGCTGAGATATACCCCACCAACCAGGAGCTGCAGTCGATGCTTCTGAACGCGTACAACACCGCGGGCATGACCGAAGAGGCCATGAAGCAGTACGCCCGACAGGTGAAGCAAAATCCTGAGAACGCCAACTACCGCTACAACTACGGCACGATGCTGCTGCAGGCCAACCGGTTCGACGAGGCCATTGAGCAGTTGAAGGCCGCCGTGCAGTACAACGAGGGCAACGTAAAGGCGCTCTACAACCTGGGCGCGGCTTACGTGAACAAAGCCGTTGCGGTCGATGACAGCATTGCCGCCATCGAGAGCGAGTACCAGACGGGGGAGATCCCGCAGGACAAGCAAGCAACGATCAAGCAATTGGTGGAGCGGCGCAAAGAGCTGTTTGCCAACGCCATCAACCCGCTGGAGAAGGCCCGCCGGCTCGCCGAGAGCGGCAGCGCGTACCGCGCAGACATCTGCCGGTCGCTGTTTACGGCCTACGTTCAGACCAATCAGCAAGACAAGGCCAAGGCGGTGCAATCGTGCGCTGGCTTCTCGGGCGACCAGGGCTCGGGCGGACAGTAACCCGCAGGGCCGCCTAACGCCTCATGCTTTGAAAGGCCCGTAGCGCACTCGCGCACGGGCCTTTCGCTTTTTTCAATCAATTGTGTGATGCTATGGACTCCAACGACTCATCTGCTACCGGCTTCGGGACGCGCGCGGTGCATGCGGGCCAGGCGCCCGATCCGTCCAGCGGCGCCGTCATGACGCCCATCTACCAGACCTCGACCTACGCGCAATCGGCGCCGGGCAAGCACCAGGGGCACGAGTATTCGCGCGTCACCAACCCTACGCGCTCGGCGCTGGAAGGCAATCTCGCCGGGCTGGAAGGGGCCGCGCACGCCATCACGTTTAGCTCCGGCGTGGCCGGCATCGACGCCATCTTGAAGGGCGGCCTGCGCCCGGGCGACCACGTCATTGCGACCAACGACCTGTACGGCGGCACTTTTCGGCTCTTCAAGGAAGTGTTTGCGCCATTCGGGCTGTCGTTTTCGTTTGTTGATATGACGAGCACCGAGGCGGTAGCGGCTGCCGTGACCGACGACACGGCGCTGCTCTGGGTGGAGACCCCCACCAACCCGCTCATGCGCATTGCCGACATCGAGGCGCTCTGCGACCTCGCCGACGCCCACGACATCGACGTGGCGGTCGACAACACGTTTGCGTCGCCCTACCTGCAGCAGCCGCTGGCGCTGGGCGCCGACCTCGTGCTGCACTCGGGCACCAAGTACCTCGGCGGCCACTCCGACGTGATTATCGGCGCGGTGTGCACCAACAGCGACCGGTGGAACGAGGCGCTGCGGTTTCAGGTGAAGAGCGCTGGCGCGTGCCCCGGCCCCATGGATTGCTTTTTGACGCTGCGCGGCACCAAGACGCTGCACCTGCGCATGGATCGCCACTGCGCGAATGCGCGGCAGCTGGCGGTCTTTTTGGATGGGCACCCGGCCGTGGCCCGCGTGCGGTACCCGGGCCTTACGAGCCATCCGGGGCATGCGGTGGCGGACCGGCAGATGCTCGACTTTGGCGGCATGATCTCATTTGAGCTCGCCGACGACCGGATGGACGCGGCCCTCGCGGTGCTGCAGGGCACCGAGGTGTTTACCCTGGCCGAGAGCCTGGGCGGCGTGGAGAGCCTGATCGAGCATCCGGCCTCCATGACGCACGCGTCGATTCCTGCCGAAGAGCGCCGCGCCATTGGCCTCACCGACTCGCTCATTCGTCTCTCGGTGGGCGTCGAAGACGTTGACGACCTGCAGGCCGACCTCGACGCGGCGCTGTCGTAGGCGCCTCCAACTTATGTCATTGCGTGCGACATGCAAGAGCCTCCAGCGATTAACCGCTGGAGGCTCTTACGTTGCATAACGGATACTACGCCACAGAACGCGTCATCGGGCGCTGCGGTGTGCCCGGTGTTACGTGCGCTCAATGGGCAGGGCGACGCCGCCGCCGGTGCCGTGGCAGATTGAGGCCAGGCCGTGCGCGCCGTCGTGCTGCCGCAGCGCGTGCAGCAGCGTCACCACAATGCGCGCGCCCGACGCGCCGATGGGGTGGCCCAGCGCAATGGCGCCGCCGTGCACGTTCAGCTTGTCCATGGGCACATCCAGCATCTTGTTGATGAGAATGTTGTTGATGGCAAACGCCTCGTTGTTTTCGAACAGGTCGAAGTCGGCAATGGTCTGCCCGGTGCGCTCCAGCACCTTCTCGACCGCCGGGATGGGCGCTTCGGGGAAGCGCCACGACGCCCCGGCCGACCACGCGCCGCGGCCCACTTTGGCCAGTGGCGTAAGGCCGTGCGCCTCCACCGCGTCCTTGCTTGCGAGCAGAAGCGCCGCCGCGCCGTCGCTGATCTGGCTGCTGTTGCCGGCCGTGAGCACGCCGTCGCTTTTAAACGCCGGGCGGAGGTTGCCCAGGCCCTCGGCCGTGGTGCCCGGACGAATGCCCTCGTCGCGCGACAGGGTCTCTTCGCCTCCGCGCGTCTGATACGTGATGGGCGCAATCTCATCGTCGAAGTAGCCCTTCTCGGTGGCCTCTTCGGCCCGTTGCTGCGACAGCGCCGCCGCCTTGTCCAGCGCCTCGCGCGTGATGCCATGCTCAGCCGCCAGGCGCTCGGTTTGCTCGCCCATGGCCTCGCCGCTCATCGGGTCGCTGAGGCCGTCGCGAAACATCAGGTCCTCCAGCGAACCGCCGCCCGGCGCGTACTTGTAGCCCCAGCGGGCGTCGGAGGATACGTAGAAGCCGGTATCCGACATCGACTCGGTACCGCCGGTGAGCACGATCTCGGCCTCGCCGGCTTTAATCATCGTGGCGCCGTTCAGCACGCTCATCATGCTCGATGCGCACACCATATCCACCGCATAGCCGTCAATGCTGTCGGGAATGCCGGCCTGCAGGGCCGCCTGTCGCGGAATGAGCTGCCCGTGGCCGCCCCGTAGCACGTTGCCAAAGACGAACAGGTCGAGCGCGCCGCCGTCTACAGCGCCGCGGTCGAGGGCCGCGCGCATGGCATGGGCCGCCAAATCAACAGGAGAGTGGTTTTTGAGCGCGCCGCCAAAGCGACCAATGGGCGTACGCACCGCCGAAACGATATAAACGTCACGCATAAGACTGAGCAGTTCGTGGACAAGAAACGAGGCGCCGCAGGTGCGACGTTTACAAAATCTGGAACCGCTTACACAGACGCAACCGCCGGTCGTGCAATCTGCGTTAGTTCCGCCCCGGCGCCCGGCCTCCAGGCGTATGGGGCGTTGCCTCAAGACCGTGCCCAGTGCTAAAAGACCTTCACAAGGGTCATGTCTTTCAGGTATCGGCTCGGATTCTGCTGCAGGTCTTCCAGTACCTGGTTCATGTTGAGGGCCGCCGAGTCGAGCCGGCGGTACAGGCTGGGATCGTTGATGAGGCGCCCGGCGGTGCCCCGCCCCTGGTTAATCTTTTGCGTGATGGTGCTTAGCGTGGCCGTCGATGTTTTCAGGTTGGACAGGTTCGCATTGAGCTTCCGCAACGACCGGTTGAGCAGGTCAACCGTAATGTTCAGCGAATCCACGTTCGTGCCCGTGAAGCGCTTCAGGTCTGCCGTAATGCCTTCAATGTGCTGAATCGTCTTCCGAATGTTTTCCTTTTCGGCCTGGGTGATCGACTCCACCGTCTGCAGCGTTTGGCGAAGCGAGCGCAGCACCGCTTCGATGTCGCCGCTTGAGCGCTGCATGATGCGTGCGGCCGCCGACAGCGCCGTGTTGGCCGACGAGAGGGTGCTGTCTGCTTTGGCCGCGATCACCGGCGCCTGATCGGAAAGGCGTTCCAGGATGTCTTTCGTGGGCGGCGCCGAGAGCATGCTGCCGCTGATAAGCGGGGGATTGGTGCGCGGCCCTAAAGTGATGGCCAGCCGTACGCCGCTAAGCGCGCTGAAGCCGGCCACCTCGGCATACGACCCTTGGGGGATGGTGATGTCGTCTTCCACCTTGAACGTCACGATGACCCCGCGGCCGTCGGGGTCGAGCTGGATATCCTCCACCGTGCCCACCGTTACGCCGCTAATCGTAACGGGGTTGCCCGTCACCAGTCCGCCGGCCGAGTCGAAGTGGGCCTGCAGCGTGTAGCGCTCCTGAAACAACGGAATGCCTTGAAAGAACCGAAAGCCGATAAAAAAGATAACGGCCGCGATAATGAGCGCGGCGCCCACTTTTAATTCGTTGCTGTATTGCATGCAAAATGCGGTTCGTTAGGAAGGGTCGGCGGTCGACGACGCAGGCGAACCCACGTGGTACTCGTTGGCCCGCACAAAAGCATCAAGCACGGGGTCGGGGCGGTTGTGGATCTCGGCCACCTTGCCCACCCAGTGCAGGTGCTTGTCGTGCAGGAAGGCGGCGCGGTCGGCAATGCTAAACACCGAGTGCATGTCGTGCGTCACCACCACGCTGGTCACTTGCAGCTCCTCGGCAAGCTGGCTGATGAGCTCGTCGATGGTGTTCGAGGTTTCCGGGTCGAGCCCGCTTGTCGGTTCGTCGTACAAGATGTAGTGCGGCTCCAGCGCAATGGCCCGGGCCAGGGCGACGCGCTTGCGCATCCCCCCCGAGAGCTCCGAGGGCTTCTTCGGCCCCACGTCGCCCAGCCGCACCAGGTCGAGGCACTCCTGCACCCGCTGTTCGATGGCGCGCTCCGACATGTCTGCAAAGAAGCGCAGCGGAAAGGCTACGTTTTCGAACGAGGTCATCGAGTCGAACAGCGCCCCGCCCTGAAAGAGCACGCCAAACCGCTGGCGCACCACGCGCAACCGGTCGTACGGGATGCTGCAGATGTCTTCGCCATCCACCAGCACGGCCCCCGTATCGGGATCCAGCAGCCCCACCAAGTGCTTCATGAGCACGCTTTTGCCCGATCCCGAGCGCCCAATGATTGCGATGGTCTCGCCGTCCTCAATCGTCAGCGACACGTCTTCCAGCACTTGCAGCGCCCCAAAGCGCTTGCTGATGTTTCGGACTTCAATCATGGGGGTGTCGGTTCATGATCGGACATAAGGCGGCGTACAGCATTTTTACAGGATAAGCATGGCCAAGAGGAGATCCGCGAGCAGGATATACACGCAGCTTTGCACGGCCGCCTCGGTGGTGCTGTCGCCCACGCCCTCGGCGCCGCCGTCGGTGTAATAGCCTTTGAAGCATGACACAGACGTGATGATGAAGCCAAACACAAACGCCTTAATCAGGCCAAAGAACGGATCGAACGGCTTAAAGAATTGCCGCGCGCCTTCAATAAACTCATTCATCGTCAGGGCGCCGGTCACTTCGCCCAGCACCATGCCTCCGCCAATCCCGATGAAGCACGCCGCTATGTAGAGCATGGGCACCATGATGACGCCGGCCAGCACCCGCGGAAGAATCAGGAAGCTGATGGAGTTGAGCCCCATCGCCTCCAGCGCGTCGATCTGCTCCGACACGCGCATGGTCCCCAGCTCCGCCGCGATGCGCGCGCCCACCCGACCGGCCAGGATAAATCCGGTGATGACGGCGGCCAGCTCCAGCATCATCGATGGCACCACAATGGACCCGATGATGGTGTTCGGAATGAAGGACGATTCCAGTTGATAGGCCGTCTGCACGGTAAGCACCGCGCCCGAGAAGGCCGAGGAGAGGGCCACAATGGGCAGCGAATCGACGCCGATGCGTACCATCTGCGTCACGAGATTTTCCCAGTACGTACGCACCTCATCAATCGAGGCAAAGGCGCGCCCGAGGAGAATCAGGTAGCGCCCCAGATCCTCGAGCGGCGCCATCAGGCGGTTGAGCACGGCAGTAACAGGTTGTGAGCAGTACGCGAAACGCGTGCGGAGTGCTGGGCCATGTGTCGTTTTCACCCCCAGGCGGCCGTTTTGTACACGCGCGGGCCGCCAGGAAGCGGTGTTCTATAAAAGAGACATGGACACACCGTGCCGTTTGGCTTGGGTGTACGCGTCGTAAAATGCGTTACCATCGGGTCGGTTCAATGCAAAACGCGCGAAGGCCCCGTTCCGTAGGTCAGATCGCGCGCTGCGCCGTTACGCCGACGACTCGTCTTCGGCGCGGGCTTCGTTGGCGTACCGCTGCGCGCGCTTTTTCACATCGGCATCGGCATCGCGGGCGCGCAGAGCCTCCAGGCGCTCTTGCAGCGTGGCTTCGTAGCCCTGCCCTGTCGGTTCGTAAAAGTAGGTGCCCTGCATGTCCTCCGGCAGGTACTGCTGGGGCACGTAGTGCGAGCGGTAGGCATGCGGATAGTTGTATCCTTCCCCATGGCCCAGGTCCTCGCTGTCGCGGTTGGGATCCTTCAGGTGGGTGGGCACGTCGCCGGTCTGCTCGTTGCGCACAAAGTCGAGCGCGTCGAAGTAGGCAAATGCGGTGTTCGATTTGGGTGCGGTGGCCAGGTAGAGGCAACACTCGGCCAGCATAAACTGCCCCTCGGGCATGCCGACGTACGAGAACCCCTGCGCCGCGCTTTGCGCCACCTGCAGTGCCTGCGGATCGGCCAAGCCCACATCCTCGGCGGCAAAGATGAGCATCCGCCGCAGGATGAAGCGAGGATCTTCGCCGGCGTAGATCATGCGCGCGAGCCAGTAGAGGGCGGCGTCGGGGTCGGAGCCGCGCAGGCTCTTGATGAACGCGCTGATGGTATCGAAGTGGGCATCGCCCTCCTTGTCGTACAGCACGGCCCGCTGCTGGATGGACGCCTCGGCCACCGGCAGATCGACGACAATCGTCTCGCCATCGTCGGACGGCTCGGTCGTTTCGACGGCCAACTCCAGCGCATTGAGCACCGAGCGGGCGTCGCCGTTGGCTGTGTGCACCAGGTGGTTGAGCGCCGGCTCGGTCAGATCGACGTGCAGGTCGCCGTAGCCCCGCACCGGGTCGCGCAGCGCCTGATGCGCCACCGTGCGCAGGTCGTGGGTGCTCAGGGCCTTGAGCTCAAACACGCGCGAGCGGCTCACCAGCGCGTTGTTCACCTCAAAGTACGGATTTTCGGTGGTGGCCCCGATAAACACAACGGTGCCGTTTTCCACATGCGGCAGCAGGGCGTCTTGCTGGGCCTTGTTGAAGCGATGCACCTCGTCGATGAACAAGATGGTGCGCTGCTGCTGATGCTTCTGGCGGTACTGGGCCTTCTGGATGGCCTCGCGGATGTCTTTTACGCCCGCGAGCACGGCGTTGAGGGACGTGAAGTGCGCGGCCGTCGTGTTGGCAATGATCCGCGCCAGGGTGGTTTTGCCCGTTCCGGGCGGCCCGTAAAAGATGAGGGACGCAAGCCGATCTGCCTGAATGGCACGGCGCAGCAGCGTGCCCTCGCCCAGGATGTGCGCCTGCCCAACGAACTCGTCCAGCGTTTGCGGGCGCATGCGATCGGCCAACGGACGCATACGGTCATCCGACGTCGCCGTGGTGTCAAATAAATCAGACATAAGCCATCAAAAGGAAACAAAACGTCGCGCGCCTTTCCCTGAACCCGCAGCACGCGCATGTGATTTCCGGAGGCGCTCGCAAAATACGCGTTAACCTTACGTAGTAGAATTGTGAACTGATTGGGCCTGACGAAACGGCACAGACGGCCTGCCCCGGCAATCCCCACGCGACGTTATGACGCCAAAAAACCAAATGAGCGCCCGGAGGGGCTCTTTTCTGGCGGCATGAAACGATGGACTGCTCTTTGCTACACAATAATATCCACAGGAGGTCCGTTTGGGAACATGTGGGTGCATGCCTGATTCGTAACAAGTTGCATTTGCGATTCAGCGCTGTAGTGCACACCTTAGGGTTGCGGCAAGCCGTAGCCCCCAATGAATTGGCTCATAAGCAGCAAACAGCGCAGCGTATATATGGCGAAGCAGAAAGTAGAAGTCGTTACCCGAAAGAAAAAGGACCGGCAGGGGTTTAACAACCGCTACGACGCGCTCCAGGAAATGACCGACGAAGACCTCATGTCTCAGTTTCAGGCTGGGACGGTGGAGGCCTTCAACATTCTGGTGGAGCGGTATTCCGACCGGCTCATGCAGTACCTGTACCGCTTTCTTGGCGACATGAAGCGGTGTGAGGATCTGCTGCAGGAAACCTTCTTGCGCGTGCACCGCAACCGGCACTCGTACCGCCGGATTGCGAAGTTCTCGACGTGGCTCTACACGATCGCGGGCAACCTCGCGCGCTCCGAGTACCGGAAGCGCAAGCGCCGCCGGATGCAGTCGATCCAGTCGGTGAACCGCGACAACGAAGAGTACGAGATGGAGATTCCGGACGAGTCGTTCTCGCCGGATAAGCATGCCGAGAGCACCATCCAGGATCGCTACATCCAGGAGGCCATGAACGAGATCCCATCCGCCTTCCGCGAGGTGGTGGTCTTGCGAGACATCCAGCAGCTGGCCTACGATGAGATTGCAGAGATTACGGGGCTGCCCATGGGTACGGTGAAGAGCCGCATCAACCGAGGCCGCACCAAGCTGCAGGCGCTCCTGAAGGATGTCTATCCCTACGACGAAGTGTAACCGCTCTGTGCTGCTGCTGAGCACGTTTGCACCAACACCGAACGAAGCACCGGCGGGCTGCCCTGTCGGTGCTTCGTTGTGCGTGGGCCGTGCTCCCGCCTTGTTACGCGCTTGCTTGCTTCTGCACCCTCCGGCTATGGCTTCTCCCCATCCACAACGCGTATCGGTTGACATCGACGCCCAAACGCTGACCATCGACTGGTCCGACGGCCACTCGTCGGTCTACCCGCTCGATGGCCTCCGGCGCGCCTGTCCCTGTGCCCACTGCCGCGGCGCCCACGGCGCTCCGCCCGTCGATGCGGCCGTGCTGGACCACCCCGCCCGACGCCGCTGGACCGACGTCCGCGTGGAAACCGCCGGCAGCATGGGCCTGCGCATTACGTGGGACGACGGCCACAACGACGGCATCTACACGTGGGAGCGGTTGCGCGCGCTACGCTGACGGTTCATACAGTGCCCACGCCGTACTTAGTTGGCCGCGGCTTGCAGCGGAAACTGCGGAATGGGGACGCGAAACCGCTCGCCGTCGGCGCCCTGCACGAGAAAATTCCCATCCACGACGCCCTCAAAGGAGGCAATGGTACACGTACCGTCGTACACATGCGTTTGGCCCGGTTCAATGACGGGCTGCGCGCGCAGGGGCTCGTCGCCCGCAATGTCTTGGAGCTGCCCACTGGCCTCCTGAATCGTCCACCGCCGCCGCACCAGCTGCACGTCCGTGCCGGTGCGATTGGTGATGTGTACGGCATAGCCAAATGCAAACCGCATGTCGAAAAAACTTGACGGTTCGTCGAGGTATACCGGATGCACCGCGACCGTGATGCCGCGTGTGGTCGCTACGTAGCTGAGCATAATGCGTCTTGAAGCGAATGAATCCCAAGGCTGCACGCGATAATGCACCAAATGCATGCCGCAGACGCGACACATCTGCCAGCTGTTACGGCTGAGTAACGAATTGTTTTCTTTTATGGACAAAAAGCGCTTCCGGCCTGCGCCATTGGTTGACACCTTGCTGCGTGATACGCTTTTTAGGAATCCAGCATCTTCTTGCAGCCGATCGTGCCTATGCAGCGCTCCGCCCCCTGGTCTCGCAGTCGCCTTGCGGCCCTCAATGCCCAGTTCGAACCGCAGCACCCGCGCGTTGTCCTCGACTGGGCCGTGCGCGTCTTTGGGCCGGATGTGGTGCAAGGCACCGGCTTTGGGCCCTCGGGCATCGTGATCATGCATATGCTAGCGGAGCTTGCGCCCGGAAGCACGGTATTCTTCCTTGATACCGACCTCCTCTTTCCGGAGACGTACGCCCTGCGCGATACGCTTGCTGCACAGCTCGACGTTACCATCGAGCGCGTGCACGGCGGCCTCTCGCTCGACGAGCAGGCCGAACAGGCAGGGCCCGCGTTGTGGGAGCGGGCGCCGGATCGGTGCTGCCACCTGCGCAAGGTGGTGCCGCTGAAGCGCTACCTCGCCACGAAGCGCGCTTGGATCACCGGGCTCCGCCGCGACCAGTCGAAGCAGCGTGCCAACACGCCCATCCTGCAATGGATTCCGCGCTACGAGGTGTTCAAGCTCAACCCGCTGGCCACGTGGTCACGCAAAGATGTATGGAAGTACCTGTTCGCGCACAACCTTCCGTACAACGCCTTGCACGACGAAGGCTATCCCAGCATCGGATGCATGCCGTGCACGCAGGCCGTAAACCGCGACGGCTACACCCGCGAGGGGCGGTGGCAAGGGCGCGACAAGACAGAATGCGGCCTGCACGTTGATCCCTCCTAGCCCACACACAAAAACGCCCTACAGCAGCCGGGCTACTGTAGGGCAAAAAGGGCGAGCCGCGCCGTGCAGCGACCAGGCGAGAAGAACCTCTTCTCGGACAATGTGGGGGCCGCCCAGAGCCTTTCGACGTCCACTGTTATCTGTACCCATCGAAGCGCCTATCGGTACAGCGCGCTGCGGCGACAAGGGCGCAACTCCGCGCCGCAACACGTGAGGCCTGCCGGCCGGTCCTGGAGGTAAGCCTCCTATGGTATAGGTGCAGATTCTTCTTTAACCGTGGCTGCATCGCGCACGGCTCGCGAGAAGGCTGTACCGTACGAGACGGCCGGCGTTTCGCGCAGGGGCTGCGCTTACCATCATCTCCACATGGCCCGACCGCACGGCCCACCCACGCGGCGCCCTACACCTCCAGGTAGTGCATAAACTCGTCCACCCGGCTCACCAGCTCGCTGTCTTCTTCGCCAAACGAGGCCACCACGTGGTACCCATGATGCTCCAGCACGTGGCGCACCCGCGACGTGTCGCGCGTGTTGAGCTTGAGCGTGATGCGAATCTTATCGGTGCTTGTGGCCTGCGCCTCGGAGGCCACGGCGCACACCTTGGCGCCGTTTTGTTCGATTACGTGGATCAGCTTGGCCAGGGTGTAGTCGCGCGGGTCCACCTCCAGCGCCAAAATCGCCCCCGACTCCTCAGCCGCGAGCATGCGCGCAAACTGATCGAAGATGTCGTGCCGGCGCAGCAGCCCCAGGTAGTGCCCGGCCTCGTCGGTGACGGGCACGGTGCTTAGGGTGTGCTCCACCATCGTGCGCGCCGCGTCGAAGATGTGGGCGTCGGGGGGGACGCTCACCGGGCGCGCCAGCAGCAAACCCTCCACCGGCGCGTCGGGGCCGGCAGCCTTCATGAGCTGATCTTCCGAAATGACACCCACCAAAACGTCCTCATCGTCTACCACCGGCAGGTGATGCACGTGGTGCTCCAACAGACGCCCCAGGGCGTCTTCGACCGTGTCGTCAACCGCCAGCGGCAGCGTTTCCGTATGAATAGCGTCGCGTACCCTCATAACCGTCACCGAAGGATCGTGAGCGCAGGCAGAGCCTGCAAGAAATAGCGCAGTAGGCTGTGTGAAGGAACCGTGCAAGGGTCATGCCGCATCGTACGCTACAGGAACTTGTGCGCCATACCCTACATCGGCCTCGTTGCTCAAGGTTGAGCCTTTCACCCAACATCCAATATACAAACGGTGGAGGATGTGTGAAAGTTACGCCGCGATGCGTTACGACGTTGCCACAGACGCCGGTGTGGTGGCGTAGGGCGCGTCGGCATCTTCGTCGGCCGGACGCACAACCCCTTGGGCCCCAATCATCCGGCGCACGCGCGGCAGATGCGCCGCATCGGCTCGAAATGCGATGCGCGCCACTGCTTGCGGGGCATCGGAGGAACCGTTGGCGTACAGGTATTCTTCCGCCGAGACGTCGGCCACGTCGTGCAGGTAGGCGATGGCCTTGGGCTTCGTAACCGGCACGTACGCCACGCACGCCACGTAGTCGCGCTCAATGAGCGCCAGCAGCTGCGTCTTGAGTTGCTCCAGCCCAATGCCACGCAGCGCCGAAACGAAGGCCGCGTCCGGATACTCCGACCGCAGCGCGCGCAGCAGGGCCTGGTCCTCCAACGCGTCTACTTTGTTGAACACGATGAGCGTGGGCTTGTCGCCCGACTCCAGCTCTTGCAACGTTGTGTGCACCACCTGCATGTGGTCGCGAAAGCGCGGGTGCGTAACGTCTACCACGTGCATCAGCACATCGGCCGTGCGCACTTCATCCAGCGTGCTCTTAAAGCTTTCGATGAGGCGGTGCGGGAGCTTGCGGATAAAGCCCACCGTGTCGGACAGCAGCACCTCCTTGTTGTCGTCCAGCGTAATGGAGCGCGTGGTGGTGTCCAGCGTCGCAAACAGCTGGTCCTCGGCAAGCACGGTGGTGTCGTCGGCCATCGCGTTCATGAGGGTCGACTTCCCGGCGTTGGTGTAGCCGACCAGCGACACCGTGGTAAACGCATCGCGCCCCTTCCGCTGCGTGGTACGCTGCCGGTCGATCTGCTCCAGCTGCTCGCGGAGCTTGGCAATGCGCGTGTCGATGAGGCGGCGGTCGGTCTCAATCTGCTGCTCGCCCGGGCCCTTTGTACCAATACCGCCCTTTTGGCGGGAAAGGTGGGTCCAGCGGCGGGTGAGGCGCGACCGCAGGTAATGAAGCTGTGCGAGCTCGACCTGTGTTTTGGCTGCCCGCGTTTTGGCGCGGCTCGCAAAGATGTCAAGGATGAGCCCGGAGCGGTCGAGCAACTTGCAGTTGACCTGCTTCTCGATGTTGCGCACCTGCACCGGCGCAAGGTCGTCGTCGAAGATGATCAGGTCGGCGCCATGCCGGTTGGCCATCCGCTGGAGCTGCCGCACCTTGCCCGACCCGATAAACGTCGCCGGATCGGGGCTCGTCATGGACTGCGTCATGCGCTCAACCACCGACGCCCCGGCGGTGCGCGCGAGTTGCTCCAGCTCGTTCAGGTTATCACGGACGTCCCAGCGCGACACATCGGGCGTTGCGACGCCAACTAAAATCGCTGTCTCCAGCGTCTCCTTCGTAGGGGTGTGCAAAAGTGGAGGGACCGGTTAAGCCCAGATTGTTCGGGGAATACATCGAAGCGGTATGGAGCAGGATGTACGGCGAATGCAGAGAAATGTTGCGGTTTTGCTGCGTGCGCGCCCCTTCTTTACTCGGGTTGCAGCGTACGCCGGATGGTGCGTGTGGCGGTGGCCTGCGTGCGCGTATCCTCCACGGTGACGGTAATGGCCAGCGCCCGCGGCTTTTTGAGGGCTTCCGTGGCCAGGTCGAGCAGCAGGTACTCGCTGCTGCGCGCAGACGTGCCGGTGTAGGTGGCTTCGGTGGTCGTCGTTTGCACGTCGTCGCGCCACAGGGAGCGCCAGCCGCCCTCGGTGCGCTCGTTTACGGTGTAGGCCACGCGGTAACGCGTGCGTCCGGTGGCATCTTGCGCGAGTCCGTACACCTCAAAATGCAGCACGAGCGGCGTGCTGGGGGTGAGGGTTGGAAACGGATACGGCGTCGCGCGCGTCAGGGTGCGCGCCGCGGTGTCGGGGAGCGTCATCACTTGCAGATCGCTCATGCGCAGGCCCGGCCCCGGCGGAAGCGCCGCGAGCGAGTCGCGGAGCACGGTGCCTTGTGCGCGCCGCGGGCCCAGCGTGCGCGCCGCGATGTTGTCGTACTGCGCCCAGTGCACGCGCAGATGCTGCATGGCCCGCGTGGCTGGCACCTGTAGCGACGCAACCACCGCTGCATCGGAGGAGGCGCGCTGGGCCGTGGCCGGCACCGGACGCACCTGCCGGGCGCGATGGGTGACGCGATACGCCCGGTTGTACTGATTGAGGCGAAGGTACAGCAACGCCGCCCGCGCAGAATCACCCCGCAGATCGGCACTGCGCACGCCCCAATCAATGGCCAAGCGCGTGCGGCCATCGGGCGTTAGGAAGCGCGTGGTTTGCACCGCCGCAGGCAAGCGCGGCACATCGTCGAGCAGGGCCGTGTACTGCGCCGGCATCGCCGCCCGCCGCCGACGCGCCGCCTGCACCTCCGCGCGGCGCCCCTGCTGCACGATGCGCGTCACCTGCTGGTTGGGGGGCGGAATGCCCATCATAGGATCCCACGAGATGATGCGCGTCTGGTTGATGCCGCTGCCCACCTCCACCGACTGCGTGCTTCCATTGCCAAACGACTGGCCGGTGCGTGCCTCGAAGGCCGCATCGGCACGGGCCTTCACTGCCTGCATCTCCTGCCAGTCCATGTAGTTGGCCACGTTGTCGTAGCGCGCGCCGTAGTCGATATGCATAAGGGCCAGTTGCCGGTAGATGTACTCCATGGCGGCCAAGCTGGAATACGCAATGTTGTAGCTGCGCTCCGAGTTGCCGCGCCCGTAGCGGAGGGTGGGGGGCAACAGTTCGCGGGGCGTCCCCAGCCGGTAGCAGTCGCCCGGGCGGCGAATGAACAGGTAGTAGCCCGCTTCGTGGATATGGTCGTACGCCCAGAACACGTTCTCGGGGAAATCGGATGCGCTCACCGGTACGCCAAACCGAAACACGTCCAGGAAAAAGTCGCCACTGTCGTACGTGACGGTTTCGGTGCGCGACGGGGGGCCGTACTGCACGTACATGTCGCCACGCACGTCCCACCCGGCGGGGGCCTCGGGGCAAGCGTAGGCGTGCTGTGCATGCACAAGGCGCATCACGTGCTCCTCCAGCCGCTCGTTGACCGCCGTCCCCGGCAGCACGTCTTGGCTGCGCCACCACCGCACAAGGGTAGAGCCCGCCGCCGGGCGAAACCGCCACGCTTCGGCATCGGCACCCGGGTTAACGAGAATCTGCTGCTTGAACGCGTCGGACAGCAGGGGGACGAGCTGGGCCACGCGCCGCTGAAAGATCGCTCGCTGCCGCGTGCCTGCGTTAGGTTTTACGGCGCCAAGCAGACGCCGGTACGTCGCGGCCGCCTGCAGGCGCTCTTGGGTTTGCAGGGGCGGCGTGAGGCGCTGCAGATACGCATCGGCAGCGGCAACGGTGAGCGAGTCGCGCGCGGCCGTCGGGGCGGTATCCCCCGTAGGCCCGAAGCCCAAAAGGAGCAAAGCAAGAAGCACAGACATGATCCCTACCGCATAATGCACAGCATCGGGGCGGCTGGCACACCGCCTTCACGTGTTCTCTACGAAAAGCGGCGAGAGATGCTCCCTCATGCGACAACGTCGTGACGTGCGCTGTGCCTTGGATACTTCTGAGGATTCTATCGTAAGGCATTTTGTCTCTTGTTTTTCTGTGCTCTGTTGTGTCATGGCCCTTGCCGTGCGGCGCTTTTTATCGGCCTCGCCCATCGAGCGTTGGTCACTCGTCAACGCACTGGGGCTGCTCGTGGCTACGGGCCTCACGCTGTCGTCGGCGTCAATGGCGCCGGTTGCTCTTGTGGGCATCGGGTTGCTGGCCGGCCTGGGCGGCGTGGCCCGCGAGGATTGGACGCCCAGCGGCCGCTGGGGCTGGGCCAATGCCGTTACCGCCGCCCGCGCTGCGGCCGTGGCCGTGTTGCCGCTCGTGCCCCCCACCGGCATCGCGGCTATAGGCCTTGTCATCTTGTGCACGGACGGCCTCGACGGGTGGCTCGCACGTCGCCAGGGCGAAGCCTCCACCTTTGGGGCCTTCCTGGATAAAGAAACGGACGCCTTCTTTCTGCTTATGCTGTGCCTGCTGGCTGCCCGTGCGCAGGTGCTGCCCGCGGGCGTTGTGGCGGCGGGGCTGCTCCGTTACGTGTTTGTGCTGGCCCTTTTTTGGCTACAGCCCGAAGCCCCCACGGAACAGCGCTCGTCGGCGGCCCGCTACGTCTTTGTGGCCGCCGTGCTGGGCCTGCTCCTGCCGTTTGTGGCCCCCCAGGCCCTGGCAGTTCCCGTAGCCCTGCTCGCGCTCGCTGCTCTGGGGCTCTCGTTTGCCCGATCGTTCTGGTGGATTTTTCGCTTTCGTACCGCCTGATGCCTACCGCCTCCCCTTCGCGCTCCGAGGTGCTGATCTGCTGGATCGGCTTTGCTGCGCTCAACGTGCTGCTGTTTGTGCCTGCGTGGGCCGCTGGGCAGCCCCTCAGTCCCTTTTTCCCGATGAGCGTGGAGGCGGTGGTGCTAGGCTCGGCGGTGCTGTGGAGCGCGGACCGCGCGTATGCAACGGGGGTGCGGCGCACGGCCGCCGTGCTGTACGGGGCGCTTTTTCTGTACGCGCTCTACGATGCGGGCATCTACCTTGCCACGCAACGTAGCGCCATCTTTTACGAGGACGCGCAGTACGTCGTGTCGACGGCCTACCTGCTGCAAAGCTTGCTGTCGTGGTCGCGTGCTGCGCTGCTGGTGGGTACCCTCGCGGGCCTCGCGGTGCTGCTTGGCGGCGTGATGCCGTGGACGTTCCGCGCCATGGCGCGGGCCGGACGACATCGCGCGTCACGGCGCATCCTGGCCGTCGGACACCTGGTGGTGTGGCCGCTCGTGTTCGTCGTGGCGCCGTGGCAGGCCTGGGGGGCCGAGAACCTCACCTACCAAACCGGAAACGAGCGCACCCGCGTGCGCACGCTTTCCGGCAAAATTGTGGAAAACGTCCAGGCGTCGCTGCGGCTACACCAGCTGCTGGATGAATTGGAGCAGGCACCGGTAGACTCCACCTATTTTGGATACCGCTCGGTGCCGCTGCGCGAACGGCCCAACATCTACCTCCTCATGGTGGAGTCGTACGGCGCGGTGCTGAACTCGCACCCGGCGCTGCGCGCGCCCTACCGCCGCATGATGCGCCGCATGACCGATTCGTTGGCCGCCGATGGCTGGCACATGGCCTCGGGGCATGCCGTGGCGCCGGTACGCGGCGGCCGCTCGTGGCTGGCTATTGCCTCCACCCTCACCGGCGCGCGCGTCGGCCATCAGTTGCTGTTTAAACGATTCGAGCAGCATGCCGCCGGCTACCCGCATCTGGTGGATTTCCTGAACCGGCGCGGCTACCAGACGATGGCCGTGCAGGCGGCCACCCGCGCGCGGCCCGGCCTGCCGGCGCCCAACACCTACGGCTTCGACCGACTGCTCTACCAAAATGCGCTAAACTATCGTGCGCCCCTGTACGGCTGGGGCGGCGTGCCCGATCAGTACAGCCTCCACTACGCGCACGCCGTAGCCGACAGCAGCCGGGCGCCGCTCTTCCTCTTTTTTGAGGGCGTCGACTCGCATGCCCTCTGGAATTACGGATTGCCCCCGTACCTGCCCGACTGGCGCACCTTCAATGCGGCGGCTGCCCATCCGCAGCCCAGATCATGGCTCGATGCCCGCGCGCGCCTCGAGACGGCGATGCTGCCCGATTCGGTGACGAGCCCACGCATCTACGATGCCCCGGTCACGCAGCGCTACCTGCGCCACATCGCACACGACCTGCGCGTGGTGCGCGACTTTTTGCGCACGGCGGTGCCGCCCAACAGCCTGGTGCTGCTGATGGGCGATCACCAGCCGCCGGTACTGCCCAGCACCACCGCCGACGTCCCGCTGCACGTCCTGAGTCGCAACCCGGCGCTGCTCCGCGGCTTCACCTCGCACCTGGGGTTTACGTCGGGGCTGCTGCGACCGCCGGGACAGCCGCTGGCGCGCGTCCGGCAAGAAGCGCTCTACAGCATCCTCGTGCACATGCTGGCCGACACGTCGCGCACCCCGCGGCCCGCGATTCAGCCCAACGGCATCAGCCGCGCCCTGCTGGTCCGCTGAACCATCGGCTACGTGCCTCAGTCGCGCTCGTAGTAGATGTGCTGCGAGACAAAGTGCTCGCCGCTGTCTGATGACGAAAACGACGTCTCCACACCGCAATCCTGCGAATCGCTCACGCTGAACGACACAAGTGCGGAGTCATCATAATCATCGTCTTCCGCAACAACATCGAATCCGCATTCGACTTCAACGTCAATGTCGCTGATTTCGGATGAGCCTCGGACGTAAATGTAGTAGCGATTGCCCGCATAGAACCGGCGCGTAAACGTCTTACTCTTGTCCGTATCCAAACGAAAAATCCGATACCCTGAAAGGTTCATGCCGGACCGGCTAAGCATTCGATCCATCGAGTCGTGATCGTCATCAACCAGTAGAAGCAACTGATCGTCAGATGTTTGTGCCAAAGCAGGGTGCGTGGCAAAGCCAACGACAAAAACCAAGACAGCCCATAGTACAGCGTTTCTGTAGGTCATGGGGCGAGACAGGTGGTGTTTTGTATTGTGATGTTGCAAGAAATGCACAAAAGTGTAAATTATGCAAGCAAGAATGACTCTTATCTACACCTCATCGCAATGCTATAAATGTTTTATTGCACAAACTGGCATCCAACAACTAATCGAAAGCATCTTGCGTAGCTTTCCATAGGCGCATTGCTGCTTCGTCCCATGTAGGAAATGATGCAGCCGCTTGCTGCGCCGCTGCCTGCGCCGCTTCGCGCGCGGCGCCATCCACAATGAGGCGTTGCAGCGCCTTCCGGAGCGCTTCCGTGTCGCCGGCCGGTACCAGCGCGCCCGCCGGGGCCGCTCCCAGATTGTCGGGGAGGCCGCCCACCCGGTAGGCCACCACCGCACAGCCGCCGGCGAGGGCCTCGCGCGTGGCCATGCTGCACGTCTCGAAGCGCGAGGGCAACACGAATACGTCGGCCGCTTGGTACAGCGCCGGCATCTCAGGCGACGGCACGGCGCCCCGGATGTCGAAGCGGTCAGCGACCGGCGTGGCCTCGATGGCAGCCCGCACCGCGCGGCCCGCGTCGGGGTCCAGCGCATCGTCGCCCACCAGCGTCCACTGCCAATCCTCCGCCGGGAGCGCGCTGAGTACCGCTACCAGTTGTGGCACTTGTTTGCCTGGCACCCAGTTCGCTACGGTAAGCAGTTGTACCGGGCGCTGCGGCGGGGCAGGGGCAGACGCGTCGGTACGAAAGCGGGCGTCGAGGCCGGGCGGCACCACATGACAACGTGCGGGGGCCGTTGGCACCGCATGCAGCGCCCGGCACACATACGCGCTGGGGGCCACTACGGCGTCAAACAACGCCAGCGCCCCGTGCTCGCCCGGATCATCTGCGGCCGTCGGGTCGACGCACGCGAGGTAGTGGGCCAGCAACACAAGATGCGCATCGGGATGGGCGGCACGGAGCGCCTGCAGCGCCTCACGATGCCGCAACAGCAAGCTGTCGACAATCACCACCGCGCCGGGCGGCACCGCCGGAAGGGACGGCGGCGCATGGGCTGTGGGCCACGTCCACACGGTGGGCGGCGGCGCGGGCCACGCATCCAGCACCCGCCGGTTGTAGCGATTCCCGCCGGTGGGCAGCGCTTGGATGTCGGGCACGATCCAGCCTACAGGGCGCGGCATATCCCACAACGTCAGTTGCGTGCGGAGGCCAAGCACAGGCCCGTACCAAAACGGAGCGTCTGCGCTTGCATGAGCAGTGTGCTGCATCTGTTCTGAAGCGGCGCTGCCTTACTCGGGGACTGAGCCCAATATGCGACAACAGAGGCGCCGCCGTGTCGCGCTATTTGGTCAGGGATCAAGGCACCAGCTTGGGAGACCCGCCGCCATCCTAATTGATCGCTAATCCGGTTCTCATTGCGCTATAAGATCTCCAGTCAGAGCGGACAGTCGGAGAGGGTGACCCTCCGGCGAACTTCATATCAATCACCATGGCGCAATGATTCAATCGTTCTGGCAGAGAAAGCTCCTTATGGGCATTTTGGTGAGTGCCCTGGGGCTTTTGGCAGCCTCCGGCAACTACGACGTCTCGGCACATCCGCGCTCGGTTTCCGACACGCTTTTCTTCAAAGAAGCCACGGCGCTGCTCCTGAAGAACAACCCGCAGCTCCGTGCGGCCCGCGCTCGCACACAAGCCCTGAGCATGGGGGCACAGGCCCAATCCCTCTTCCCCAACCCAACGCTTGGACTGTCCGAAGAATACACGCCGTATACCAACGCCGACGGCGCCGACAATGAGTGGTTTCTGCAACTCAGCCAGCCCTTGAGGTATCCGGGCGAGCAGCGCGCCCGGCGCCAGGCGGCAGAAGCAGCAAGTCGAGCAGCGAAGGCAGCGCTCCAGGAAACGCGCACCGCGCTGTACAACTCGCTTCGCCGCCGATACCTGAACGTTGTGGTTGCAAGCGCCCGTCTGCGAATTTTGAAGCGTTACACAGAGGCCGTCCGCCGCGCGGCCCGTGCTGCTACCGCACGGTATGAGGAGGGCGACCTGAGCGCCATTCGCTACAGTCGGCTCATGAGTGCTCGGGCCACCTATGAAAGCGACCTTGCAGCCGCTCAGCGCAAGCGCCAAGCAGCTCAGATGCAGCTGACATACATGCTTATGGGCCAACAGACGCAAGGCCTCGACGGGCCCTCGCAGATCGGAGCATACGTGATTCCAGACTCCCTTTCTTTTCGAGCAATCACCGTAAACGCGCCAGCCGCCGTAGCAGCAGCCACGAGCCGGCGCCCGCTACTGAAGGCCCAGCAAGCCCGCGTTGAGTATGCGCGACAGACCCTCAGGGCCACGCGCTACCAGCAATATCCGGGGTTGGGCCTTTCGGCAGGCCCCAAACGGCTTGCCACGCCCGGTGGCAGCAGCCTCGGCTTTACCGCTGGAATAACCATGACACTGCCGTTGTGGAACGGCGGTCGCACGGCGGTGGAGGCACAACGCGGGCGTCGCAACCAGGCCCAGGCCCAGCTCGACGCCTTCCAGCGCAGTGTAGCGGGAAGCGTACACGACGCTCTGCGCCGCCTCAAAAGCGCACAAACTCTTCTGCAGACGTCAGATCTCCAGGTGACGACCTCCCTCCAAGATGCGCTGTTCGTCTACGAGCAGGGCGAGATCACCCTGTTCGAACTGCTGGACACCATCGCCTCGGCCCGTCGAACGGAACTGCTGCAAGTTCGCCTAAGGGCCGAGTACTTCCGCGCCCTCTACGACCTGGAGACGGCCATTGGCGTTGGGCCGCACGATGCACCGATTGTCGTGGAGGGGGCGCTCTCCCCGCTTCGCTCTGCCCGACTTCCGTAACACGTACCCACCGCACCTTCACGAATGACTTTCTTTCCGCACTGTATGTCTTCCGTTCGACTGTTTTCCCTTGTATTTCTCGTTCTCCTGCTTGCGGGTTGCGGAACTTCAGACCAATCGGCTGCGCCCTCTACGGCAGCCGACACCGCTGCCGCACCTGCAAACACCATTACGTTGTCGAGGGCTGAGCTCGACGAAATAGACCCACAAACTGTTAGGGTTGCCCTGAAGCCTGTTATTACTACCCTTGAGTTTCCGGCAAAGGTACGTCCATCGGCAAATCAGGAGGCATATGCCACCGCGCTGGTAAGCGGTCGCGTGGAGCAGCTCCGCGCCTCGGTAGGCACGCGCGTCGAGAAGGGCGAGGTGCTCGCCGAGATCACTGCTCCCGAACTCAGCCAGATGGTCGCGGACCTGCGCGCGGCCCGCGATGCGCTGGACCGCCAGCAGCGCCTCAAGGAACGGGGCCTAGCTGTTGAAAAGAATGTGCGAGCGGCCAAGCGCAACTGGGAAGCCGCCCGGCAACACCTCCGCTCCATTGGGCTATCGGCCGGCCGCATCAAGCAAGTAGCTTCAGGAAAGAAAGACCTGTTCACCTTGCCGTTAGAAGCTCCGATTGCCGGCACCGTACTTAACCGCATGGTCGTGCTCGGCGCTCCGGTGAACGCGGGCAGCAAGCTCTATCACATCGCCAGCCTGCAGCCTATTCGGGTGGTGGCTCGCATCTTCGAACAATCCCTCGACGAGGTACGGGTGGGCCAATCGGTCGCCATCACCACACCGATGACCGATCGCGTTTATGAAGGCACGATCGACCGAATCACGCCGCAGGTGGATGACAAGAGCCGAGCTGCTACTGCCCACGTCGTACTTGACAATTCCGACGGGACGCTTCGTCCGGGCATGTACGCCGCCATGAAGGTCCACCAAACGTCTGCCGTGCAAGCGTCGCTCCCTTCCGACGTGCTACTGACCGATGATTCGGGCGCCTACCTGCTTGTCCGCGAGGGTGCCCGGCAGTTTCGGCGCGTTTACGTAGACGCACAAGCAGAGACGGCAGGCGACGTTGCCGTACCTTCGCTCAAAGTGGGCACTGAGGTTGTAACGAAGGGCGCTTACCAAATTGCAAGCGCCCTCAATCAGCGCGGATAGGCCCTAACGCCTCGGCAGACGATCGTGCCTGTCATGCCTAATGCCCGCTCCTTTACCATCTTCTCTTGAAACGCGCCCTGTATTCATGTTTGACCGTCTCATTGCATCCGTTATTAAAAACCGCGTGCTCGTCCTGCTCCTCACGGCTGTATTGGCCGGGTGGGGCATCTACAGCTGGCAGGAGGTACCTCTTGATGCTTACCCAGAGCTCACCAATAACCAGGTGCAGATTCTCACGCGCGTGCCGGGGATGTCTCCTGTAGAGGTGGAGCAGCTTGTGTCCTACCCTATCGAAACGAGCATGACCAACCTGAAGGGCGTGATAGACAACCGCTCCCTGAGTCAGTTTGGGCTTAGCGTGGTCACGCTCGTCTTTGAGGAAGACATGGATCCCTACTTCGTCCGTCGGCTCGTCTTCCAGCGCCTTTCGCAAGTAAAGAGCAAGCTGCCAGAAAAGGCCGAGGCGAGTTTAGGCCCGCTGTCAACAGCGCTCGGGCAGGTCTACCAGTACACGCTTACAGACAAACCAGGCGATGCGTACTCGTACTCGCCGATGGAACTGCGCACCATCCAGGACTGGATTTTGGCTCCCGAACTGCGCACCGTAAGCGGAGTGGTGGAAGCCAACGCTCTCGGCGGATTCGTCAAGCAGTACCACGTGCGGTTCGACCCGGATCAACTCATTAACTACGATCTCACGCTTGACGACGTCTACGAAGCCCTACGAAAAAGCAATCGAAACGCCGGCGGGAGTTACATCACGCGCAACAGTCAGCAATATGTGGTGCGCGGCGTTGGGCGATTAGGAGCCGGAGACGACAGTATCATTGCGGACATCAAAAACACCGTTGTAACGAGCCGGAACGGCACCCCCATCTTGATCAGTGATGTGGGAGACGTAAAGGTGGGCCACGCGGTGCGCTACGGCGCTGCCACGGCCAACGGCAAAGGCGAAACGGTAACAGGCATCGTCATGATGCGCCGCGGCGCCAACGCCCAACAGGTTGTCCGCAATGTGGAGGCCAAGTTGGAAACGTTGAAGAAGCAGGCGATGCCCCCAGGGGTGGGCCTTGAAGTCTACTACAACCGCAACCAGCTGACGAGCGCTGCCATTTCGACGGTAACATCGAGTCTGCTCATTGGGGGCCTGCTTGTCCTCATTGTTCTCATCGGCTTTTTAGGCGACTGGCGTTCGGCGCTCATTGTGAGCCTCGTACTCCCCATGACGGCGCTTATCACGTTTATCCTCATGAACTACCTGGGGTTTAAGGCCAACCTGATGAGCTTAGGCGGCCTCGCCATTGGCCTCGGGATGTTCGTGGACGGGGCCATTGTGATGGTGGAAAACATCTACCGCCTCCGCGAGCAGAACCCAAACGAGTCGATTGGCCTGATTGTGGTACGCGCCGGGCGCGAGGTTGCCCGCCCCATCGCGTTCTCGGTAGGGGTTGTAATCGCGGTCTTCCTGCCGCTGTTCACCTTGCAAAACATGGAGGGGCGCATGTTTAGGCCTATGGCGTTTACCGTCTCTTTTGCCCTCCTTGCGTCGCTCTTCCTGGCCCTCACCATGGCCCCCGCCTTGAGTTCGTATTTGCTTGCCGCCGTAGGACAATCGTCGGACGGCGACGCACCCGGTGATGATACGCCATCAAAAACCGGACTGTCATATCGGTTTATGCAAGCTTTGCAATCGGTGTATCAACCGGTGCTCGATGTTGCATTGCGCTACCGCAGGATGACACTGGGGGCTGCAATCGTCATAGTGCTCCTGGGGGGATGGCTCTTTACATCGCTGGGGACGGAGTTTGCACCAGACCTTGAGGAAGGATCTGTAGCCATCCAGGTGGCACTCGAGCCGGATGCATCGCTTGAAACATCGACCGAGATCCAGACCAAGGTCGAACGTGCCCTCATGGAGTTTCCAGAGGTGACTACGGTCGTAAGCAAGACCGGCCGCCCCGCCGTGGCGTTCGACCCGATGGGCCAGAACCTGACCGACATGTTCGTGGGCCTTAAGCCTCGCGCAGAGTGGACGTACGACTCCAAAGAAGCCCTCGTGAATGCGATGCGGGACCGGGTACATCAGATTCCTGGGGCTAAATTTGCCTTTACTCAGCCCATTGCTCTCCGTCTTGACGAAATGGTGAGCGGAACCAAAAGCGAGATTGCTCTCAAGATATTCGGGGAAGACCTCAAAGAACTCAAGCGCCTACAATCGGAGGCCACTGCGGTCGTGTCCGACATTGAGGGGGCTGCAGACGTGCTACCCTCGCAAATTGCTGGTTTTGGCTATGTGGAGGTCACCCTCCAACGCGATCTGGCGGCACGGTACGGCCTACAGGTAAGCACCGTTCAAAATGCCATCGACGCCGCAATTGGGGGCGATCAGCTGAGCACAATCAGCGACGGAGACCGCCGCTTTGCGCTAGTTGGCAAATTCAACAAGGCATCGCGTAGCTCCGTTGCATCCATCCGCAACCTGCCATTAACAACCGAGGAAGGGGGCCGCATTCGTCTCCAAGACGTCGCAACGATTCAGCTTACCGAAGCCCCGGCAGAAGTGACCCGAGAACAGGGCAAGCGCAAGGTCACGGTAGGCGTCAACTTGAGTGGGCGTGATGCCGGAAGCTTTGTAGAGGAAGCAAAGAAGGCCTTTCGGCAGAACGTGGATCTGCCCGCCGGCTACACGGTGGACTGGGGCGGTCAGTTCGAAAACCAGCAGCGGTCGCGTAAGCGTCTCATGCTTATCTTGCCGATCACGCTGATCATCGTGTTTGTGCTTCTCTATATGACCTTTAACTCCGTAAGCCAGGCCCTCCTCGTATTCCTGAATATCCCCGTTTCACTGGTCGGCGGTACGCTCCTCCTCTGGGGAATGGGCCTTTACATGAGCGTGCCGGCATCGGTCGGGTTTATCGCCGTGTTAGGCATTGCTGTACAGAACGGTGTGGTGATGGTCAGTTTTATCGATGATCTGCGCGAACGAGGACACTCGCTCACGGAGGCCGTACGAAACGGAGCCAGGCTGCGCCTACGCCCCATTCTAATGACAACGCTTACCTCGTTGCTCGGATTGGCACCGTTGCTGGTGGCTACGGGCATTGGGGCCAACGTTCAGCGTCCGCTGGCGGCGGTTGTGGTTGGAGGCATCTTTACGCTGGTGCCGTCAACCCTTCTGCTTCTCCCCACCCTCTACGGCTGGTTTGAGCCCAAGGCCCGCTCCGAACAGTCCACCGTACAAGTAAAACCATAGATAGGCTGGTCGCCTGCGCAGCGTCGAAACGCGCTCTTAAACTGCTAAACGTATCACCAACATTCTTACGCCATGCAAATGATTGTTGCTTACTTTCGCCCTATTGTACAAGACGAGGTTATGGAGCGACTTCGCCAAATGGGAGTGCCCGGAGCTAGCCTGAGCAAGGTACATGGCTTTGGGCTAGAGGCCGATGCGGCGGGCAAAGAAACCTATGGCCCCCAGGTTTCTCCTTACAAACACACAGTGAAGCTGGAAGTCATTTGCCCGGACGACCGGGAAGCGGAACTCGTCGATACTATCGCCCAAACAGCGCAGACTGGGCAGCGAGGCGACGGAAAGATCTACGTTCTGCCCGTTCAGCGCGCTGTCGACATTCGCTCTTACGAGGCTGGAGGTGCAGCCCACGGGCGGGCCTGACCCGTGTGCCTTCCCTTTCCGTGCTCCTTCCACTGAATACCCCCGCCCGGCGGGTGGCTGCTGCCCCCATCATCGGGTACGGGTTCATACGCAAGATCGTAACACGCTAGGCCATCGGACACCTACACGCAGCTGTTTGGACGAAGCCCGGCTCCTTGAAATAGAACTTCCGTATGTAGGAGGCTTTCGTTTCTTTCGCAATGATTGCTACGTGCTCATGATACACCCAAGCGAACATCACCTACTTCTTGTTGAAGATGAGCCCGACGTGGCTTCTTTTGTCCAACAAGGTCTGTCGGAAGAAGGCTATAAGGTGAACTGGGTGGAAACGGGGCAGCGCGCGCTGGAATACATCCGCCAATCGACCTTCGATCTCGTCTTGCTCGACGTTCGCCTGCCGGACCTTTCGGGGTTGGAAGTGTGCGAGCGCATGCGTCTGCATCGCCCCGCGCTTCCAGTACTCATGCTCACGGCCCTGGATGCGGTCGAAGATCGAGTGCGCGGGCTACGGGCAGGTGCCGACGACTACCTTCCCAAGCCGTTTGCTTTCGACGAACTAGTCGCGCGTATCGAAGCCCTCCTGCGGCGGACGAACCGACCACAGGAATCCGGTATGCTCAAAGACGGCCCGCTCGTGATTGACCCGGCCGCTCGCACCTGCACCTACAAGGGCCAACGCGTGGATGTTACACCAACGGAATTTGATCTGCTCGCCTACCTGATGGCGCGTTCGGGGCGGGCCTTGAGCCGCGATACGATCCACCAAGAGGTGTGGGGGCATGCCTTCGACCGGGGCACCAACTTGATCGACGTGTACGTCAATTACGTGCGCCGAAAGTTAGAGGCGGTCGGCTGCAAGCCGCCTATCGAGACCGTGCGAGGGGTCGGCTATCGGTACGCTCCCTGCGCCGATGAAGCCTCCTCCCAGCAACTGCCTTCCGAATCCTCTCCCCCGGCCCCCAACGACCGATGACCGGTTCCCTCCTTCCGTTTGGTGCCTCTTCGGACGAGTCAACAGGGGAGCGCCCCTCGTTTCAGCGGCGCCTCCTGGTGCAGTTTGGCCCGGCCCTTGTGCTAGCGCTTGGGGTACTAGCCCTGATCGCGTGGACCGGGGCCTACCTGGCCGTGCACCGGAATGCCGTCGAGGCGTTGGAGACGGAGATCGGCGAAATGCGGACTATCATTGGCGTGCACGATACCCTCGACGTGTCTGGGTATGCGTGGAACGAGGCACACCATCGCCTTGCCATTAACCGGGTGGATCCGATTTTTGTACAAGTGTTTTCTACCGATGGCCGCCTCATACGTCAGTCGGCCAATATCGACTCGCTGTCGGGATCATTTCCTCGCCGGCGCCTACCTATTCATCCGGAGAGCTTCTGGCCGTCGATTCATATATTTACGGTGAGTGGCCAGGCGCTCTACTATCGCACGCGTTCGCTTCGGACTGCCTCGGGCACACGGGTGGGCTTTGTACAGATTGCGCGCCACGTGCCGGAGCACCGGTCCCTCCTCTGGACATTTGCGGGAGTGTTGCTTGGGCTCTGGATTGTCCTCTCGCTGGGCCTGCTGGCCCTTGTCAAATGGTCTGCCCGACGCGTCTTAGAACCGCTTCAGTCCATCACCGCAGTTGCACAGTCCGTCACCACAACCGACTTGAACGAGCGCGTGGTGGTCCCTCCCTCAGCCGACCGCGAGACTGCCACCCTCGGACGTGCCTTTAACGCACTCCTCAACCGCATCGGAGACCATGTAGCTGCCTTGCAAGCGTTTACCGCTAACGCGGCCCATGAGCTACAAACCCCGCTTACAGCCTTACAGGGCCACGTTGAGCTGGCGCTGCGCCGCGAACGCGACCCCGAGCGGTACCGCGAGACGCTCCGCCTTCTTGAACGCAAGCTGAGCGTTCTCATCGATACCCTTCGCGCGCTCCTCACGCTTACGCGCCTTGACCGAGACGCCCTTGTGGACATAAGCCCGGTCAACCTCTCAGCCCTCGTTGGCGATGAAATAGAGGCTCTCCAAGACGCGGCAATCGAGAAAGGCCTCTCGCTTACCGTGCAAACTAGTACACCCGTCTGGACGAAAGGACTGCCCAATTTGCTTCATAAGGCAGTCCGAAATATCATTGACAATGCCATCAAGTACACCCCCGGGGGCGATGTGGTGGTGACGGTAGACTACACGACGGACGGGCAGGCGCGCTTCACATGCACAGACACCGGTGTTGGCATGACCGCGGAAGAGTGCAAAGCGGCCACCAGTCGCTTCTACCGTGGCGACGGCGCCGCCCAGGTTGCAGAGGGCAGCGGGCTTGGGCTCTCGTTGGTGCAGCAGATTGTCAACGCGCATGGCGGCACGCTACGCCTTAAGTCTACCCCGGGTAAGGGCACACAAGCTATTATCTTGCTCCCCACCGCGCCCTCTCCCCACCATTCTGATGGATCCGACGAACCGGTGCCCCACACCCATCGGGCCGGTCAATAGCTTAACGAGCGTGTGCGTCGCGGCCTGACGGATCCTGCGCTCCGTGTGACCCGTGAGATCATGTCCATTCGCCCACGCCTCCCAACCCGCTGCTGCCGCCATGGCCTTCACGTCTGTCAACCCTGCGACCGAAGAAGAAATTGCCCGCTACGCGGCCCACACACCCGATGCGGTGGAGCAGGCCCTCGACCGCGCGGTGGCCGCCCACGCCGTGCAGCGCGAACGCTCGTTTGCGGCGCGCGCTAGGCGGATGCGGCGCGTAGCCGATCTGCTAGAGGAGCGCGCCGACACGTACGGCCGCCTCATGACCCGCGAAATGGGCAAGCCGCTCGACCAGGCCACCGGCGAGGTGGAAAAGTGCGCCTGGGTGTGCCGCTACTACGCCGAACACGCCGCCGACTTCCTGTCCGACGAGCCGGTGGCCACCGATGCTACCGAAAGTTTTGTGGCGTACGAACCCCTGGGCCCCCTCCTGGCCATCATGCCGTGGAATTTTCCGTTCTGGCAGCTCTTTCGTTTTGGCGCCCCGGCGCTCATGGCGGGCAACAGCATCGTGCTGAAGCACGCGCCCAACGTGATGGGCTGCGCCGAAGCCATCGAGGCGGTGGTGCGCGACGCGGGCTTCGATGCGCACGAGCTGCAACACCTGCGCGTAGACACCGACACGACGGCCGATATCATCGCCGACGATCGCGTGCGCGGCGTGACCCTCACCGGCAGCGTGGGCGCCGGGCGCGCCGTGGCCCAGCAGGCCGGACAGCACCTCAAGCCCACGGTGCTGGAGCTCGGCGGCTCCGATCCGTTCATTGTATGCGCCGATGCCGACCTCGACCGCGCCCTCGACGTGGCCGTGCAAGCGCGCATGCAAAACAACGGACAAAGCTGCATTGCGGCCAAACGGTTCATTGTGGAAGAACCCGTAGCGGATACCTTCCGCGACCGCTTCGTTGCTGCGGTCGAGGACCTGTCCGTTGGCGACCCAACCGATGCCGTAGACCTCGGCCCGATGGCCCGCGCCGACCTGCGCGACCAGCTGCATGACCAGGTGGAACGCGCCATTGGCGACGGCGCCCTCGCCCTTACCGGCGGCCACCCGCTGCATCGCACCGGCTTTTACTACGCACCCACGGTGCTTGCAGAAGTGGAACCCGGCACCGTCGCCTTCGACGAAGAGCTGTTCGGTCCGGTGGCCGCGTTCACCACCGCCCGCGACCTCGACCACGCCGTGGCGCTCGCCAACGCAACCGACTTTGGACTGGGCGGAGCCGTCTTTACCGAGGACCTTTCGAAAGGGCAATCCGTTGCCCGGCGGCTTGCGTGCGGCTGCGCCTTCGTCAATGCAATGACCAAGAGCGACCCGCGGGTGCCGTTTGGCGGCATTAAGAACAGCGGCTACGGGCGCGAGCTCTCGCATCACGGCATCCACGAATTTGTGAACGCCAAAACCATCTGGGTGACTGCGTAGCCCGGTGCCTGCACGCCGCACGGCTTTTTCTTTCGCCTTTTCCCCTGCTATGGCAAACGACAAACGACTGATTGTGGGCCTCGGCAATCCCGGCCCCGAGTACAAAGACACCCGCCACAACGTGGGCTTTCGCGTCGCGCAGATGCTTCTTCACCGCCTCGATGCCTCGGCGCGCCGCGAGCACCAGGCCCTTGTGGGCTGGGGCGTGCACGAAGGCACCCAGACAGGCGTCGCCCTGCCGCAAACCTACATGAACCGCAGCGGCCACGCGGTGCAGCCGCTCTGTGCCGCTTACGACCTCGACGTGTCGGACCTGCTCGTCATTGTGGATGACCTGCATCTCGATGTGGGACAGCTGCGCCTGCGCCCCGGCGGCAGCAGCGGCGGACACAATGGCCTCGCCGACATTGCTGCGCAGCTTGGCACCACCGACTATCCGCGGTTGCGCATTGGCATCGGCAACGATTACGCCGACGGTGCGCAGGCCGAATACGTGCTGTCACCGTTTACTGCGCAGCAGGCAGACACCATGCAGGAGGTGCTGATTGACGCCGCCAACGCGGCGCTGCTCTTTGTGCGCGACGGCATGGAGGCAGCCATGAACCGCTACAACAGTTAGCGTTGTCTACGATCTCATGTTCTGGGGTTCTCATGCAGTGCTCAGCGCACGCTGCCCCTTGCTTCCAGGGCGTTAACCTTTTTTCGCGCCTGCATGAGCACCTTTCGGAAATCGGCGATTTCCTCACGCTCGTCAAATGAGACGAGGTACTGCAACCTCTGTTTAGGGGCATTGCCCAAAATCATCCGTGCTGTTGGTCCCTTTGGCGTATGGGAAAACGTAAAGCGGAGAGCAGGTGTCCACGTGGTTACTGTTGGACCGTCCGGTTCGATATCTGTGACGGGCGCATGGATCATTTCCGCAAGCACACCGCGCGTCGCCTTTGGCGTCGGTGCCCACTGCTGATGCACATACGTGAGCGTCTGAATGAGCGTATCGAGCGCGGGCCGGTGGAGCGGGACGCCCCGCACGATTACGGCGTCGTTAAACGAATATGTTGCCCCCGCTCCTCGCGACGTGCGTGGCGTGAGCAACACATACGGCGTACCGCCACGGTCGGAAGCAGCAAAAACCACGTAGTTGCGTTGGAGGGCATTTGCATCATCGCTTCCCACCAGGTAGAGCTGCGTCTTAGTGGCGGCTGTCTGGTAGCTAATTTCTGCTGTGGAATGATACGCGACGTGACGTGCGCCCCCGCAGCCCGTTAGGAAAAGCAACGCGCTGCCAACAATGAGGAGTACTTTGCGGGATGCGCGGCGGACAGATGGACAAAACATAGGTAGAAGGCATCGAATACGTGAATCGGAGGTGCCTTCACGATATGAAACGTGCCTGTGCCCGGTGGACATTCGGCGTCCGCCCCATCATGCAATCGCTCCTACCAAACAGGCGTCGCCTACACGTCGTAGTTGAAGTCGGGCCAGTCGCCGGGGGCCCATCCGTCGTCCCGTTCGTCCTCGGCGGTTGTTTCTTCTTTTTGCTTCTTCTGCTGCTGTTTTTCGGAGGCCCGCTGCGCGGCCTTGGTGGCCCGCTCCATGATCGCCGCGTCGGTGGCTGCGGAGCGTCCATCCGCGGAGGATTCGGCCGGGTGATCATCAGAGGCCGCACCAGCTTTCGGGAAGCCCCAAAGCGACCCAAGTTCGTCGTCCGACAAGTCATCGATGGAGCGCTGCGGCCGATCGCGCCCTTGTGGTTCACCGTCTTCGCGGGCCCACGGGGCCGTCCAATCGGGGCCCCGTTCATCCGCTGCTGCAGGGGCGGGATAGCTAGGCGCTTCTGTATCCGCCGCAGTTGGTGGAGGCTCTGTGGTTGCTGTGGACTCCGGCGACGCGTCGTCACCCGCTGCATCGGCGGCCGCGTGTGCATCGTCGGCGTGGGACGCCTCGGCCTCCGGCTTCGTGGCTACCGCGGCCACCGCCAGGAGCACCAGCGCAAAGAGCGAGACGAAGAACTGCAGCATCCAGGCCGCCGCGGTGTCGGGTGCTTGAAACACGGCAATCAGGCTGTACACCATCCATCCGGCCACGCCAGCATTGATGAGGAGCAGTCCGCCCCACAGCACGTAGCGCCCCGTGCTTGGCCTTGCTGCCGCCGGGGTTTTCGGTGCATCGGAGGGCGCTTGCACGGGCTCTGAGACAGCCGCGGCGCGCGCGTCGGGTGCGGGGGCGTCCGCCACATCAGGCGCGTCCCTTTCGAGAAGCGGTGCCCGCATGAGGGGGCGCCATGTCACCAGGCACGCCCCGTATGTAACGAGACTCGCCATGGCGGCATACGCCAACAGGGTGGCGTGCGCCGGTACGAAAAAGAGCGCGATCGTGCAGCCTGCAGGTATGAGGAGCGGCAGAAGGAAACGCATGGCTCCAACGGAATCCAGTTGAGGCGGACAATAAATGCCCAGGCGTGTGTGCTCCAAAGAGGCCACCCTACGGCAACCGTTACGCTACAATGACGCTGCAAACACGCACCGACACGCAATACAAGAGCAGGTTCTACGAGATGGGCAATGCCGGGGACGCCATCATCATCTTATGGATGATAGGTGTATCGTCTCTTGGATGACGTTTTATTCGGCATGCCACGCCCAGAGCACTTGCAGTATAATGAGCAACGCGTGAAGATGCAACAAGAACGCCTAAGCGCTTACGCTACGTAGGGTTACGAGAACCAGGCCAGCCGCGCGAGGGCCGCTTGGTGGTCGGGGCGCAGGGCGGCTTCCCAGCGATTGGGCACCGGCGCGGTGAAGCTGCAGAGCCGCTCGGTCGTCGGATGCTCCACGCGCAACAGGGCATGATGCAGGGCGATGGTGCGTCCGCCAAAGGGGCGTGTGGCGCCGTAGCGCCCATCGCCCAGCACGGGGTATCCGCGCGTTGCAAACTGTAAACGGATCTGATGCGGCCGCCCGGTGTGCAGCGTCACCTGCACCAGCGTTACCCCGTGCGCGGCCGCCAGGGCCACCCACGACAGCTCGGCGGCTTTGCCCTCCGGATGGTCGGGCGCTACGAGCTGCGGCTGCTGGTCTATTTTGGCAATGACGTCGGCGTAGCGCCCAATGCCTGTGAGGGTGCCTTCCACCAGCACCAGGTAGCGCTTTTCGGACGTGCGCTCACGAAACTGCCGGGTTAACTGGCGGGCCGCGGGACGCGTGCGTGCTAGCACCATCACGCCCGATGCGGGCCGGTCGAGCCGGTGGACGAGCCCGAGGTACGACGCATCGAGCGCACGCTTGCCCCAGGTGAGCACGTCGAGGTCGCCGGTGCGGTCGGCCTGCGAGAGCATGCCCGGCGGCTTGTTAATCACGAGCAGCGCGTCGTCGGTATGGAGGCGTTCAGGAGTCATGGCGCCGGAAGTGAGCCGTGAGGATGCCGTAGCGTTCGGACAGGTCGTCGTGGTCGAACGGCCGCCCGCGCCGCACGCTGCTGTAAATCTTCCATCCGTCCTTTTCGAGGTGTTGCACGCGCACCGGATCGAACCACGGGCGAAACCGCTCCACAACGCGCCACCCAAAGGCTTGCGGCTCGGTAGGCGTTGGGCGATGCCCGACATCGGTGATGAGCAGCAGATGGCCGCCCAGCGCCGTTACACGGCCCATCTCGGCGATGGTGGCAGCCAGGTCGTCAACATGATCGAGCGCGTTGAAGCAGCTGACCACGTCGAACGAGGCATCGGCAAACGGCAGCGCCTCGGCATAGCCCTGCACGTACCGCATGGCGTGCTGCGTGGTGCCCAGCGTGCGGTATGTGTCGGCGAGCGGGTCGACCCCGACGCGCGCGGCGGCCTGCGGCGCCCACTCAAGGCTTCCCAGCGGCCCGCAGCCCACATCCAACAGGCGTTTGCCTTCATAAAACGCGGGCGTCAGCCCAAAATGCGTGGTAAAAAGCGGCGCAAAGTGGTCGTTGCGAAAGTGCGACGGCCGCAGCCAGCGCAGCCCCCACCAAAACATCCCCTCGTACCACTCCTTGCCGGCGCGGGGCAGCCAGCGCGCGAGGCGTTCTTGCCAAGAAAGCAACCAGCGAGACATACGCGGGTGGTGGTCAGGGGTGCGTTAGGACGAATGTTCGTTGCCGTAGCGCCAGGCCAGGTAGGCCATGAAGCCCGCCCCCACGCGCAGCGCCTCTTCGTCGACGGTAAACTGGGGCGTATGCAAGCCGTGCGTACTTTGGGCCTCCTCGTTGCCCGTGCCCAGGCGATAAAAGGTGCCTGGACGCTCCTGCAGGAAATAGGCAAAGTCCTCGCCCGCGTACCACCGGTCGAGGTCAACCGTCTGCCCGGCACCCACATAGTCTTCAGCCGCCTGCTTTACCAGCGCCGACGTCTCGGGATCGTTGTGCAGCGACGGATAGCCCACCCGCACCTCCACATCGGCGGTAGCGCCGTGGGCCTCGGCGGTGTGCGTCACCACGCGGCGGATCAGGTCGTGCGCCCGAAAGCGCCAGTCTTCGTCCATCGTGCGGAAGGTACCTTCCAGCCGCGCGTGCTCCGGAATCACGTTGGTGGCCCCCTCCGCCATCAGCTTGCCCACCGACAGGATGGTGGGCGTGCCGGGCGGACTGTGCCGGCTGGCAATGCTCTGCAGTGCCGTTACCACCTGGGCCGCCACGTACGTGGCATCGGCCGACAGCGTGTGCGGCGCTGCTGCGTGGCCGCCCGCGCCGTGGATGGTGATGTGTAGCTCATCGGCCGACGCCATGTAGGCGCCGCTGCGCACGCCAATCGCGCCGGTGGGCAGATCGGGCGCTACGTGCTGCCCAAACACGGTGTCAACGGCCGATCCCATGCCGCGGCCCTCCAGCACGCCCTGCTCAATCATGAACTTCGCCCCGCCGGGGATGCGCTCTTCGCTGGGCTGAAAGCAAAACCGAATCCGCCCGTGGATGTGCTCCTTGAGCTCCGACAAGACGATGGCCGTGCCCAGCAGCGAGGCGGTGTGGGCGTCGTGACCGCAGGCATGCATCACGCCCGCCGTCTCCGAGGCAAAGGGCAAGCCGGTCGCTTCGGAAATGGGCAGCGCGTCCATGTCGGCCCGCAGCAACAGCGTCGGGCCCGGCTTCAGGCCATCCAGCGAGGCTACGACGCCAGTTTCATAGATCCCCGTTTGCACGTACAGCCCCAACGGGCGCAGTGTCTCGGCGACCAAGGCGGCCGTCTGCGTTTCTTCCAGCGCCAGCTCGGGGTTGCGGTGGATCTGGCGGCGGAGCGCCACGATGGTCTCAAAGGCATCGCGCGCCCGGTTACGAATACGATCAAGCACAGGCCAGCGGATTGAGTGGAGAGGAAAAACGCACAGGCGGTAACGAATGAACCATCGGTTAAGGTCGGCCGGACCGAAAAACATCAATGAAAATAGCGTGAGCGGTGGATGTTTTCACCCGCCCTTGGTGCAGTCTATGGCGCATCGCAGGCAACGCGTGATCTTTTGAGACGCTCGCGCATTCATCGTTTATGCCTTACGGCGCCAATAAGACTGTGATGACACAACTGCCCTCCATATGGAAACGACGCTGAATCAAGTCAGCCCCGTAGAATACGAACTGACGGTACGGGCCACGGCCGACGACCTGTCCGACCAACTCAACGACGCGCTGCGCAAGCAACGCAAGCAAATGGACCTGCCCGGCTTTCGCCAGGGCAAAGTCCCCATGCAGATTGTAAAGAAGAAATACGGCGAATCCATTGGTTTCGAGGTCGCGCAGCGGTTTGTAAGCCAGACGTTTGCGTCGACCATGGAGGAGGAGCACGAGGATATTGAGCCGCTGGGGCGCCCCGAGATTATGTCGCTCGATTACGACTTTGAGGGCGACCTGGAAGCGACCGTGCGCTTTGGCGTTGAGCCCGACATTGAGCTGGCCGATCTTTCGCAGGTCACCATCCCGATGCTCGACCATACGGTGAGCGATGCGGATGTGCAGGACGAGATCGACCAGATCTTGCGCGATCAGGCCGACCTCGTGCCGGCCGAAGATGCCGAGATCGGTCCTGAGGACTACGTGGATGTTGACCTTCAGCGGGTCGATCCGTCGACCAACACGCCCATCATCGGCGAGAAGGAAGAGGGGCTCACGTTCTTTTTGGACGACGACTGGTTGATGGACGCGCTGCGCGATGAGCTTTTGGGGCATCAGGCCGGCGACACGGTGCGCGTGGAGCTCCCCAGCGATGAAGGCGAGCAGCACGTGTACGACGTCACCATCAACGATGTGAAGCGCCGCGAGCTACCGCCCTTCGATGAAGCCGTGGTGCGCGAAGTTACCGACGGCGACCTCGAAGACCCCGAGGAACTGCGCGAAGAAATCCACGACCGGCTGCAAAACGCATATACGCAGCGAAGCCGCGAGCTTGTGGAGCAGGAGATCGTGGAGCAGATGCTGGACCGCCACCAGGTGCCGGTTCCCAACTCGCTCATAGAATCGGTGCTCGACTCCTTTGTCGACCAGGTGCGTCAGCAAAACGACGGCGACCTGCCCGACGACTTCGACGAGACGCACTTCCGCCAGCAAAACCGCAGCGATGCCGAGCAGCAGGGGCGCTGGATGCTCCTCCGCAACCACGTCATTGCTACGTCCGACCTCGAAGTCACCGATGACGACATCGACGCGTTCTTGATTGAACAGGCCGGGGGCGATGCGTCGTCGGTCGAGCAGATGCGCCGCGTGTACAGCCAGATGCCGCGCATGATGGAGCGCGTGCAATCGCAGGTGATGAGCCGCAAGGTGTACGACCACCTGCTGGAACAGATGGACGTAGATGAGATGGATCTGGAGGCTTTCCAGGAAGCGATGGAGGATCGCCACGCGCATCACGACCACGCCGGTCACGATCACGATCATGACCATGCGCACGACGCTGCGCCCACGAACGCGCCCAACATCGTACAGGCCTCTTCTTAATCCGAACGATTGGCACACACGCCGATCAAGTGCAGGTCTTTAAACGCCCCGACGGGCTAATCCCCGTCGGGGCGTTTTAATGTCTGCGTTCGCCTGGGCGGCCCGCGCACACGCCCATCGCCCCCGCCGGTTTGCGGCGACAGCGCGTACGTGCACCCGTGGGGAAAGCCATTGCGCCGGACTCGGTACAATCCTGTGCGGGAAGTTCAAACGACGCCTCGCCGCCATCGACAGGCGCGCATCTCCAGCGCTGTAGCGCCGCGGTTCGTACTGCCGTACGCCCCAGGCCCTGCTTCATCGGTAGCTGAGGCGACCCGAAAGCGCAATCCTGCGCCTGGACTTGAGCCGTCCGCCGCAGCCCTGGGCTGGCTGTACCCAACAAAAAAACGAGGCGACCCGAAGGCCGCCCCGTCGTGCAAAACCGCTATGTCTTCAGGTGCTTACTGACGCACCGGGATCGAGTCGGCACGGCGGAACTGACGCGTGCCGCCCTTCTTGCTGGTTTGGCCTTCCACTTCGCCTTGGCCTTCGGCCATGACGCGGGCGCCGGGGACGCCATTCTCCGTGTAGAACTGAGCCACCGCGCGGGCACGGTCAGCCGACAGCTCTTGCGGGCTACGCTCGCCGGGTGCCGCGAAGCCTTCCACACGGGCGCTCAGGTTCGAGCACTGGTTCAGCACATCGAGGTTCTCCTGCAGGGCGCTCTGGGCTTCATCGGTGAGCGTGCTGGAGTTGTAGCTGAAGAACACCGGATTGAACTCGGTGATGCTCGTGCAGATGGGCGGCAGCGCCGGCTCAACCGTAACGCTGAGCGTGCGCGAGTCCGAGCCGGCGTTGTTCGACGCCTGCAGCTCGACGGTATACTCGCCCGGGTCGCTGTAGGTGTGCGTCACGCTAGCGCCCGATCCTGTGGCGCCATCGCCGAACGACCAGTTGTACGTGAGGGGCGTGTCGCCGCGCACGTTGCTCGTGAAGCGCACCGACTCGCCCTCATCCACGGGGTTCGGCTGGGCGTTGATGCTTGCGATGCTCGCGGGCTGCGGGGGGCGCTCCACCATCACCGTCAGCGTATCGGTGTCGCTACCGGCCTCGTTGCTCGCGGTAAACGTAACCTGGTACTGTCCTGCGCGCTGGAATGTATGGGTCGTCAGCAGCCCAGAGCCCGTCTCACCATCCCCAAAGTTCCACTGGTAGGTAAGCGGCTTGTCGGCCTCGGCATTGATGCTGGCCTCGAAAGTGCCCGACTCGCCCGTCTGCAGCTGATCAGGGCCGGACATGGAGTCTACCGTGGGGGCTGTTTTACCACAACCAGAAAGGAAAAGGCCACCCACCACAAGCAGCAGCGGGAGCCAGAGCGTAAACCGTTTGGATGTTCGCATAGAAGTTTGTGTATCCATGATGATTGTGTTGCGCTGCGTCGAGATCGTGTAAACCGATGTCGCAAACCAGAAACCGGTGCGGCGTTTAAGCTTGGCGTGTCACCAGTGTCCGTTAAGAAACGGAATCTATCATCAACACGCAAGCCCCAACAGGTGAGGATTCACCGGAGACGTCCACTTCGATAGCTTGTACCGCGTATGCCGTTGCAACCAGCCTCCCATCTGGCGCATCAGCGATTACGTACATTCCGGTGCAAGGACCATACAGACCGAATAATGCAAAGCACAGCGGGCAATCGCAAAATAATCTACGCGCGCACTGTAAAAAATGTGTATGTGCTACGCGCGTCGCCCACAAGCCCCGGCGCACAACTTCTTACGCCAACGACTGCACGTGCTTTTCAAGCTTGCTCTTGTAGTTCGCTGCCTTATTTTTGTGGATGATCCCTTTGCTTGCCAACCGGTCAAGGCCGCTCTTTACTTCCGGGAGAAGCGCCTTGGCTGCCTCGTAGTCCTCCGTAGCCCGCAACTTCTTCATCTTGGTCCGGACGGCGCTCTTTTGCGACTTGTTGCGCTGGCGCCGCTTCTCATTCTGGCGCATGCGCTTGATGGCTGATTGATGCTGTGGCATACCGCTCGCTCTTCTGTGGTCAAAAAAGATGATCGAAGCAATACCCGCTACGCACGGCTTTGTGCGCACGCTGTGCTACGACTATTGCAGACTGAACCAACGCAGCCTGCGAACACAATAGTTCCGCACACTTGAAAAATTAAGATTGCAAACCTGTTTTAATTCGTGCCTCCGGGCTGCGCGCGGCCCTGATGGGCTACACATCGCCCCCGGCCTTGGCTTGTAGCTTCACTGCGAACCGCGCCCGTCGTCCGATGTTCGCGTCATCGTTGCTCGCGCGCGCCGTCTGATGCAACATCAAGACAGGTTCTATTCCCGCTTGCACCTGACATGGCCACAGGGGTTTGCCTACCAGCGGTCGTTGCCTGTGTGTTCGTGCGTCCCGCGTCCGCGCCTCGCGCAGGCCGCGCACTGTTCGGTTCACGAATCGCCGCCCGCACGTTCCCGTTAGGCCACTGGTTTTTCCAACGCCTGCCCCCGTACCCATGCGAATCCTTGGCTTTGCGGTTGTCCTGATGCTGTGGAGCGCCGGTGCGCCTCGTGCCACGGCGCAGTCGTGGTGGCTGCGCGCCGACAGCGGCCGGGCCGATTCAACCCGCGCGGCCCACTGGCGTGCCCAGCGCCTTGCCAAGGCCGGCATCATGCAGCCTCCGAGCGATACGTGGGTCGAAGACGCAGCCCAGTTCGTAGCGCGCAACCGCAGCTTCATCACCCCCGACCAGCTCGTCATCGACATTGCGGCCCTCGACCTCTACGGCATAAAGCCGGTGTTTGGCGGCTTGGGCAGCGGTGCAGGGTTCACCGGCGGCCTGTGGTATGCCCCACCCCTTGCCCTGGGCAGCGGCCGCTATGCCAACGTGCAGGCGCTGGCCAGCCTCCGCGGGTACTACGGCGCCGAAGCTGTCCTCGGCGAAGAGCGCCCGCCGTACATCCGCTACGCGTTTGCGCGCTACCGCCACCAACCCGGCGAGCTGGTGTACCCGATGGAAACGCGCGTGGATGAGCCGGCCGCCTTTCGCCTGAACGAAGGCCTGATGGGCGGCCTCATTGGGCGCTACCTGACGCCCCGGCTGCTGAGCGGGCTGCATGCCTCGTACCAAACGTACCGCTACGGCCCCGGGCGCCGCGACGGGTACGCTCAGCTTGACACGGCCTTTACGACCCCCCTGCCCGGACAGCAAGCCGACGTCGACTATGCCACAGCCGGGGGGTTTGTGGCCTACGACGGCCGCAACATCCCCGAAGTGTGGACCTACGGCCGCGCGTTTGCGCCTACGGGCGACCGCCTGCGCGGCCTCTCGCTAAGCGCCACCGACGGCCTCTTTGCTGCTGCCACTGCCTCCTACCATCAGGATGTGCAGGGGCAGTTTAGCTTTGCACGCGCCACGGCAGACGTGCAGTGGTACGTCCCTGTTCGGCGGGGCACCGCGCATGCCTTTGTGCTGCGGCACTATGCCGAGCTCACCCACGGGCGCGTTCCGTTCTACCTGATGCCCGTGCTGGGCGGCGCGCGCTCCGTGCGCGGCTTTGGGGGCGCACGCTTCCGCGACCAAAATGTGATGCTCATCAACGCCGAATTTCGGTGCCAGGTATGGCACTGGCTCGACATGGCCGTATTTGCCGACGTCGGCCATACGTTTAACCGCTTTCGCCGTATCGCGCCTTTGGAGGCCCACGTGGGCTACGGCATCGGCTTTCGTGTGCGATCGAACCAGCGAGTGCTTGCCCGCTTTGAAGTAGCCGGCAGTGCAAGCGGTGTTACCACGTATCTGGCCTTCGGATCGTTGCTGTAGCCGTCTCGGAGCCTTCGTTTTTGCGTGATGCATGTTATGGGTACTCGGTCGGTTGCGTGGTGGTGGAGGGCTGCGTTGCGCGTCGTGGCTGCGGGCCTTCTGCTTGCCGGAAGCAGCGCCGCGCAGGCCCAGGTCTTTCTTCCGGATGACCCGCTCTGGACCGACCCTGACCGGCTGGACATGCCCCTCCCGACGCCCACTACGCCCTCGGCCGCCTACGACTTTGTCGTCAACACCTTTCGTGATCCGGGCGACTACGAAGGGCCGGCGCGCAACATCAACACGGTGGGTGCGGTGCCCACGTCGTCGTGGTTCGTGAACGCCCGGCACCGCCCGCGGCCACGCGCTGCGGTACGCATGGGGCCGCGCAGCGGACGTCCGCCCGGCCGTCCGCCCTGGACGGTGCTCGATGCCAACAGCACCGGCGCGGCGCTTTGGCTGGACGTGCGCGACGTGAGCGGGCGCCGCTACCGACTGTGGCTCGACCCGCGCGGCCATCCGGAGCTTGTAACAGGGGCGGCCATGGTGGCGCAGCGCCTGTACCACGCCTTGGGCTACCGGGTACCCACGCACTTCCTTGTTGCGCTCCGCGCCGCCGACCTGGAGGCCGATGCCCCGACGAACGAGGTCAACCGTGTGCTTAGCGCTGCGCAGCGCAACGACGATGGCACGTACCGCGCGGTGGCCGCCCACCTGCCGCATGCGGAACGCCGCATTGGGCCGTTTCGCTTTTTTGGCACGCGCCCCTACGATGGCAACGACGTCTTCCCGCACGAAGCGCGCCGCGAGCTGCGCGGCCTGCGGGTCGTGGCGGCGTGGCTGCACCATGCCGGCCTGCAAGGCGCTGCCACCCGCGATGTCGTCACGGTGCGCGACCAACGACAGTTTGTGCTGCACTACCTGTACGACTTCACGTCGGCGCTGGGGAGCAGCGGGCAGGGGCCCAAGCCGGCATGGGTGGGCCACGAGTATCTGCTGGAAGTTGGACCGGTGCTGCGCCGCGCCGCCACGCTAGGACTCGCGGCAACCCCCTGGACGCGCGAGCCGTTGTCGCCGCATCCGGCCGTGGGGCGGTTCTCGTCTTCCTTTTTTGACCCGCGCGCCTGGAAACCACGCGTCCCGAACCCGGCGTTTTTGCGGTGCGATTCTGCCGATGCTTTTTGGGCGGCGGCCCGCATTCGTGCCCTCTCGCAAGAAGCGATTGAAGGCGCGGTGGCTGCTGCGCACTATAGCAACCCGGTAGCCGCCAACGCCATCACCCGCACCCTACTGGCGCGGCGCAACCGCATTGGGGCCACGCACCTGCGATTCGCCGGCGGCCTCGACCGGTTCGTTGTGCGGCGCGACACGCTCCACTTTGCGGACCTGCCGGCGCGCTACGGGCTACGCCCCGACGCCCTCCGCCGCCTCTACAACTGGCATGTGTTCAACAACGCGAGCGGCCAGCGCGGCGAGCGGCTGGGCGGGGGCACCGTGCACGACACCTCCGTAGCCCTACCGCCCGACGCCCGCGCCCCCTTCCTGCAGGTCACGCTGCGCACCCCGGGCCACGGCCACACGTACGTGTACCTGCGCCGCCGCGCCTCGGGCGCCTATGCCGTCGTGGGCGTGCGGCGCCGCGACGCCGCGGAGGGAACATAGCCATGCGCATCGTTCGCCCGCTTTCTCTTGCATTGCGCCTGCTCGTGGTGTGGAGCGCCGCCGGTGGCGCCGCGGCTATTGGATGGATGGCCGCGCCCGGTGCACGTCCGTGGCCCCTTCTCATCGGTGGAGCACTGGGCCTTGTGGGCAGCGCCTGGGCAAGCCGCTCGGCCGTGCGGCGCTGGCAGCTCACCCGCCAGTCGCCGCCGGCCGCCCTCATCCGCTGGTTGGAGGCGCACGTTCCCTTCTACGGACGGTTGGATGCGGCCGGGCGCGAACGCTTTGTGCGCGACATGCGGTTTGTCCTTGCGGAATACACCTTCGAGGCGGTGGGCGCGGCCCACGTGACCGATGCGCACCGGTGGGCGGTGGCTGCCGGCATCGCCCTGCTTGTGCACGGGCGCCCCACCTGGGAGATGCCCGGCACGCGCACGATCTTGTTCTACCCCGATCGCTTCGACGATGCCTACGCCGAGGGTCCGTACGCCGACTACGACGGCATGGCCCATGCGCAAGGCCCTTTGCTGATGAGCGCCCCGGCCGTAGCCCGCGCCTGGGCCAACCCTCACGACGGCGACAACGTCGTGCTGCATGAGCTAGCGCACCTGTTCGACCTTACCGGCCACGGCGCCGATGGCGTGCCCACGCTTGTTGCTGCGGCTTCGGTGGAGGCGTGGCAGGCTCTCGTAAAGCGCGAGCTGCGGGCCGTGCGCCGCGGCCGCTCGCCGCTTCGTTCGTACGCGGGCACCGCGCCGTCTGAGCTGTTTGCCGTGGCCGTGGAGGTCTTCGTGGAGCGCCCCGACATCCTCGCGGATGCGCGCCCCGCGCTGTTTGACGCGCTCGTGGCGCTGTTTCAACTCGACCCGCGACGGCCCTCGGCCGCGCCGCCCCAGGCGGCCCCCAACGAACAAACGATCCCTAGCGAAACTGAATCTCCCCCACCAGCGCCTCGCCCAGATGCTCGTTGATGCGCGTGCGCCAGGTGCGCCGCTGCCAGTGCAGCTCTTGCCGCCACGCCGCCGACGAAATCTTGACGTAGAGCGTGTCGTTCTTCATCCACAGCCGCTGCGTGACGGCGCGAATGCGCGCGTCGGTCACTTGCTCCCACGCGTTTAGCACGCGGCCTTCGTTTAGGCCGTCGCGCAGGCCCATCCGGTCGATGAGGTCGCCAAGGACGTGGCCTAGCTTTTCGGGGCGGTTGTTCATCCAGCGCTTGCTGTAATCCGACAGATGCACACAAACTTCCTATGCGCAGGGCCACGCAAAGTTGTTACGTGTTGGCGTTTGGGCGCGTCTACCGCTACGATGTGTACGGCCATGCGATGCCCTTGGGTGCCGCTCCTTCGTTCGTTTCACCGCTTGCTGCCCTGCGTTATGCGCCTTTTGCTTGCCTGCTTGGTTGGTTTTGTCCTGCTCGCCAGTAGTGGACGTTCGTCGCGGGCGCATGCCTTCAACGAACACGCGGCCCCCGACACGGTGCGCCTGTCGCTTGAAGAAACCATTGCGCGCACGCTCAACCGAAGCCCCGAGGTGGGCGTGGAGGAAGCCCAGCGCCGCCGCGCCGCCGCCCGCTACGGAGAGGCACGCGCCAGCCGCTTCCTCACCGAGTTCTCCCTGAACACGGCCCACTCGTTCGCGCCCGGGCTCGACATTCCCCCTGGCAACACGCAGCCGCTCGACCAGCTGTACCTGAACCCCGAGGTGGATAACGACTGGACGCTGGGCGCGCTTCGACCGTTCAACCAGCTGGAGGTGAAGGCGACACAGCCGCTGTACACCTGGGGTGAGCTGAGCGGCAGCATCCGCGCGGCCCGCTTTGGCGTGCAGGTAGACGCCGCCGCCGTTGAGCGGAAAGCCCTGGAGGTGGCCCTACGCACCGGCCGCCTCTATTACGACCTACAGCTTACGCAAGAGCTGCAGCGCCTCGCCAACGAAACGGAGTCGGTGATTGACCGCGCGGCCCGCGAAATGCAGCGGCTCATTAAGGCCGGCAGCACCAGCGTAGACCTTGCCGATGAGTACCAGCTCAAGCTCTTTCGGCAGGAATACCAGCGGCGGGTCGTCGAAATTCGCGAGCAACAAGCCACCGCCCGCGCCGCCCTGCAACGCCAGCTCTTTTTGTCCGACACGACGGCGTTTGCCCCCGCTGCCGGCCCGCTGCAGCCGCTCAACGTCTCCATCGCCCCCGACGCGCTGCAGCACTACATCACGATGGCGCTGCGCCGCCGCCCCGAGATTAATCAGGCGCAAGCCGGCATTCAAGCCCGCAAGGCGCAGGTAACCGTGGCCCGCTCCGACTACTATCCGAAACTGGGCTTGCAAGCGTCGTACACCATCCGCGGCACGCCCGGGCGTTACCGCCAGGAAAATGCCTACATCAACGACCCCTACCGGGGCCAGGGCACGCGCACCGGCATTGGCATCCAACAAAACCTGAACTTCTTCCAGACCGAAGCGCGCGTCGAGCAGGCGCAGGCCCAGCTGGCCGCCGTGCGGTACCAGCTCGATGGCGCCCGGCAGCTCGTGAAGTTTGAAACAGAAGAAGCCTTTCGCAAGCTGCTCATCGCACAGGCCGCTCTCAAATCGCGCAGAGCGTCGCTCGACCTCACCAAAGAGTGGCTGCGCACCGAGCAGATCAACTTCGACCTGGGCGTGGGCAATGTGGACAATTTGGTACAGGCCGTGCAGGCCAATCTGGACGCCGAGGTACGCTACTGGCAGGCCGTGCGTGACTTTAACGTCGCGGTACTGCGGCTTTACCGAGCAACCGGCGTGCTCGTCGACCGCACTAAGTCCGGCATGCTTGTTGAACCCAACCCGTAACGGACGGTGCCTTGCATCGCTCCTGTGCTTTCTGACAAACTGCTTCTTGCCATGAGACATTTTCGCACGTTGTTGCTTGCTGTCGTCGTTCTTCTAAGCGCCGTGCCGATGGTTCACGCCCAATCGGCTGAGCGGGCCGCGGCCGAAATCCGCCAGATGCTGACCGAGCGCGACCAGCAAATCAAGGCCATCCTGGAGGGCGACACCAAGAACTTTTCCGAGGCGCAACGCGAGCGCCTCAAAACGCTCATCAACAGCGTGATCGACTTTCGCGCGATGGGCAAGCAAGCCTTGGGGCCGTACTGGAGCGACCTGTCCGCCAAGCAGCAGGATGAGTTTGTCGCCGTCTTCCGCGACATCGTGCGGGCGCAGTCGCTGGCCGACCTGGAGGTGTACAACTCGAAGGTTACCTACGACACGATCGAGGTGGTGGGCGACAGCGCTTTTGTGCGCACCATCACCGAGTACAAGAACACCCGCACGCCCGTCAACTACATCTTACGCCGCAGCGATGGAACGTGGAGGGCCGAAGATATTATTCTGGATGGCGTGAGCACGGCCGAAGGCTATGCGCGCTCGTTCCAAACCATGATACGCAAACGCAGCTACGACTTTCTGATGAAGCGCCTGCGTGCAAAACGCGAGGCGGTTGCCTCCCGCTAGCCACCGGGCGCCGCTGCGCGGCTCGCGGACCAATGAATCAATCCACACTCCATGTCCTCCCCCACCGAAGGGTACGTTTATCACAGCTACGGTCCGGAGCGGTATGTGCATCACGTCGTAGCTTCGGTAGAGACCTTGCGGCGGTATGATACCACCCGGCCCGTAGCCCTCTATTGCCCGCCCCATCACCAAGCGGCCCTCGCGGCGCGCGGTTTAAGCGATGCGTTCGCGGTTTTGGAAGATCTCCCCGAACCCCACCACTCCATCGTTGGCTTCAAGCATTCGCTGGACCGGTTCAAGCCCTTTGACCGGTCCCTTTTCTTGGATGCCGATATGGTGTTCTGCCGCAACCCCGACCCGCTGTGGGCCCAACTGTCGTCGTATCCGTTTACGGCTACCGGATTGCAACGCGCCGACTTTTTCTTTGGCGGGCCGAAGGGGGCAGGCGTCCTTTTGGACATGCTGCTGATGCGCCGCCAGCGCACCCTTCGCCGGTTTGGCCTCACGCACCTTCCCCGCGTACAAGCGGGCATGATTTACGCCCAAGACGACGCGCTTACTGAGGAAGTGTGCGCCCTGGCGTCTTCGTTCCTCGACCAGGTCGATGCCATGCACTTTCGGAGCCGCCTCGACGAGGGGCGCTCGGAAGAAACCTGCGAGTGGAGCCTGGCCATGGCCATGAGCAAACGCAACGTGCCCGTCTTCCCGTGGTGGCAGGGCATCAACAGTCCGCAGCTTGACTTCATTGAAGGGCTCACAACCTACGACCCGGACTTTTGCACCGTGCGCTGCCGGTACTACAGCTCCCGCTTTACGTACAGCCTGCGCGGCATTCCCCTGGAAGGCCTGCGCGATACGCTCATTTCCCTCGTCACGAAGCTCCCCGGGTTTGGTGACTACATGTACGTGACGCCCTTCATCCTTCACTTCGGCTGGATTCACCAAAAGCAGCCGTTCTACGAATTTGCAGAGCGGGTATGGGCGCAGCACGCCTAACCGCGCCCCCTCTTTCCCTAACGAGCTTTCATTGCGTCTTATTTGAAAGCCTAGATTTCGGGGTAGCGATTCCTTGCCCCGTCTCTTACATTAGCTACTGGTTTGTGCTGGCTGTTAACATATCCGTACGGCCAGCCTCTTCTGCTTTCGTTTTTTGCTTAGTGAATGCCCCATGCGCTACCTCATTACTGGCGGAGCCGGCTTTATAGGCAGCCATCTGGCGGATGCCCTCCTCGCTGACGGCCACTCGGTTCATGCGTTCGACAACCTATCGACCGGTCGGCGCACGAACATCGAGCATCTTGCCAGCAATGATCGGTTTGCGCTTACCATAGGCAACGTCCTCGACGCGCACACGCTTGAGCAGATCATGCGCCCGTGCGATGCGGTGATCCATCTCGCCGCCGCGGTGGGTGTGAAGCGCATCATGGAGCATCCGGTGGAAACGATTCAGACCAATGTGGGCGGCACCGAAAACGTTTTGCAACTCGCCCATCATCTTGACAAGAAGGTGCTGCTTGCCTCCACGTCGGAAGTGTACGGGAAGGCCATGCAAAAGGACCCGTCGCTCAACGACCTCTCCGAAGGTGACGACTGGACGCTGGGCACGCCTGAAAAGCGGCGGTGGGCCTATGCTTGCTCGAAAGCCATGGACGAATTCCTGGCGCGCGCGTACTACGACGAGTATGATGTGCCGGTGGTGTGCATGCGGTTCTTTAATACGGTAGGCCCGCGGCAGTCTAGCCAGTACGGCATGGTCATCCCCACGTTTGTACGCCAGGCCCTCGCGGGTGGCCCCGTGCGGGTATTTGGCGACGGCACGCAGTCGCGGTGCTTTACCCATGTGCGCGACGCGGTGGCGGCTGTGCGTGCGTTGCTCGACGCCCCCGCGGCCGAAGGCGAAATCTTTAACATCGGCAACCACGAAGAAGTCACGATCAACGATCTCGCCGCGCGTGTCATCGCGCGCACCGGCTCCTCCGCAGCGATTGACCACATCCCCTACGAAGAGGTCTACGGGCCGGGGTTCGAAGACATGAAGCGGCGCACGCCCAACCTCGATAAGATTCGCTCGGTGGTGGGCTATGCCCCCCAACACACCACAGAAGACATTCTTGACGATGTGATCGCCTACGAAAAGCAGCGGCCACGCCCAGCTCCGGCGGCCTCGTAACACGTTATGGCCGCTGCTGGCCCAAAGGCACGCATGTTACGCTAGGGTCACCCTTTGCGTCTTAGACAAAGAAGAAGCTATTTCTTGTGGGGAGGGGACCTGCGGGGCTACACCGTGGCACACATACGGGCGACATTGTCCGTTCACAAGCGTGAAGCCTTTGCTGCTTCATGCAATTTATCTTCCTCCTTGGTTCACAACGTGCACGTGACACCATACGTCCGACCAACATGAATTGGCCCTGGTACATCGCGGGAAGTGTTGCGTTCTTTGCCACGCTTCTGTTTACGCCGCTTGTTATTCGGTTAGCTCACGCCCGCGAGTGGCTCGCCTATCCCGAGGCCGATCGGTGGCACGAGACGCCCACGGCGCTGATGGGCGGCCTGGCCATCGCGCCGGCCGTTTTTGCCGGTTGGATGGGCAGCGGTCCGTCGCAGGCCTCCTTCCTTATTGCCGGCGGTGCCCTGCTGATGTTTGTGGTGGGCTTCATCGATGATCGGTACGGCGTTCAGCCCAGCGCAAAGCTCGCGGCCCAAAGCATAGCCACCGCTCTGCTCCTGTTTGCCGGCTACGCATTTGCCGAAAGCTGGTCGATCTGGATCTCGTTTCCGCTCACGTTCTTGTGGGTGGTGGGCATCACCAATGCCATCAACCTCCTTGACAACATGGACGGCCTCGCGGCCGGCATTGCCGGCATTGCCGCCCTCGTGATGGCCGGATTTGCTGCCTGGGTTGGCCAGCCGGTGGCTGTGCTGTGGGGACTGGTGGTGAGCGGCGCATCGCTGGGGTTCCTCGTCTTCAATTTTAACCCCGCCCGCATTTTCATGGGCGACTGCGGCAGCCTCTTCCTCGGCTACCTGATTGCCAGCCTGGCCGTCATGATTCAGCAAGAGGTGCCGCCGGCGGTGCAGGGTGCCGCCGTTCTTGTGCCTGTGGCGGTTCTGGCAGTGCCCATTCTGGATACGACCCTCGTCACCTTCGTGCGCAAGCTCGCGGGCCGCGCGGTCTCGCAAGGAGGCCGCGACCACACCTCCCACCGGCTGGTCTTTCTCGGACTGTCGGAGCGCCATGCCGTGCTGATGCTGTACGGCCTCAGCCTGTTGTCCGGCGGGCTCGCGCTGGCAGCCCTCGTCGTTGACCTCAAACTCTTTTACGCCCTCATGGGCTTTTGGGCCATCGCCCTGATTGTGTTTGGCATTCAGCTGGCCCGTGCCGACGTGTACGAGTCGTCGGGCGCTCCCACGCAAGGCGACGGGCACGGCGCCGCCGCCTCGCGGCGCCGCAACCCCTCGCACTTGCTGTATCGCTTGTTTGGCGATCGCTGGAAAGCTTTTCTTGGCGTCCTCGCCGATATGGTGCTGGTGGCCGCGGCCTTTGTCCTTGCCCACTACCTTCGGTTTGAACAGGGCTTGTCGGTGCCGCATGAAGAGCAGTTGACGCTGCTCCTGCCCCTTGTCGTGGGCATCAAAATTGCTGTTTTCTACGCGATGGGCTTATACCGCGGCATCTGGCGCCATGCCGGAACGCCCGAGATTGTTCGTGCCGGCGCCGCAACGGCCCTTGCGTCACTCGTCGTGGGCGGCCTCATTGCGGCGTGGCAGGGCCCCAATCGCGTGTCGCTGGCTGTGCTCATCATCGACTGGATGACCGTCACCCTGGCGGTGACCGGCGTGCGCTTCGGATTTCGCGGCCTGCGGCAGTACTTGGCGTCCAAGGCCAACCAGGGGGCGCGCGCGCTGCTCTATGGCGCCGGCGCCGCCGGTAGTCTCGCGGTGCGCGAGCTCCGGCAAAATGACCACCTCGACCTTGTTCCCGTGGGCTTCCTCGACGACGATCCACTCAAACAGGGCCAGCGCATCCAGGGCCTCCAGGTGCTGGGGCGCGGCGGCAGCCTCGAAGCGCTGTGCCAAGCGCACGACATCGAGACGCTTATCATTACAACCGACCACCTGTCGGCTCGCAAGCGCCTTCGCCTGCACGAACGATGCGCGGCCCTGGGCATTCCGTGCCGGCAGTTCGACCTTAGCATTCAGGCCGTCCCTACCTCCAACGAGCGCCCGGTCCTGATCCGCCCGTCCGGCCCGTGACGGCCCTGCATAACGACGTACCTCCTCACTTTTGACCTGCACGTATGAACAGCCCAACCCACGTATCGACGCCCAATGGCGAAGCCCCACCCGCCGGCCCGGCATTGAGCGGACCGGCCCAGCAATTGGCCGACCGCCTGCACGACAAATCCGCGACCATTGGCATTATTGGGCTGGGGTATGTGGGCCTGCCGCTGGCCGTTGAATATGCGGCCCAAGGGTTTTCCACCATCGGCATTGACGTAGATGAGCAACGGGTGGCGCGCCTCAACGCCGGCGACAATTACATTGAAGACCTCGACGACGACCACGTGCGCAGCTTGGTTGATCAGGAGACGCTGCAGGGCACGACGTCCTTTGAGGCGTGCGCCGATGTCGACGTGTTTTACATCTGCGTGCCGACGCCCGTTACTCCTCAGAAGGAGCCAGACACGACCTACATTGAGTCCGCGGCCCAGTCCATTGCCGACCACCTGCGACCTGGGCAGCTGGTTATCCTGAAGAGCACCACCTATCCCAACACCACAGAAGGCGTGGTGCAGCCCATCCTAGACCGCGAGGGCCGCGACCACGGGTGGACCCTCGGCGAGGATTACTTTTTGGCGTTCAGCCCCGAGCGCATCGACCCCGGCAACAAAGAGTACACCACCGCCAACACGCCGGTGGTCGCAGGCGGCGTCACGCCGGTGTGCACCGAGCTCACGCGGCGCGCGCTCGATGCCATCGTCGGCGAGGTGCACACGGTGGCCAACCCCAAAGTGGCCGAGATGGAAAAGTTGCTGGAAAACATTTTCCGGTCGGTCAACATCGCGCTGGTGAACGAGCTGGCCCGCCTTTGCGACCGCATGGGCGGCGTTTCGATGTGGGAGGTCGTAGAGGCCGCTGCAACAAAGCCCTTCGGCTTTATGCCGTTCTACCCGGGCCCGGGCCTCGGCGGCCACTGCATTCCCATCGACCCGCACTACCTGGCCTGGATTGCCAAGCGCTACGACTTCGAGACGAGCTTCATCACCCTCGCGGCCCGCATCAACGAGGGCATGCCGTTTTACGTCACCGAGGCGGTGGTCGAAGCCATTGCCAAACAGCCCATCGCGCTGTCCGACGCACGCGTCCTCATCCTGGGCGTTGCCTTTAAAGGGAACGTGGACGATACGCGCCACTCCCCGGCCGAAACCGTCATCAAGCAGCTGCGCGCCAAAGGCATCGACACCATCCACTTTGCCGATCCGCACGTAGATGGGTTCACGGTACCGCAGCCCGATGGCACGCGGCGCACCATCGAGAAGGTCGACTGCACGCCAGAGGTGCTCGCCAACCACGACGTGGCCGTCATCATCACCGACCATGCGGCGTTTGATGCGGCCCTCATCGCCGACCATGCCCCGGCCATTGTGGATACCCGCAACCTGCTTGCCGACGTGGATGATGACGCGTTGCAGGCGAAAATGACGCTTTTGGGCGGCGGATGAACATCGGGCGGAAGGGGGCGTACGCGAAACGTGGCTCATTACCCTTCGCTTCAGCCCCGCTCGCCTCTGTGCGCCCCTTTTCTACTGCGCCTTCTGATGCTTCGGCCGCGTCGTCGGCCGCTCCGCCACGCAACCGCTACTGGCTGCATGCGCTCCTTTTCGTGCTCACCGTGGTCTCTACGATCTACGCGGGCGCTCAGTGGGCCAGCCGCGTGCTGCTCTACAACGACATGGGATGGTGGCTGGCGGTGGTCGATGGCCTGCGGTACGCCGTGCCCCTTGTAGGCTTCCTTACGGTGCACGAGTTTGGGCACTACTTCGCCTCGCGGCACCATCGTATCAACGCATCGCTGCCCTACTACATTCCGTTTCCGTTTAATGGCATCGGAAACTTTGGGGCCGTCATTCGCATCCGCGACCCCATTCCCTCCACGCGCATCCTGTTCGACATTGGCGCCGCGGGCCCCCTCGCAGGCTTCGTTGTGGCGCTCGGCGTTCTCTTGTATGGGTTCGCCACGCTCCCAGGCCCCGAGTATCTCCTCACGCAACCCGGCCACGAGGCGCTGAAGGCCTACATTCAGCAACACGGCGCGTTTCCCGCCGAGCGCCTGCCCGCCCAAAGCGCAACGGTGATCCTCATCGGCCAAACGCCCCTCTTTTGGTTCCTGTCGCAGTTCTTTGCGCACGTGCCGCCGATGTACGAAATCTATCATTACCCGGTGCTGTTTGCCGGCTGGCTGGGGCTCTTTTTTACCGCCCTAAACCTGCTGCCTGTCGGACAACTGGACGGCGGTCACATTCTGTATGCCCTTTTTGGTCGTCGCTGGCACCGGCGCCTTGCGCGCGGCTTTGTCCTGTTGCTGCTGTGGTCGGGCGGCATTGGGTTTATGGACGACATCCGGCCGTGGCTGGCGGAACAGTCGGTGTGGCTGGGCGAAGGAGCCTGGATTCTGATGGCCGGCTTGTTTTACGGTCTGCTGTACCGCATCATGAATGGCGCGCATGAGCACATTGCCCCGTCCCTTGCCGGGCTGCTGCTTGCGGTGGGCGGGGCGCGCTGGCTGGGCATTACCCACATTGGGTACACCGGCTGGTTTCTTTGGGTGCTCATCATCATCTTCTTGGTGCGGGTAGAGCACCCGCCGGTGCGCTACGAGCAACCGCTCACGCGCCGCCAGCGCTACCTGGGCTACGCCTGCATTGCCATCTTTCTTCTGTGCTTCAGCTTCCAACCAATCACCGTGGCCTAACATGAATCCGTTTCGATGGCGCTGGTATGGCGTCTGCGGCGTGCTGCTGATACTGGCTGCGTGCGACAACAACCCATCGGGCGTAGCCCCAACGCCCACCCCGCCACAGGTGGGGGCCTTTCAGTACGCACCCGACAGCATAAACGCTGCGGCGCTTCCGCCCGATCAAGTCTCAGACGGCACCGCTCGCGTGCTGATTGACATGGGCGTGCGCGCCGCTGATGCCGACGGCGCGGTGGCCCGCGTGGTGTACACGTTGGCGCCGGCCAGCGCCCCACAGGCTGCCATCAGCGGACCGTTGCAACCGGCTGCGGGCAACCGCTACGAAGCGCGCCTCAACGTGGGCGTGCCGGCTACCCTCAACACGCAGTACACCCTCCGCGTGTACGCCATCGACAACGACAGCCTGGTGAGCAACCAGGTGCAGGGCCGTATTCGCTTCGTTCCCGCTGACGCCCCCGAGGCCTCGCCATGATGCGTTTGTTCTGGATGTTTTTCGTGAGCGGTTGGTTGATGGCCGGCGCGGCGCACGCGCAAGTCCAACCCGCGCCGCAACGCCCCGCCACCCCGCCGATGCTCCGCCCTGTGGGCGGCCCGCCCAGCAACCTGGTGCAGGTGATGACGGCCACCGGCGACTCGCTCTGGTTTGGGCCGCTTATCTACCTGGCGCCCAACGGCACCACCAACTTCCTGGCGGCAGAGGCCCCGGCGCTCACAAGCGGCGAAAACGTGGTCTTCGGGCTCGATGTCGACGCCACCCCTGCGCGCACCGTGCTGTGGGCCGGCCTGGCTTTCGATGCCGGCGGCGGCAGCGCAGCGGCGGGCGGGTTCCTCTTCTCCACCGACGGCGGCGAAACGTTTACGCAGCGCCCCCCTGCACTCGACAGCCCCACCGATACGACGGTGCAGTACGGCGCCAATACCCTTCCGGCGGTGCCCACGGTGCAGGAAGAGAGCGCAACGCCCCAAAGCATCGCCTACGTGCCCTCTACAACGGCCGTGTGGGTGGCCGGCGCGGCAAGCGGGCTGCGGCGCTCGGTTGATAACGGTCAAACGTGGGAGCGCATCGTCCTCCCGCCCGACACCGCCTCGTTCATCACGCCCACCGAAGCATACAACTTCCCGCTGGTCGCGCCCACGCAATCGCGGCAGGGCTTTCTGAACCACTTTGCGTACAGCGTCGTCGTCGACGAGACCGGTACCGCCTGGGTGGGCACCGCCAACGGATTCAACTACTCGGAGCCGGTGGCCGGAAGCAGCGACCGCGCCTGGCGACACGTGCCCTTCGATGGAACGCCCAATGCCCCCACCGGCGATGCGGTGGTGCGCATTGCCGAGCAGCCCGCGCCGGGCCGCAATCCGCTGTGGATGGCCAGCTGGGCCCTCAACCGAAGCACCCAACGACCCGAGCGCTTTGGCGTTACCGTCGTGCGCGGCGGCGGGCGCACCATCGAACAGACCTTACTCGGCCAGCGCATCTTTGACTTTGCCTTTCGCAGCACGGCCGCCGGCGACACCGTTGTGTATGCGGGCGGCGACGACGGGCTGTTCGTGTCGACGGACAGCGGCCGCTCGTGGGAAGCGGTGCAGCAGTTCGACGTGCCCGCGGCCGATGTGCGCCTGCCGCCCGGCGTAGGGGTGCGCAGCCTCGCCACCACCACGGGCGCCCTGTGGGTGGGCACCACCGAGGGCCTGCTGCGCACCACCAACGAGGGTGCCCTCATCGACGGCGACCTCGGCACGCACCCCACATGGCAGCTCTTTCGCGTGAACGTTCCGCTGCAACCAGAAACGCCCAGCGAGGCGGTGCCTGCGGTACGCACGTACGCCTATCCGAACCCGTTCACTCCTTCGGCCGATGGCCAAACGCGCATCCGGTACGCCACCGAGCAGGCCGGTAGCGTTACGGTGCGCATCTACGACTTTGGCATGAACGAGGTGCGCGTGCTACGCGACGAAGCCCCGCAAGCGGGCGAGCACGAGGTGGCCTGGAACGGACGCGGGGCTGGCGGCTTGCGTTTGCCCAACGGGCCGTACTTTTACGAGGTGCAAACGCCTTCGGCCACCGCCCGCGGAAAAATTCTCCTGATTGACTAACCCGGCGTCATGATTTCTTTTCGTTCTGTTTGCCTATGGGCCGCCGGCGCTGCGTTTGTGCTGCTGGGCCTCGTTCCGCCGGCCGCTGCCCAAGCGGTGGGGCCTGGGGCCTTTGCGCGCCTCGGCTTTGGGGCGCGGGGCATGGCACTGGGCAATGCGCAAACGGCCGACGTGTCGGGCGACGTGAGCGCGTACTACAACCCGGCGCTGGCCGCCTACGCAACGGGCCAGCACGTGCAGCTCTCGGCGGCGCTCATGACGTTCGATCGGTCGTTGCAGTTTGCTGCCTTTCAGACGCCGCTGGGGCCCACGGCGGGCCTCGAAGTGGGCGTCATTCACGCAGGCGTGAGCACCATCGACGCCCGCAACGCCGATGGCTTTCGTACCGGCACCCTCTCAACCGACGAGTACAACCTCTTCTTGGCGTTTGGCAATCGCTTTAGCGAACAGTTCGCCGCGGGCGTCGCGTTGAATCTCTACCAAGCCAACTACTACGATGTCACCGATGCCTCTGTTGGGTTTGGCGTTGACCTGGGGGCCACGTACCGCGCCACCCCGCAACTAACGGTAGCCCTGGCCGCAAACGACATTTTGGCGACGTACAACTGGGACACCGGCGCGGTGGGCGGCCAAAGCAGCTCCGACCGTTTTCCGGTGCGGGTGCGCGTGGGTAGCCATTACACGATAGCCGACGGCCGCTTCCGCGTGATGGCTGAATACGAAACGCGGATCGTAGAGCGCGAGCGCCGTGTACGTGTGGTGCGGCAGGGCGGCGGCCGCCTCGTCAACCAATTTACCACCGAGACGGTGCGGCGCTACGACCAGCGTGCGCGCCTGGGCGTGGCGTACCGCCCGCTACAGAAGATGACGCTGCGGGCCGGCGCCGATCGCATCAGCGACGATGGCATGGACGGGATGCGGCCCACGGCGGGCTTTGGCATTCGCCACACCCTGGGGACGCTCAAGCTGCGCGTCGGCTACGCGTTTATGCTTGAACCGTTTGTGCGCGACCCGCTGCACGTGCTCACCGTCAACCTCTTTTTATAGCTGCGAGGCGGGTTCGACGGTCGAGCCATCGCGGGCGACGAGGGGGTACCCGGCGTCGACGTCGCCTTCGGCGATGCGGCGCAGGCGGCGCTTGAGCAATCGCTTGCGAAAGCTGCTGAGGTAGTCGGTAAACAGCACGCCCTCCAGGTGGTCGTACTCGTGCTGAATGACGCGCGCCAGAAACTCGCCGACGGCGTACTCCTGCGGCGCAAACGAGCGGTCGAGGTATTGCAGGCGCACCTGCTCGGGGCGCGTCACCGCTTCACGGATCTCCGGAATCGACAGGCAGCCTTCTTCGTACTCAACCGTCGCCTCACTCTCATCCACAATCTTGGGGTTGATGCAGACCATCGGCTGGGGCGGCAACGGCTCGTCGAAGTCATCCGCCAGGGCCGAAACGTCGACCACAAAGAGGCGCTCGGTGCGGCCCACCTGCGGGGCGGCCAGCCCAATCCCCGCCGCGGCGTGCATCGTCTCAATCATGTCATCAATGAGCTGCTGCAACGCGTCGGAGTCTTCGGTCACCGGGTGCGTTTCGGCCCGCAGCGCGTCGTGGCCGTAGGCGTAAATGGGAAGAATCATGCGCAGAAAAAGCTGACAAACAAGTACATGCGCTAGCTCAACGCGTGGGGGCTTTACGTGTGCCCAGCGCGCTCCCAACGCAGCCCTACACGCCCCAAAGCGCCCAGATGCCGCCGCACGTTACAACAGCCAGAATGAGCTGCAGCGGCGCGCCCACGCGAAAGAAGTCGGTAAACCGGTAGCCGCCGGGGCCGTACACCATCAGATTCGTTTGGTAGCCCACGGGCGTCATAAGCGCCGTGCTTGCGGCAAAGGTAACGACAAGCACGAACGAGAACGGATCGCCGCCCACCAGCTGGGCCGACTCAATCGCGATGGGTATCATGAGCACGACGCTCGCGTTGTTACTCAGCACCTCGGTGATTACGGCCGTAAACAGGTAAAACAGAAACAAAATGAGCACCACGGGCAACCCGTCCACGCTGCTCGCCAAGTAGTGCGCCATGTAGGCCGCGGCCCCCGAGCGCTCGAGGGCCATGCCCAGTGGAATGAGCCCCGCCAGCAAAAAGATGACGCTCCAGTCAACGGATCGGTACATCTCGTTGGGCTGCACGCAGCCGGTCACCACCATAGCCACAATGCCGGCCAGCGCCGATTCCAAAATGGGCACCACCTCAAACGCGGCCAATCCCACCACGCCGGCCAGAATGGCCAGCGCAATGGGCAGCTTCTCCGTGCGGTATTCCGGCGCCTCTTGCTGCTGCACCACCACAAACGAGCGGTTGTTGTTCAAGCGCTGCAACGAGGCCGAGGCGGCCTGCACGAGCAGCGTATCGCCGCCCTGCAGCGGAATGCTATCCAGATGGTTGTTTAGGACCTCGCCCCGCCGGCGAATTGCCAGCACGAGCGCATCGTAGCGCTGCGCAAAGCGGATGGAGCGAAGCGTCTCGCCAACCAACGGATTTTCCGAAAGCAGCACCACCTCGACTAGCGACTCGCCCGGTACGTCAAAGTCTTCTTCGGTGATGGTGCTCGACCCGGCCGGCTCCAATCCCTGGGTGCTCATGAGCTGAAGCAGCTCTTCGCGGCCGGTGCGCAGCAGCAGCGTGTCGCCCGCCCGAAACTGCTTGTTGCCAATGGGCGCCGGAAAGACGTTCCCGTCGCGCACCAGATGCACCACGTCAACATCAACGTGGAGGGCAGCCATCGTGGTCTCGACCACCTTTCCAATGAGCGGCGAATCGGCGTGCACCGTCACCTCGGCGAGGTAGTTGCTCAGGGCAAACTCCTCCGTCAGGTCGTCCTGCGGCTTCACGCGCACCGGAAGCAGCGCGCGCCCCAGGGTGAGCAAGTAAATGGTGCCCGCCACAAGTACGAGGGCCCCCAGACTTGTGAACTCAAACATGGAAAAAGGGTGGCCCAACAGCCGGGCGCTCACGTCGCTCGCCAAAATGTTTGTTGACGTGCCGATGAGCGTGAGCATGCCGCCCATCATGGCCGCAAAGGACACAGGCATGAGCAACTTCGAGGGCGACGTGTTGGTGCGCCGCGCGATGCTCATCACCATGGGTATCATCATGGCCACCACGGGCGTGTTGTTAATGAATCCGGCGGTGGTGCCCGAAACGCCCACCAAGGCCCCGTAGGCCCGAAAGGATCGGCCGCCGGCCCACGCCACGATCCGGTTGCCAATGGATTGCAGCAGTCCGGTACGCCGCACGCCCTCGCTTATGATGAACATGGCGAGCACCGTGAGCGTGGCCGCGCTCGAAAAGCCCGATACCGCGTCGCTCGGCGACACGCCCGTCCACGGCTCCAGCACCATCACCAACACCATCACGGCAATGGCCGACACGTCGAGCGGCAACACTTCGGTGATAAACAAGAGAAGCGCGCACCCGATGATGCCGAAAACCACCAGCATATCCATGGTGAATACGACGGTAGACGACGCAACCAGAAATGAAAGAATCATAGCCAACGGATAAGACGAAGCAAGCGAGGACCGCGGATACCGGCGGGCAATCTATGCATCCGCAGTGGACGATGGGACGGCCTCTTCTGGTTCCGGAAGCGCTGCATCGGCAACGGCTTCCGCGAGTTGCTCCGTCAGCTTGTGCAACGCGGCGGCCGCTTGCTCCGCTTCCTGATCGCGCTGTTCGTTGACCGTGTGGAGCTCATCGGCCAGTCCGAGGGCTGTAATGACGGCGGTGGTGAGCTCGTCCTGCTCGGGATGCGCCGCGCGAAAGGCTTTCATGCGCTCGTGCACCACGCGCGCCACGCGGTGGGTGTGCTCCTCATCTTCGGCCGAGACACGGAGTGCGTATTCTCGCCCCAAAATTTGAACCCGAACGGACTTCGACGCAGCGTCTTCACTCATAAGATATGCTTAGGACGATTGGGGGGCACGATCTTTCACCGCCGATAGCGCGGCTTGCAAGGTTTCGGGCACTGGCGCCTCCAGGTACCGATCGATGGCCTCGATGAAGGCGTTCAGCTGACGACGCACCTCGTGCGGGGGCGCCTGCAGGTGCAGCAGCGTTTCGTCGTCGGCCACCTCGGGGTACTGCGCCAGCTGCTCCTCCAGGTTTTCAATGATCATGTTGAGGTCCTCGTTCGTCCCCTCCAGCGCATCGGCCTCTTCCATCAGGCGCTTGTTGGCGGCTTCCAGCCGATTGCACTCGGAGGTTAAGGCCTCGATGCGGCGCTCTTTGGCAGCCAGGGCCTCCTGCAATCCGTCGATGGTTGCGCGGGCGGCGTGCAGCGCCCCTGCGGCCCGCTCGGTCTCTTGCTGCATGCCCGACAAGGCCTCCTGCAACACCTGCGGCAGGTGCTCCAGCGTGTGCGTGGTCGCGGCGCGGGCCGCCGCATCCTCGGCGGGCGTAAATGAAGGGCGCTCCGATTCAGGAAGTGATGGGTGGGCCGAATCGCTCATGGCAGGCCATTACGTCCGTAAGCAAAGGTAAGATGAACCGGCCAACGTCAAAACACTGCGTGGCGTGTGCGTTCCCACGGTTCGGTTTACGGGGCGGTGAGGGGACGCAGGAGTAGCCACGTTCCGGTAGATGCGCGATACATATGAACGGCGAACGCCCGCGGCGTGTATCCGGCGGCTGTAAACGTGTAAAGAAACGCGGTGTCGAGGGCTTCTTGGGCTACGCCGGTTGCGAAGCGCCCGTAGAACAGCGGCGTGCGCGCAGCCGGTGCGAGGGCATCGAAGAACGGCTTTCCTACAACGGAGGCCGGATCGCTCGCTGTAATGCCCGGCACCTCGAGGGCCATGGCGTTGGCGCATTGCACAACGCCGGCATCGTCGAGGCAGAAGGCGCCCACCGTCAAATCGTTCACCACGTCGCAGCCGTCCGCGTCGAGGCGCGCGAGAACATCCGACGGGACCACCGGCGGCGTGCGGTGCGGCGTAGGGGCCGGATCGGCCGGGGGCGCGGGGTCAGTCGGCGGCGGGGGCGGGGCTTGCAAGGTCTCCATCACCTGCGCGAGATGCTCGGCCAGCTGCTTGCGGTCGTGCTCCAGCTGTTCGACGCGCTGCACGGCCGTCTCGGCGTTCTGCAAGCCGTGCTCAATCAGGATGCGCTGCTGGTCTTGAAGCGCATCGAGCTGCGTCTCCAGCGTGTTGATGAGCAGCCGCATGCTCGCGGCTTCGGTGGCGGGCAGGTGCCGGTCGGCCGGCGAGCGCGCGCCGCGGAGGGCCTGCAGGTGATCGATAATCTCCGGCACCTCAAAGCCGGTGGCGTCGAGAGCAGCGTGTTGCTCTTTGAGCGTGTCGATTTCTTCGGCCATGCCCCGAATCATATCGGCCAGTTGTTGCGCGTCGGGCACCGACTCGATGCCCAATAAATTCCGCAGCTTCTTGGGCAACACGCGCACCGGGTCGGACTCGTGCAGGGCGGTGGCGTACGCCTCGATGCGCGTGATGAGGTCGGGCGCCTTCCGCGCATTCTCGGCTTCGCCGGCATCAGAAGGCATATCCTCAGGGGCCGCATCGGCCGGCAGCAGCTTGCGCAGCTGTTGCTCGATGGATTCCAGGGTGTGCACCACGGCCTGCGCCTCGCCCACCGTGTCGATGCCCAGCACCCGGCGCAGCGCCGTAGCCGCCTGCAGCACGGCGGTATCGGGTCGAATGCTGCCTGTGGCCGTGCGCTTGGTCTGCTTCAGCTTTTGCTTCTCGCGCTTCAGCTTTTTGTATTTCTCTGCGCGTACCTCGGCCTTGTGCAGGTCGTCGAGCAGCGCGTCTACCGATTCGTAGCCGGCGTTCACCAGCTTCTCTTTCTCGCGGTACAGCCGCTCCAGGTGGTTGGTCAGCGACTGCACGCGGTTGCGGGCCTCGTCAATCGACGCTACGCCCAGGGCATCCAGCAGGGCCTCGGTTTCGTCGTGCAGGGCCCGGAAGACCGCCTCCTTGCGATCGGCGCCCCCGCCGTGTTCCAGCTGCTCGACCAACGTACGGTTGCGGTCGCGCAGGCGCTCCAGCCGCTGGTTCATCTGCTGAAACACATCCTCGACCTCGCTCACCGTCACGAGCCCTTCGCCCCGGCTGTTTTGCTCGTCGAGCCGTTGCATTTGCTCATGCAGCGTGCGCACACGCGGCACCACTTCCGACGGGTCGTCCGTTCCCAGCACATTGCACAGCGCCGTCCACTGCGCTTCGTACCATTCGGCCGGCGGTGAAGACGTTGAAGTAGCCATAGGCATAAGAGGCTGTAAGGTGCTGCTTCGATATAGCAGCACGAACATATCATAATACCAAAACGCATACTGTTACTCAAGCCCGCTGCCTAAAACCCAGGCAATCGCATCAATTTAAGGTTCGTCCTGACGCCGTTCAGGGATGGTATGCAAAAAGACGACGGCATGCCCCGGAAGCACGAGCCATCTTTGAAGCGCACGTGTTGTTTGCACGGTTACTCATGCGATTGCCCTGGCCTGAAGCCAAACATGACGATCTTTTTGGAGCACCGGATTCCTGTAACCATGTCGGTATCTGCGGAATCCTTGCGCCGACCGCCGGCTATTCTTAAGGTGTTCGTTTTACCATTTCGTACTTACGCTCTTGCCTTGTGACTGCCATCGACTCTGTTCCGGACGCCCACCGCACCATTGAAGCTGCCCTGCGCGAAGATCTCGACGACCAATGGACCGAAGTGCTAGGCAACTGGGAGGGCAGCACAAGCGCGCAACGGCGGGCGGTGCACATGTATGTCTCGGGGCTGCGAAATCGCATCTGCAAGGGATTGCTAAATATCGAAACGCCCGATGAGCTGATGCGCGGGCTGGCGCTTCAGTACATGGAGATGAAGTGCCACTGGATGATGCTGAACACGCAGATTCAGCAGCAAACGTTCGATAACGGTCGGGCCGACGAGAGCCTGATGTACCGCGCAACGTGCGTGAGCCTCATCATTCAGGCGCTTGAGCCGCTTCTTGAGCGCGAACGGGTCGACACGCTGTCCCGCTTTCTATCTGAGCCGTTTGAATGACGCGGGCGCCGGGCGTGCCGTTACCGCATCATGACCATCTGCCCAAGCGTCATATCTTAACAAATTCTACACAAAAATAAGCACGCATTGTCGGTCGCTGATGGGGATGCTACAGGTGCTTGATCGCATCTTTTCTCATCAGCCATCAACCGCTCATGGAGTGGATTGCCAGCCCGGAAGCCTGGATTGCCCTGGGCACGCTCACGATTTTGGAAATCGTGCTGGGCATCGACAATATCGTCTTCATCTCTATTCTCTCGAACAAGCTGCCGGAAGATCAGCAAGCCCTGGCCCGGCGCGTGGGACTCATCGCGGCGCTCGTGGGCCGCGTGGCGCTCCTCCTTGCCGTTGGGTGGATCATGGGCCTTACCAAGCCGCTGTTTGCGTTGTTTGAGCATGCCTTTTCGGGCCGCGACCTCATCCTGGTCACTGGCGGCCTGTTCCTGATTGGCAAAAGCACGCACGAGATTCACGGCAAGCTGGAGGGCGATGACGAGCACGACACAGCCTCTGCGCAGGCAACGTTTGCCAGCGTGGTGGCACAGATCTTTGTCCTCGATGTTGTGTTTTCGCTCGACTCAGTCATTACCGCTGTGGGCATGGCCAAGGACATTGCGGTCATGATTATCGCGGTCACCATTGCCATTGGCATCATGATGCTCTCCGCGGCACGCATCTCTTCATTTATCGATAAGCACCCCACGGTGAAGATGCTGGCCCTTAGCTTTTTGCTTCTCATTGGCGTCACGCTCATGGCGGAGGGCTTTGGCACGCATGTCGCCAAAGGGTACATCTATTCGGCGATGGGCTTCTCGCTGCTGGTTGAGATGCTGAACCTACGTGTGGGGCGCGCTCGCAAAGACAAGAAAGAAGCTCCGGTGCACTTGCACCAGCCGCGGCTGCGCAAAGCCGTTAAGCGCGCGATGCAGGAATCGAAGTAATGCCCCAATGCCGGAGGAGCCTACACACTTTGTATACATGGTGCGCTGCGCCGACGGCACCCTGTACACGGGATACACCACGGATGTAGCGCGCCGCGTGGCCGAGCACAACGCCGGCACCGGCGCCCGCTACACCCGCGGCCGTACGCCGGTTACGCTCGTGTACAGCGAAGCCCACGCGACGCAGTCGGAGGCCATGCAGCGCGAATACGCCATCAAACAACTGCAGCGCAGCGCCAAACAGGCGCTCATCGCCTCCCCGACCGATGCTTAAAGCGCCCCACTCGACGGGAAACGCGTACAGACCAACCATTTCCGTTACATTAAACGGGAACGAGGAAGGAAATAAGTTGTGGTCACCTCTCAAAAGCTCGTGCACGCATGCTCGCGCGGGGATAGAACCTTTACGACCAACCACCCCTTTGGTATGCAACTGTCTACGCTGCGCTACCTTCTGTTCGCTTTCCTTTTCACCCTGTATGTACCGGTTGCGGCTGCGCAAGACCCCGCCACCGCGCGCGACCTCGCGGCACCGCTTACGGCCGAAACGCAGGCCGCGCTTTCCCCAACCGAAGTGATCCAGCTGCTTAAAGACGGCAACCAGCGGTTTATCAACGGCGAGGCCCTTGAGCGCGACTTCATGGCGCAGGTCCGCCAAACGGCGGAGGGGCAGTACCCCATGGCCGCCATCTTGGGATGTATTGACAGCCGCGTGCCCCACGAGATTGTGTTCGATAAGGGCGTGGGCGACGTGTTTTCGGCCCGCGTGGCGGGTAACTTCATCAATACCGACATCTTGGGCAGCCTGGAGTTTGCCACCGCCATTGCGGGTTCAAAGGTGATTGTGGTGCTAGGCCACACCGAGTGCGGCGCCGTAAAGGGCGCGTGCGACCAAGTGGAGATGGGCAACCTAACGGCCACCCTGGCCAACCTCGCACCGGCCATCTACTCGGTAGAGGATGTTGACGGGCCGCGCACATCGAAGAACAAGGACTTTGTGCGGGCTGTGGCCCACGAAAATGTGAACATCACCGTGCAGAACATCGTCGACCGCAGCCCGGTCATTCGCGGATTGGTGCGCGACGGGAAGCTCATCGTGATCGGCGCGATGCACGACGTGTACACCGGCAAGGTCACGTTTTTCGAGGACCGCATGATTACGGCCGAAACGCTTAGCCAAAACAGCTGACCTCCATCATTGAGCGTCGCGTCTGCGGGCCACGGGCATGCCATAGCTCGGGGCCCGCGTGGTATGGGGGCACACCGATGCCGTTGCTGCTTGCACCGGCGCTGCTCACCCGCGCTTGGGCGCCTGCGGACGTTGTCCCGCCGCAACACGCGGCCGCCCGCCCAGGTCGTGCTGCACCGCGACGCCGGTGAAGCCGTGCGCCCGCAGCACATCCGCCACGCCTGTTGCGAAGTCGGCATGGGTTTCGAACACGCACCAGCCACCCGACGCAAGGACCGTAGCCGCGTGCTGCGCGATGCAACGATAGAACGTCAGCGGGTCGTCGCCCGCAAAGAGGGCGAGGGCGGGGTCGTAATCGCGCACCACGGCATCGAGCGTGTGGGCCTCGGCATCCGGGATGTACGGCGGGTTGGAGACGAGCAGGTCACACCCGCCCGGCACCACGTTCGGAAAGGAAGCGGCCCGCGCGTCGGCTTCCACCAGCGCAACCGATAGATCCAGCCGCGCGGCGTTGCGGCGCGCCACAGCCAGCGCCGACGCGCTCACGTCTACGCCCGTCACCTGTGCATCGGGCCGCTTGTGCTTGCACGCCAGCGCGATGCAGCCGCTTCCGGTGCCCACATCCAAGATGCGGGGCGCGGCGCGATCGTCTATTCGCGCAAGCGCGGCCTGCACCACCTCTTCGGTCTCGGGCCGCGGGATGAGCACCGCAGGCGACACCGCGATGCGGAGTCCGCAAAACGACACGTGGCCCACAATGTGCTGCAGCGGCTCGCCGGCCGCGCGGCGGCGCACCCACGTGCGATAGCGCGCCGCCTGTTCGGGCGGCACCGTCGCGTCGTCGAACGCCAGCAGGCGGGCCGTAGCAAGCGACAGCAGGTCGGCAAGCAGCCACACGGCGGTGCGGCGCGGCTGTTCGCACGCCGCCGCCGTCAGGTGCTGCGTCGCTTCGTTGAGCAGAGCGCGGCGCGTAGGCATCAGTGGTGGCGCACCTCGAATTGGGAGAAGGCATCTTCGGCCGCCCCGCGCGACGACGTCACGTCATCGACGCGGGCCGCGGGCGGGCCCTCGTGCACCGCCTCCACAAGCGCCTGCAGGTCGTCCGCCGGCCCCTCGGCCACGAGGCGCACCGAGCCGTCGGGTTCGTTACGCACCCACCCGGTTACGCCCAGGCGGCGCGCGGTGGTGGTCGTAAAGTGGCGAAACCCGACGCCTTGCACGCGTCCGGTGATGTGAGCCTTTATGCGTTGTGCGGTCTCGGCCATGGCGAAAAGGGCGCGATAAACAGAAAACGGAGGGCCTGTACGCGGGCCGCGTGCGTCCGATTCCCCGTTCAGAAGTCACAGCCCACGCGCTCACACCATCGTTAAACAACACGGGATCATGCCCCTACGCAAGGGGTGTGATACCATGCTGTCAAGATGACAGTTGTTTGCTTTGCTTGTGTCTACCAATCGCGCTGCGTATGGATCGCGCCTCTATTCAAGAACGCTTCGGCATCGTTGGCTCTTCGGATGCCATCAAAAACGTCATCGACCGCGCCCGCCAGGTTGCCCAAACCGATATCACCGTGCTCCTGCAGGGGGAAAGCGGGGTGGGCAAAGAGCTCATCGCCGAGGTGGTGCACCAGCTCTCAACGCGCCGCCACGAGCCGATGGTGATCGTGAACTGCGGGGCCATTCCGGAAGGCCTGATTGAGAGCGAACTTTTTGGTGCCGAGAAGGGCGCCTACACCGGGGCCGTCCAAAAACGCGAGGGCTACTTCGAAGAAGCGGACGGCGGCACCATCTTTCTGGACGAAATTGGCGAGATGCCCATGGCGGCGCAGGTGCGTTTGCTGCGCGTGCTGGAGTCGGGCACGTTTAGCCGGGTAGGCGCGTCGCAGCAAATCACAACCGACGTGCGCATCGTGGCCGCCACCAACAAAGACTTGGGGGAGGAAGTGCGCCGCGGCAATTTCCGAAAAGACCTGTACTATCGCCTCAGCACTGTGCTGATTGACATTCCGCCCCTCCGCGAGCGCCGAGAAGACATCGAGCCGATCTTTGAGACGTTCGTGCACCGCTTCGCCAACGAGTACAACTCGCCGATGAAGCAGCTCACCGACGCGGCCCGCGAGCTGCTCGAAGGCTATCATTGGCCCGGCAACGTGCGCGAGCTGCGCAACGTGGCCGAGCAGTGCGTGGTGCTGCTGCGCGGCGACACCGTCTCCGCCGACGACCTCCGCCCGCTCCTGCGCGATGTGGGCGCCGGGGCGTCCTCGCGGGGTCTGGTGCGCATGGACGACGACAACCAGCGCCGCCAAAACAACGAAGCCCACGACTTTCGTGAGCGCGAGCTGCTCTACCGCGCCATCCTGGAGATGCGCATGGACCTGCGCGACCTGAAGGATCAGATGGGCCAGCTCAGCTCAAACATCGGCGTAATGGTGCCCCGCAGCGTGGCCGAAAAGAGCGACTTCCCCGCCCGCTACGACGACTTCGTCATCGTGCCCGACGCGCAAAATGCCCCCAGCAGCGGCTCCGGAACCAGCGGGCGCCGCTCCGATGCGTCGGCCGATTATGATGCGCTTGTGCGCGACGTGGTGTATGAGGTGGAGCAGGACGAGCCCTCCGCCCCCGCGGCCCCGAGCGATACAGGCGCCGACGCGGCAGATGAAGACGACGAGCTTCCGACGCTGGCTGAAGCGGAGCTCGACTTGATCCGGCAGGCCCTGGAGCGCTTCGACGGCAACCGGCGCAAAACCGCCGAAGCGCTGGACATCAGCGAGCGCACGCTGTATCGCAAGCTCAAGGACATCGAGGACGCGTAACCCCGGCGTGCCCGTGCGTGCTACTCCGCTTGCAGGCGCACAATGTCGCCGCGTGCAAAGCCGCTGCCCGACACGATGGTACACTTCGCGGCCCGGCCGCTGCCCATCGTGTTGTCGGTGACCCGGATGGTGCCGATGGTTTTTTCTACCGATCCCAGCTTGAGCCCCGTCTCGGGGTCCACGAGGCTCTGCCCGGGCTTCTTCACCACCAGCGTCTGCCCGTTCTCCAGCCCGCTATTGGCCCCGGCGTTGATGAATACGTTGCCGTTTTGCACCGTAATCACGCTGGCGCTCCATTGCACGTTCTGCGCCCCGTTGTCAATCAGCGCTACGATGCGGTCGATGGCCTCGCGCGTGGCCTCGCCCACCAGCGACTCGTCGAACGCACTCTGCGAGCCAAAGTCCAACTTGTCGGTGTCTACGCTGAGGCCGCGCTTGCTCTCCTCCTTGCGCACATTCTCGGCCGCGACAATCTCGCCCGTCGTCGCGTTCACCATGCGCACGTCGGTGGCCACCACAGCCGTCGTGCTCTTAATGCCGATGCCAAAGCGCCGCGTGGCGCCGCCCGTTGAGCGCTGCTTGTAGCCAAACTCGGTGATCGCGCCAAAAATAACCAACTCGGCGCCCAGCATCTTTCCAACCTCGGCAGCCGACTGTGCCGTTACGATGCCGCGCGCGCCGAGGTCTTGCTCTTGCAGCACCTTGTTGATCTGCGTGCGCTCGAGCACCGTGTAGCGATCCGACTGCACCAGCTCAGTAATCAGCATGTCGGCCATCCCTTCGCCGGCGCTCTTGCTGCCCCAGCGGTAGTTTTGGTCCGTTTTGTCTTCGAACGACAGCACGGCGATGCGTTTTTTGATCGTTTGGGCCTGTGCCGTGCGTAGGCTCCACCCCCCAATCAGGAGGCACATCAGTACTGCGGATACGCGAAACATCATGGCTTTGGGTCTTCGCTGAATGAAATACGGCCTCACTAGGTAAAAGCGCAGCCGCCGCGTTTTACCGGACAACGCATGCCCGCCGGGCGAGCCGTTGCATAAATATCCCGAAGTGACATAATAATTTGAAAACACGCGTGGGGCGCCCTAATACGACGGGACGCTGATTCGCTTAAATTAACAGCCCCGATGTGCCATGTCGCGCCCTTCGTCCTCGGCGTCCCCCGATGCCCTTCAAGCCGCCATTGCCAACGACCCCCGTGGCATCGCCAAGCAAACCTTTGGCGTGGTGCCTAACTTCCTGTCGGATATTGCCGCGCACACCGAAGCGCCCATGGTGGCCTACCTGTCGGCCAACGTATTTTTGCGCGACGGCCAGCTGACACCGCGCGAGCGCCAAGTCGTGCTCCTTGCGGCCGTTGCTACGTACCGGAGCCGCTACGACGCGGTGGTGCACGCGCGGGCCGCGCTTGATGCAGGCCTGCCGCCCGACGTGGTGAACGCGCTGCTCCAGAACGACCCGCTGCCCGATCCGCGCCTCAACCGCCTCGCCGAAACCACCCGGCACGCCATTGCGCAGCGCGGCGTGTTTGATGAGGACGTGCTTGCATCGCTTGCAGACGAGGGGTTCGGGCGCGGCGCGCTTTACGAAATGTACGCCCTCATTGGCATGAAAGCGTTCAGCTGCTTTGCCAACAACCTCATCGCGCCCACGATTGACGCGGCCCTCCAGCCCACCGACGACGCCCTTCCGCCGCTCCCCGTCCAGACGGCTGCTCGCCAGCGCCTCTACGAAGGGGCCTAGCGCTTGTACCGTCCCCCCTGGTCCTCCTGTATTCTCTATCTCCGTATTATGGAAGCTTCTGCAGCCCAACAAAACGACCTCGACAACTTCATCATTCGCTCGGCCCAAGAGGCGTTCGGGTTCCTGCCGAATCTGTTGCAAGAGATGATGGAGCACAATCCTGCGGTGGCGCGCACGTACCTTACCACCATGAAAGCCATGGAACAGGGCACCATGCATCCCGCAGAGCGCGAAACTGTCGTCCTAACCATTTCACGGTATAACGACTGCCACTACTGCAGCGCCGCCCACGGCAAGTCGTGCGCCATGGTGGGCGTACCCGAAGCCGATATTGAGGCCGTCCGTACCGGGCAGCTCCCCGATGACGAGCGCCTGCGTGATTTGGTGCGCGCGACCCGGCTTATTATGGACAAGCACGGCGCGCTCTCGGATGACGAAAAGGACGACCTCCGCAGCCGCGGCATCTCGGCCAGCGACCTCTACGAAATTACGGCGCTCATCGGCATCAAAACACTCTCCAATTTTGTAAATCAAACCGCCCAGACGACCGTCGACGAGGCGTTTCAATAATCCGCTGGCAATCCACAACCGTCGCATGGCACTCCACACGAGCCGTTGGCCGAACACCTAAATGCCAAACAGCCAAGGGCCCCGGCGGCACCTTGGCTGTTTGACTACGGCAACACAACGGAGCGGCAAGCGACAGCAGCGTGCATACGCTGTACGGACCCGTCAACCCGTACGGCTGTCGCCGGCCGGCTCCGTAGATCAGGACGAGGAGGCAAAGAACGGCGTCGCGATGCCGTTGGGCCCGGCCACAGCCTCCATCGTCAGTGGTTCGTCGTAGGCTTCGCTGGGCGCTTCCGCGGAGTAATTCCCGAGCGACGTTTGCTCGATGCCGGCCTGCGTGAGGTTGCCTTCGCCGGCGTACACAGCGGCCGACGCGGCGCCCGCGTTGTCCCCCGTGATCCAGGGCTGAAGCGACGCGCCGCGTTCGGCCCGCAAGCGGCGCACTTCAGCGGCATGACGTGCCTCTACCGAATGAATCTGGAGCGCGGCCACCCCCATCCCTGCTCCTGCATGCTTCAAAAAGCGGCGCCGCGACGCATCGGGACGTTGTTGGTTGGCCATAACCATCTGTCGGTTGTCTGGAAGGTGTGAACCGCCGACGCGCACTGTCGCGCCTCGACGATGGGCATAGTAGCAGCGCGCACAGGCGGTGTCCAGGCCATTTCCTGTTCATCTTTTGTCCGATCGGTGTTCACATACACGTTCGTTACAATTCCGTCCGGCATGCGAGCCGCTTGTTGGGCCCGGCCGCCCCGGGTGCAAAATAACGACGGAGGGGAATCACGCGAAGGGCCGCCTCGTTTTGGCTGCATCGGCGCCCCGCGTGCCGTCTTCGTCCCGGGTCTTCTTCCAAAGCAGTCGCGTGCTCGTGAGCACCTTCCAGAACATCAAAGGCACCTTCGACATCCTCCCCGACGCCTACACCGACGACGGGGGCACGCGCATTGCCAGCAGCGCCGAATGGCACCATGTGGAGTCGGTGATTCGTGACGTGATGGCGCGCTTCAACCTGGAGGAGATCCGCACGCCTATTTTTGAACCTACGGCTCTTATCGCGCGCGGCGTGGGGCAGCTTACCGACATCGTGTCGAAGGAGATGTTTGCCTTTGAGCGCGGCGATACGCAGTACGTGCTGCGCCCCGAGGTGACGGCCCCCGTGATGCGCGCGTACCTGCAGCACCACCTGGAGCAGCGCGGCGGCGTGCAGAAGCTGTTTTACATCGGTCCGTGCTTCCGGGCGGAGCAGCCACAAAAGGGCCGCTACCGGCAGTTTCATCAGTTTGGAAGTGAGCTCCTGGGCACCGATGACCCGCGGGCCGACGCCGAAACCATCGCGCTGATGATGGCCGTGTACCGCGCACTGGGCATCCAGAACATGGAGCTCCGCCTGAACACGCTGGGCAGCGCAGGCACGCGCGACAGCTACCGCACGGCGCTTCGCGACTACCTGGCCCCGTACGCCGACGAGCTTTCGGATACGAGCCGGCGCCGCCTGGAGCGCAATCCGCTGCGCATCCTCGACACGAAGCGCGCCCACGAACAGAAGATCTTGCAGGAGGCGCCCCGCATCCTCGACTTTGTGAGCGACGACGCCCGCGCGCACTACGCCACCGTGAAGACGTACCTGGACGACCTTGACGTGTCGTACACCGAAGATCCGTTCCTTGTGCGCGGCCTCGACTACTACACGCACACCACGTTCGAGCTCACCAGCGACGCCCTTGGCGCCCAGAGCGCCCTCGCCGGCGGCGGACGCTACGATCTGCTTGCTGAGGAGGTGGGCAGCCCCCGTCCGGTGCCGGCCATCGGCTTTGCTGCGGGAATGGAGCGGCTCTTTCTTGCGCTCGACGCGGCGGGCATCGACCTGCCGGGGGCCGCGGCGCCGGATGTGTTTATCGCGGCCCTCGGGGATGCGGCCGAGCGATGGGTCTTTTCCACCGTGCAAGACCTCCGCGCCGCCGGGTTGCATGTGGCCCTCGACCTGAAGGGGCGCTCGCTCAAGGCCCAGATGAAGGAGGCGAACCGCCAGAACGCCCCGTACACGCTCATCATTGGCGGCAACGAGCTCGCCGACGAGGCCGCGCAGGTGAAGGAGATGGCCAGCGGCGAACAGGTAGAAGTGGCCTTCGACAAGTTGACGGACTACCTGCTGGCCCGCACCGGAAACGCGGCATAAGCACCGCGCCCTACATGCGCCGCTCGGGCGGCGCCAGGCGACGCCAACGCTGCGTCATGCGCACCGGCACGCGGCCCAACACCACGCGGCGCGTTACTGTTTGCAGGGTGCCGTCGCGCCGAAACTGCACGGTGGCCGTCAGCGCTTGCGGGCGGTCGCCGGTGACGAGCGTCCACCGCCCCCGCACCCGCGCCGTATCGCCAGCCGCTACCGCGCGGCGCACCGTTTGCCGCAGCGTGTCGCCCTCTGTTGTCACCACCGGGCCCAGCGTGAGCGCGTAGCCGGCAAGCGAGTCGTTGCGCACCGCCACCACAAACCGGAACGTCCACGGCCCATCAGAGCGCGCGTTTACAGCCTGCAGCCGCACGACCTCTTGCGCGGGCGACGCGGGCAGCAGCTCATCGCCCGGCGCCACGGTGGGCACCGTCGCCGCGGCCGTCGTATCGGCAGGCGGCGGGCCGTCGCCAAACAGCTCGTTTTTGATCGTCAAGAACAGCGTGCGCCCCTCAATGGCAAAGGCCAGCCCAAACGCCAGCAGCAGCATGAGGCGCACAATCCATTGGCTGGACGTGCTCGATTCGTTGGCGGCATCGTCGGGAGAAGAAGGCATGAAGCAAGCAAAATCAGTCAACAATACACCACACGCCCGGAGCGCGCGGCCCCGAGCGTGCAGTAAGCAGCCGTAGACAACCGTTGGCGCCTACATGGGCGAGGGGAAAGCCCCCGGACTGAACAGCCCATCAGCCACCATCTCGTAGAGGGGCACCGTGTAAGCGATGATGACCAGCACCACCGCGACGGCCGTCCACAACCCGATGTTGTCGAGGATCTTCGGCGAGTGCTCCGGCCCCGACAGCGGCGGCGGAATCGTGTCGTCGATGGCGGCCTCCGTCGTTTCGCTCTTCGACCAGCTCGCGCCAATGACGGCCAGGAACGCCAGCAGGGCGATGAACAGGATGGTGCCGCCAATGGCCACCTGCCAGTCCATCTCGGCCATGGTGCCAAACGGCGGATCGTACGAGAAGCCGCTGTATTGCGGTTCGGCGGTGCGGCGCGGTACGCCGGCCAGGCCCTGCCGGTGCAGTGCGTTGGACATGAGCGTCATGCCAATGAACCACAGGTACGGCTGCGCCAAGGCTAACTTTTTGAACTTGAGCGCGCGCCCCGTGAGCTGTGGCAAGAGCCAGTACGTGATGGCCATGAACGTAAGCGCCGAGGCCGTGCCCACCGTGAGGTGGAAGTGGCCCGGAATCCACGCCGTGTTGTGAATGAGCATGTCGATGTTCAGCGACGCGTTGATCATGCCGCTAAAGCCCCCGGCGGCAAACATGATGCCCGCGAGGGCACACCCTGCAAACGCCGGACGATCCCACGGCAAGGCGCCCATCCACGCAAAGTAGCCCGAGCCGCCGCGTTGGCGGGCGCCGTGCTCCATCGACGAGATCACCGTAAACGCCGTCATCAGGCTGGGCAGTAAAATGACGAGCGTGGCGATGAGCGCCCACATCTTGTATCCAATGGAGATGCCCGGGTCGGCGTACTGGTGGTGGTAGCCGATGGGCGTGGAGAGCAGGAGGAAGAAGATGAACACAATCCGCGCCAGCGGATCGCTAAAGAGCCGCCCGCCCGAGAGCTTCGGCAAGATGGTGTACCACACGAAGTACGCCGGCAGCAGCCAGAAGTAGACCACCGCGTGGCCAAAGTACCAGAAGAGGGTGCGCGGCAAGAGCGGATCAATCTTCGTCACCCAGCCCATCGACCAGGGAATGAGCAGCACGACCACCTCTAGCGCAACGCCCAACGAGCAGATGTACCACATGAGCATCGTGAAGATCGTCATGTAGGCCTGCAGCGGGATGCGGGCCTCGGGATGCTCGGCGCGCCACTTGCGGTACGACCAGAACCAGTCGGCCCCGGCCAGCCACGAGCCCACCACGAGCAGCGCCGCGCCAATGTAAAAGAGCGGGTGCGCCTGCAGCGGCGGGTAAAACGTGTACAGCACCGCAGCGCTGATGCTACTGTTGGGGATGAGCCCGCCCAAAATGGCGACCGTGGTCATGAGCGTGCCCACGAGGGTCATCCCATACCAAAACCACGTAAACGTCATGTTTTCGGGCTCCCGGTCGAAGCTGCGCGAGACGCCCCACTGAAAGAGCCCAAGGATAAAGAACGTTGTGAACACGAGCGCCAGCAGGACGCCGTGGCCCGTGAGCACATCGTAGTACTGCACCGACGAGATGAATCCGCGGAAGACATCGGTACGATGCAGCGCCTGAATGAGGCCAAAGAAGCCGCCAATGGCTAACGCGCCAAAGGCCACCGCGAACGCTGCTTTGATAATGCGCGTCGATTTAGGATAGCGATCTACAAACGTCATGGGCTCACCAGGGTGCTTTCGTCAAATTCCGACTTGGGGACAATGTTGATCATTCCGGCCATTGTATGATGCGCCGGGCCGCAATACTCGTGGCAGATGAGGCCATAGCTTTTGGGCTCAGGAAAGATCGTCGTAAAGGTGGTGATCTGTCCCGGGATCACCGTTGCGTTGAGGTTGGTGCCTACCACCTCCAGCCCATGCAGCACATCGGGGCTCGTCACCCGGAAGGTGATGCGTGTATCGGCGGGCAACGTGAGGGGAATGCCGGTGCCCGGCATAAAGAGAAACTGCCGAGCCACCATGTACACCTCGTAGTGGTTGGGCCCAACCTTGCGAATGCCCGGATCGGCAAAGGGCGTGGCCGCCAGGTTGGTCGGGTCGATGGTCTTCTCATTCTCCAGCCCCGGCACCTTCATCTCCAGCACCGTAAAGCCAAACAGCACGATGCCAATAAAGGCCGCAATGAGGCCAAGCGAAGCCCCGATCCATATCTTTTCAAACTTATGTATGTGCATAACAGCAAGGGGCTAATCGATGATTGACGGGCCGTGGCCGGCAAATTCGACGAAGTACATGAGGGCGTACATGACCAGCAGCAACAGGAAGTAGCCCCCGGTTACAGCGGCCGTACCGTACGGCGTGAACTCGTCCAGCGGCACCTGCTGCTTAATTTCTGGATCATGCACCGCCTGCTCTGGCGGCACATCGGCGCCCCCCTCCGTAACGGTTGTATCAGTCATTTGAGCGCAGAAGTTATGGGAATGAGTACGCGTTTACTATCTCATAAAACGCTAGCAAAACGTCAAGGGCAAGAAGGCAACGGGGCGGCCCCGCTGCACAGAGGAATGTGCGGAGATGCCTGTGGGGGAAATCCGCACGCCGACGTGGCCCGGCCTCCCACAGCTCTGGTGGCTGCAGGGCCGCGAACACAACGTGCGCACCGGTAGCGGCTTGACGCGGCCGCATGCGAGCGGGCCTGTAAGGGGAGACCCCTAGACGTCGGCTGAGCTGCAACGGATGGCTGCGTCAAAGACCAACGATCGACGCGCCGATGGGTGTTCATTTTTGGCTAGGTCTCGCAATGAACCAAAAAGATGCTGTGCCGCAGGTTTTTGCTCGTTTGTGGAAATTGCCGCGTACCACAGGCATGACCTACGGCTCTCGCCCTTCGCTCCTCGCAATCACATTGAGGGTGGAATGCGAGAACGGTACGTTGATGGTTCTGATGGCTGCTCGGACCGAATTGCGCAACGGCACGCCCAACATTCCGAAAAATATAAACCTCACTTGTCATCGCGAGGAATGACCGAAGGGAATGACGCGGGGGCCGGAGGTCATATCTACGATGCGATCTCCATGTACGGGCAGGAGCGCCCCATTGCGGAGATTGCGCTTTCAGCATGACCTAACGGCCCCCGCGTCGCCTTCGGCTCCTCGCAATGACAACAGTGGTCGGAGAAAAAACGATACGTTAATGGTTCAAATGGCCATTCGGGCCGGTTGGCTCAACTGCACGCGCAACGCACAAAAAAGCAAAAATCAGTGTGTCATCGCGAGGACTGACCGAAGGGAATGACGTGGCGATCTCCATGTATGGAGTATAACGCTTCACTGTGGAGATTGCCCCTCCAGGATGACCTCCAGGGCCCGCTCCAATCACCATACGCGTGCCGTTCTACGGGTGGATCAGGTCGCGGGGCAATAACCTGCAAGACCACCGTGGGGGCCGAAGATCATATCTATGATGGGGCCGGAGGTCATGCCCCTGGTGGGGCCAGAGGTCATACCTACGATGGGGCCGAAGGTCATGCCACTGGTGCGATCTCCATGTACGGAGACCAACGGTCTATTGCGGAGATTGCCCGACTGCGGAGATTGCCCCCCAGGGATGACCTAACGGCCCCCACGCTCACTGCGTTCGCTCGCAATGACAACAGTGGTTGATGTCAAAAACAAGGCGTTGATGGTTCAAATGGTCGATCGGCTTGATTCGCCCACCTGCACGCGCGACGCACAAAAAAGCAAAAATCAATGTGTCATCGCGAGGAATGACCGATCGGACGGGGGCTGATACTTCAATGCGACGTAGCAAATATGGAGCGTCTCCGCATTGTGGCGTCGATGATCCCCATCTTTTTTCTCCGCTTGACAAGCCGATGGGCAAGAGCCTTGCAAGCGCGCTTGACTTCTTTCAGCGGCACGAGGCGCTCAACCAGCGGCGCCTTGGGGCGCGCGTTCGTTCGGCCGCTGGCCCCTCGGGCAGAGCCCTACGAGAAGCATTTCTTTAGCGCCTTCCACAGCCGGGTGCGCAGCGGCGGCGTTGCCCCCAAGTCCTTTACCGTGTACACCGTAAGCCACGCACCTGCGATGATGGCCAGCGTGTTGGCAATCCACATGCCCAGCCAGGGCGGCAAGATGCCACGGTCGGCGAGCTTTTCGCCCTGCACCAGCGTCACCCAGTAAAACATGAAGATGCCCAGCGCCACGCCGCCAATCACCCCCAGCCCGCTGCGGCCGAGCGCGAGCCCCAGGGGGGCACCAATGAAGATAAACACGAGGCACGCCAGCGCAATCGAGAACTTTTTGTAGACCTCCACCCAGTACCGCTTGATGCGATCGCGCGTCCACGAGAGCCGCCGGTTGCGGCGCTGTACAGCCTCTTGCACCTGCCGCGCCGCCCGCGTGGCCTTCGATACGATGGTGCGCTGCGCGGCAAGGGGATGCCCGTTGAGCACCGGCCAGCCGGTAACAAGCGACGTATCGACCCGCACGCCGCGCACATCGAGCGTGTCGGTCTGCCCCGTATCGGGCCGGACGGCGTGCTGCAACGTCGTCCTCAACGCATCGATGCGCCGCTGCATCCGCGTGCCCAGCGAGTCGATGGTGTGCAGCATCATGGGCGTGGGCATGGTGCGGTCGGTGCGGTTTACGTCGTCGTCCTCGCGCGTAAACATCAGCTCGGAGAGGTCGAGGTGCAGCACGTGCTGCTGAAACGTAAGCCGCTCGTAGCGATCGTCGCTGCCCACCTCCGACTGCTTCCGGTGCACCTGTCCGTCATACAACCGGATGGTGAGGCGCGCTCCGCCATCGGTGATGTTCATGGTGCCGCGCGCCGCCTTGATGACCACCTGGTTGCGCCGCCCCTCGGTATAATCGTAGATCGTCACGCCCCGCAACCGGTTGGTGCCCTCGGGCCGCTCGCGCACCAGCATCGTGTAGTCGTCGATGCCGCTGTAGAAGGCACCCGGACGCAGCTCAAACCCCGGACGCTTGGTGCGAATGTCGCGCCACAGCATGTACGCCTGATGGTTCGCTTCCGGAAGCAGCACATTGTTGAAGTACATCATGCCGCCCGCCAGCAGCATGCCCACCACCAGGGCCGGCCACACCAGTTGTCCGAACGAGATGCCCGCGCTCTTAACAACGGCGTACGTCTGCGATTCCGCGAGACTGCCAAACGCCATGAGCGCCGCCAGCAGGGCCGACATGGGCACGGCCAGCACCAGCATGTACGCCAGGTTGTACACCACCAGCTCTACGATGACGCGCGTGGGCAGCCCCTTGCCGGCAAGCTCGGGCAGCCACCGGATGAGAAACTGCATGAGCAGCAAAAACATGAGCGTGCTCAGCCATCCGAAGAATGGACCCGGCAGCTTCCGCAGAACAATTCCGTGAAGACGACGCAGCAACATACGAGACAGACAGCGCGCAACAAAAGCGGCGGATAAACGCTTGCGGTGTTGCGTTGTTCATGCGTAGCTCCCCTGCGCCTTGCCCGCTCAGCTTACTTTTTGTGCCCATGACGATCCGCTCGTTCACCTTTAATCCGTTTGCTACCAACTGCTACGTGTGCCACGATGCCGACGGCCGCGCTGCGCTCATCGATCCGAGCTGCGCGACGCCCGCGGAATGCGAGACGGTGCTGCAATACTTCCACGACAACGACCTGTCGATGGAGGCGCTGCTGCTGACGCATGCCCACATCGACCACATCTTTGGCTGCCACTTCTTTGAGGAGCGCTTCGGGCAGCGCTTTCAGATGCACGCCGCCGCCCGCCCGTTTATTGCGCGGGCCACGGAGCAAGCCCAGGCGTTTGGGGTGAACATCACGCCGCCGGCCGTGCCCGAGACGTTCCTGTCGGAGGGCGATCAGGTAGCGGTGGGCGCGCTCACGTTTGACGTGCTGCATACGCCCGGCCACTCGCCCGACTCGATCTGCTTTGTGGCGCGCGACGCCCAGGAGGCCTTCACCGGCGATGTCCTCTTTCAGGGCTCTATCGGGCGCACGGAGGGCCTGCCCCAAACCTCGCTGCCGCAGCTCATGCAATCCATTCGCACCAAGGTGCTGCCGCTCGGCGACGCGATGACGATCCACCCGGGCCACGGCCCCTCGACCACCGTGGGCCACGAGCGGGCCCACAACCCGTTCTTGCAAGAAGATTTTGCCGCGTAGGGCGGCCGTCCTGTTCTGTCTCGCTGAGCCCCTGTGGCATGCACGCGCTTTCGCTTCGCCATTCGCACGACCGCGCCATCTTTGATCTGGCCGTACCGGCGCTCGCGGGCCTCGCCGCGGGGCCGCTGGTTACGCTCGTTGACACGGCCTTCGTGGGGCAGCTCGGACCGGTGGCCCTGGGCGCGCTGGGCATCAACGCGTCGCTCTTTTCGATGACGTTCGTCATCTTCAACTTTCTGGCGTACGGCACCACACCCCGCGTGGGCCGCGCGCTGGGAGAGGGCGACCGCGCAGAAGCCGGCCGGGTGGTGCTCCGCGCCCTCGTGCTGGCGCTGGGCGCCGGGGCCGTCGCGCTTGCCGCACTGCAGCTGCTGGCGCGTCCGCTGCTCGCCCTGATGGGCGCCGGCGAGCGGCTCATGGAACCGGCCCTCACCTACCTGCGCATCCGGGCCTGCGCGGGCCCCGCCGTGCTCCTCATCACGGCCGGCAACGGGGCCTTTCGGGGCTACCAAGACACCCGCACGCCCATGGCCATCACCGTGGGCTTCAACCTGATCAACCTGGTGCTCGACCCCCTGCTGATCTTCGGCCTGGGTTGGGGCCTGGCGGGCGCGGCCCTCGCCACCGCCGGGGCGCAGTGGACCGGCGCCCTCATCTTCTGGTGGCTCTTGCTCAACACGCGCCGCGAGGCGCTCGGCATCCCGCATACGTGGCCGTCGCTGCGCAGCCTGTGGCCGTTCCTCAAGATTGGGCGCGACCTGTTTCTGCGCACCGCCGCGCTCATTGGTACCATGACGCTGGCCACCGCCGTGGCGGCGCGCATTGGCGTTACGGCCGTGGCGGCGCATCAGGTGGCGGCGCAGCTGTGGCTGTTCCTGGCGCTCGTGGTGGATGCCCTCGCGGTGGCCGGGCAGGCGCTCGTCTCAAAGCACGTGGGCCGCGGCGACGTGGCGGCCGCGCGGTCGGTGGGCAATCGCCTGCTGGTGTGGGGGCTGGTGGTGGGCTGCGGACTGGGCGTGGGCTTCGCGCTGCTTCAGCCCGTCTTGCCGGCGTTCTTTACGGAAGACCCTGCGACGATCGCGCTGGTGCTCACCGTCTTCCCCTTTGTGGCCGCGCTGCAACCGCTCAACGGCCTCGTGTTCGTGGCCGATGGACTCTACATGGGCGCCGAGCGCTTTGGCTACCTGGCCAAGGCCATGCTGGCATCGACGGCGGTGGCGGCGGCCGTGCTCCTGCTCACGCGCCCCCTGGGCTGGGGCCTCGCGGGCGTGTGGTGGGGGCTAACCGCGCTGATGCTTGTGCGCGCCGGGACGCTGGCCGTGCCCTATGTGCGCCGCCGCGTGTTTGCGCCCGTCGCTTCCTGAAACGATGGACCGACGGCCGCTACTCGTGCGTTTTGCTTCTCCCCTTTTGTGGCCCGCCTTCTCCTTGCCGTTTTGTTGCCATGCCCGGATACGACCGCAACGCCAAGACCCGCCTGACCCAAGCGTTGAAAGCTGAGGCCCGCCGCCTCGGGTTTGATGCCTGCGGCGTGGCCGAAGCCGAGTTTTTGGACCCCGAGGCGTTTCGGCTGGAGGAGTGGCTCCTGGAGGGCCGTCAGGGCACCATGCACTGGATGAGCCGCTACTTCGACAAGCGCACCGACCCCACGCAGCTCGTGCCCGGCGCGCAGTCGGTGGTGTGCGTGCTGCACAACTACTACCAGCCGGTCGACCCGTCGCCGGACCCGGACGTCGGCAAGATCAGCCGGTACGCCTGGGGCGACGACTACCACACGGTCATGAAGGAGAAGCTGTATCGCCTGTACCAGTGGCTCGACCAAGAAGTGGGCGGCGCCGGCGGGCGCGTGTTTGTCGACTCGGCGCCCGTGATGGACAAGGCCTGGGCGCGCCGCAGCGGCCTGGGCTGGCAGGGCAAGCACGCCAACATCCTCAACCGCAAGCTCGGGTCGTTCTTCTTCCTGGGCGAGCTCATCGTCGATGTGCCCCTTGTGGCCGACGACCGCGTCCCCGACTTCTGCGGCAGCTGCACGCGCTGCATCGATGCCTGCCCCACGGATGCCATCTACGAGCCGTATGCCGTCGACGCCACGCGGTGCATCTCGTACCTCACCATCGAGCACGGCCCCGGGCACATCCCCGAGGACATTGCAGCCGACATGCACAACTGGATTTTTGGCTGCGACGTGTGCCAGGACGTGTGTCCGTGGAACAAGTTTAAGCAACCCACGCAAGAGCCGCGCTATGCGCCCCGTGCGGGGGTGCGCAACACGTCGCTGCGGGAATGGACAGAGGTTACGCTGGACGAATTCCGCGAGCGCTTTGCCCACAGTCCGGTAGAGCGGGCCACGTATGCGGGCTTTCAGCGGCACGTGCGGCGCGCGCTGCGGCACGCCCCGCCGGCTACGCCATCAGATAGTTGACGATCGTCATAAACGCGGCCAGCGCGCTGACGCCCGCTAGCATCCAGCAACGAATGTCTTTGCGGAGGTTGGAGATGTCTCTGGCGATTCGTTCCTCCGAAAGCTCGATGCGCTGCATGAGACGAGCTGCTACCCGGTCAATCTTGCCTTCGAGGCGAGCTGCTACCCGGCTCATCTTGGCTTCGAGGCGGGTTCCTACGCCGTCAACCTTGGCATCGGGGGCATCTATCTGAGCACTCAACTGCGTCTCAATGCCTTCCATTTTGGCGTTAAGACGGGCCTCGGTCTCCTCAATGTTGTCCCGAAGGCGCTCTTCCGTCGCGTGCAGATCCTCGACCGTCGCGGACGCGCCGTCGGTGTACGAGAGGATTTCCGCAATACGCTCGGCCTGGTCGGGCGAAAACGTACCGCCTTCCTGGAGGCGCTTGGCGGCCTTGAGCGTGTCGATGGGCATGGTGCAGCGGCTCCCCGCGTGAACATGGCGTTTAGACAAAATACGCAGCGCCCCAAACGGTGTTCACGCCGCCGTTCGTCCGGGCGTCGTTCGGTGGGCCACCGCGCCGCTGCCCCCAACAGCAAACGCCCCGCCGATCGCTGTTTCCAGCGTCTACGGGGCGCTTATTGGTGCCCGAGAGAGGACTCGAACCTCCACGGCCTAAAGCGGCCACATGGCCCTCAACCATGCGCGTCTGCCAATTCCGCCACTCGGGCAGGCACCTGTTCCAGTATGTGTGACCCCGGTAGGGATCGAACCTACGGCCCACGGATTAAAAGTCCGTTGCTCTACCAACTGAGCTACGGGGTCGGCGCTGAGCAGCAAAGCATACAACAGAATGCACGCGGTACGCCTCGGTTTCGCCCCGGCGCGCGCTTTTGCTTGAAGTGTCTGTGAGGCCCCGCAGCGCGCTAGAGCGTCCGCACGGCCTTCACCATATCGTCGGCAGGGTCGCTGCTGTGCAGGATGCGGAAGTCGAGCTTCTCGCACACGTGCTGCATGGCGCGGTTTTGCCGCAGGATGTCGGCGGTGATGCGGTCGAGCCCTTCGTTGCGGCCCACCTCCACCAGGCGGCGCAGCAGCTCGGTGCCAATGCCCTCGCGCTGGTAATCGTCGATGACCAGCATGGCAAACTCGGCCTCGTTGCGGCCCGGCTGCTGCGTGAGGCGGCCCACGCCAATGATTTCGTCGGTATCGGTCTCCGGGTTGTGCCGCTCGGCGACGAGCGCCATCTCGCGGTCGTAGTCGATGAAGCAGATGCGCGAGAGCCGCTCGTGGGCCACGCGCTGCTCAATCTTCATCAGGCTCGCGTAGCGCAGGTACACGCTGCGCTCCGACAGCTTCTCATGGAAGGCCACCAGCTTCGGCTCGTCTTCCGGACGAATGGGCCGAATGGTGACGTCTTCGCCGTTGCGGATGGTGTGCGTGCCCACGTACTGCCGCGGGTAGGGGCGGATGGCGGGCGTGGGCAGATCGTCGGCCGGCGTCTCCGGGTCGTGGAGCACCACGCGGGCATCGAGCGCGACCAGGTCGCCCCCGGGGGCCGCGAGCAACGGGTTGATGTCGAGCTCCTTGATGCGGGGCTGCTCCACCACCAGCTGACTGAAGCGCACCATCAGCTTCTCCAGGGCATCCAGATCGACCGCGGCGCGCCCGCGCACGCCCTGCAGCGCCTCGTAGATGTCCGTCTGCTCCATCATGCGGCGGGCCAGCGTGGTGTTGAGCGGCGGCAGGCCCAGCGCGCGATCCTTGAAGACCTCCACGAGCGATCCGCCGGTGCCAAACAGCAAGACCGGACCAAACTGCCGGTCGAGGCTGCTGCCCACAATCAGCTCGTAGCCGTCGGTGTCCACCATCGGCTGCACCGAAACGCCGTCGAAGCCGTCGGCCGGCACGGCCTCTTCAATGGCTGCAAAGGCGCTTCGCACCGCCTCGGGCGTGCCCAGGTTGAGCTTCACGCCGCCCACATCGGTCTTGTGCGTGATGGAGGTGGAGTGCAGCTTCACGACCACCGGGTAGCCGATGGACTCGGCGGCGTCCACGGCGTCGGCGGCGGTGGTGGCAACCCGCGAGTCGGTGGCGGGCAGGCCGTAGGCGCGCAGCAGCTGCTTCGACTCGTGCTCGGTGAGCAGCGTGCGCCCCGCGTCGCGCGCCGTGTCAAGCAGCGCTGTTGCGGCCGCACGGTCGGGCAATCCTTCAGCATCCTCCGGCAGGCTCGGCGTTTCGTACAGGGCGCGCAGGTTGTAGCTGTAGCGCCACATGTTGTTGAAGACCCGCGCGGCGGTATCCGGATACGCAAACGTCGGCAATCCGGCATCGTTGAGGATGTTTTCGCCCGAGGCTACCGCGGTGCCGCCCATCCAGCTGGCCAGGATCGGCTTATTTCGGCCGCGCGCGTATGGCCGCAGGTGCTCGGCCGTCTTGGTGGGCTCGGTCATGGCCTGTGGCGTAAGCACCACGAGCAGACCGTCGCTCGCATCGTCATTTGCGGCAATCTCCAGCGCCTGCCCGTAGCGCTCCGGGTCGGCATCGCCCAGGATGTCTACGGGGTTGCTGTGGCTCCACGCGGGCGGCAGCACCTCGTCGAACCGTGCAATGACATCGTCGGAAAGCGGCGTGAGCGCCCCGCCGCCCCCAATGAGGGCATCGGTGGCCAGCACGCCCGGCCCGCCGGCGTTGGTGAGAATGGTGAGGTTGGGCCCCTCGGGGCGCGGCTGCTTGCCAAGCACCTCGGCCATGTAAAAGAGGTCGTTGATGCGGTCCACGCGCAGCACGCCCGTGCGTCGGAAGGCCGCGTCGAGCACCGCATCGGAGCCGGCCAGCGTGCCGGTATGCGAAGCCGCAGCCTCGGCCGCGGCCTCGGTGCGGCCGGCCTTGATCACGATGATAGGCTTCGACTGCGCCACGTCGCGGGCCGCGGATAAAAACGACCGCGCGTTGCCAATCGACTCCATGTACAGCACGATGGCTTCGGTCTGCGGATCGTCGCCCAGGTAGTAAATCAGGTCGCCCCAATCCACATCCAGCATCGAGCCGATCGACACAAACGCGCTAAAGCCCACGTTCTCGCGCTGGCTCCAGTCCAAAATGGACGTGAGCAGCGCGCCGCTCTGGCTGATGAATGCCACGTTGCCGGGCTGGGCCATGCCGCCGGCAAAGGTGGCGTTGAGCCCGTTCGGCGGCCGCATCACCCCCAGGCAGTTGGGCCCCACCACGCGGATGCCCGCCGCGCGCGCATGCTCCAGAATCTCTTGCTCCAGCGCAGCGCCCGCCTCGCTCACCTCGCGGAATCCGGCGGAGATGATGACGATGCCGCCCACGCCCGCCGCGGCGCACTCCTCCACGATGCCCGGCACGGTAGGCGCCGGCGTGGCAATGACGGCCAGGTCCACCGGCACCGACACGTCACCGATCCGATCGGCCGCCTGCACGCCCAGCACGCTGTCGCGCTTCGGGTTGACCGGCACCACCGTGCCGCCAAACGGGTTGCTGATCAGGTTCCAGAGCAGGGTGCGCCCCACGCTGCCGGGCGTTTCGCTGGCGCCAATGACGGCGACGTTCTTGGGCGAGAAGATGGCATCGAGCGGCTGGCGGCGCGATGCGATCAGGTCGTACGACGGATCGACGGGGGTAGACTCGGCACGGCTCATAAGCAGCGGAGGGCTTGTGGAATGGGGGCGGCGGCACAGGCGCGGGCCGCGCGGGTACGCACACCAGCACGCAACCCATCAAACGACAAGAGGTCCCCATGACCGTTGGTTCTCCCTTGTGGTACCTGGCCGTCTTGACGCTCGGATTGGCCACGGGCGCCGTCGTGGCGTGGCTGCGCAAGCGACGCAGCGGATGACGCGCGCTTACGGGACGATCTGCTCGCCTTCGTCATCTGTGGCAATGAGGGCGTCGACCGGACACACCGCGCAGGCTTCCACCAGTTGGCTAGCGCTTGTAGACGCCGCTTCGGCGCCGTCGGTGAACGCGACAATGTTGTCGTCGGCAATCTCGAAGACGTCGGGCGCAAGGTTTACGCAATTGCCCGATCCAATGCAGAGCGAACGGTCGATGGCCACGGTGACGCCGTGGATGGTGCGCTCGGGGTGATCAGCCATAAGAATAGGGGATTGGGATGAACGGAAGGCCCTCCAGCACAACGCCGCAGGGCCCTTGAATGGATGGATGCGCGTGCGTCGGTTATCCCTTCAGGGTCGCTTCCAGCGTAATCTCGGCGCCCTGGTAGAGCTTCGAGACGGGGCAGCCGGCCTTGGCTTGCTGGGCGTGCTCCTGAAACGTCTCCTCATCAAGGCCCGGCACCTCGGCCTCCGTCACCAGCTTGATGTGGTCGATGCTAAGCGACTCATCGTCGAGATGAACGTGCGCGGTGGTATGCACCGACGTGGGCGTGTAGCCGGCTTCCGCAAGCATGTTGGAGAAGGCCATCGAGAAGCAGCCCGCGTGCGCCGCTCCAATCAATTCCTCGGGGTTGGTGCCGTCCTTATCGCCGAAGCGCGTAACAAACGAAAACGCATCGTCTACCGCGCCGCTCTGCGACGTCATGTGGCCCGTACCGGATTTCAGATCGCCGTTCCAGGTCGCTTCTGCTGTGCGTGTTGGCATATACCAAGCCTCGGTTGATGGTCAGAAAAGAATGGTGCATGGTAACCACGTTACCCGAGGGTGGGCCGTTCCTTGGAGGCTTCAACATTGCCGTGACGAAAATCGTCGGGGTCGTACGCCATCATCGGCCGGGCGGTATCGATCACCACGGTGCCCGCCACCCGGTCGTGGATGGCCTGCCGGTTCGGATCCCAAAAGACCTGCGCAAAGCCAATCAGCCCGGTGGCCACGCCCGCCGCGTAGCCTCCAAAGCGCTCCAGCGCGTGCCACAGCGTAAGGGGCTGCCCGCTGAGGCGCACCACCTGCAGGCCCATCAGCCGCTTGCCAGGCGTGCGCCCGCCCCACCATGCCAGAAAAAGGGTGAAGTAGAGGCCGATCCATCCAAACGTGATGCCAAAATCGTCGGCCGTCGCCTTGAGCGTGGCCCACAAGCCCACGGTGTTGAGCTCCTCACGGAGGCGGTCGCGCTCGTTGCGGACCCGCTTGGTGCGCGCTTCAGATGCCGCCAGGTCGCTCTGCAGGGCGGCCAGTTGCTCGCCCGCGGCGATGCGGGCCACCTGCGGACGCAAGCGCGCGACGACCGCGCTATCACCGGCGGCGTAGGCGCGGGCGTAGCGTTGCAGGAGAGCCGCCACCTGGGCCGAATCGCGGGCCGCGAGGGTATCGGCGGCCGCCGGCTGGTCCGCAGCCGCCAGAGCAGCCGGCAGCACGGCGAGCATCTCAAGCGTCGACAAGTGACCGTCTTTTGCGGCCTGCTCCAAACTATCCACCACGCCTTCGATCCGCTGCGCGTTGGCTGTTTCGTGTTGGACCTGTGCCACCTCGTCTTCGACCGGCTGTTGGGTGGCTTCCACCGCGGCCGGCGGCGGGTCATCGGACGTATCGGGCCCCACCAGCGCGAGCGCCGTGCCAAACAGCACCAGCGCGCCCACGGTGGCGGCGGCGCCGCGCGCCCAGCGCTTCACGGGATGATCGACGCGGCGGCGCGTGGCGATGCGGAAAAAGACAAACGCGACGGCCAGGCCCACCAGCACACCGCCCAGGTGCGCCACCAGCCCCGCCAGCGCAAAATCGATCCCCAGCGCCACCAAGCGCTTCCAGGGCGTGGCCAGCGGCGTGCCCAGCAGCTCGGGATCGACGCCGAAGGCATACGGCGTAATCATGTCGCGGGGATCGCGGCCCGCGGGTGTGGTGTGCGCCGAAAACAGGGAACCCATAGGTGGACAGCTGCTCGGTGGTGCCGGACGGAAGGAGGATACAGCGCAGTGCGTACGGGCCGTCGGCGCGCTGCGCGCATGCCGCGGGCGACGGGTGGGGATAGACGCGCACGGGGCGTTTTTTGTTACACACCGGTTACCCCGTAGCATCGCTGCCGAAGGTCCCCATACGCGCTCTGCCAGGACACTGGCTGACTCGGAAAACCATTGCCGCTACAATGATGAAGCAAACGACGTCTCTGACGCACCGAAGGGGCCTGCGGCCACAATCATCGCTGGTTGAGCATCCGATGCAACGCAAAGGTGCGCCCGCGTGGGGAAGGCACAACGTGGAGCGCACGCGCAGCCAACGACCCGTCGTGCCGACGGCCATCCCACATTCTGTGCGCGCGTCTGACTGAGCCGTGCCCCCAATCGGCACCCACGCTACTGTAGTGGGGACGACCGGCCGGTCGTCCCCACGGTGGCCTTGCATGTTATTGCCCCGCAACCTGCCCCACCCGTAGAACGGCACGCGTATGGTGATTGGCGTGCCGTTGCTCCGGCTATATCCTAGGATCTCCGTAGAACGGCACGCGTATGGTGATTGGAGCGGGCCCCGGAGGTCATGCTGGAAGCGAGGCCTTTAGGTCATGCCGTAGGTGAGGCCGTTAGGTCATACTGAAAGTACAATCTCCGCAATGGAGCGCTATCCTCCATACATGGAGATCGCCACGTCCTTCACTCCGTTCAGTCTTCGCGATGACACACTGGTTTTTGCATTTCCGTACGTTGCGCGTGCAGGTGCGCACTTCGGTCCGAGCAGCCATCTGAACCATTAACGTATCGTTTCTGCATTTCACCCTTCTTGTCATTGCGAGGAGCGAAGCGACGTGGCAATCTCCGCAAAAGAGCAGGAACGCATTGTACAGTGCATAGGGGGGAGCCGTCCGTAGGGGTAATCTCCGCAATGAAGCGACATGCTCCGTACATGGAGATCGTACCTTCGGCCCCACCAGTGGCATGACCTTCGGCCCCCACGCTGATGTGGCAGGGACGACCGGCCGGTCGTCCCTGCAGTGATAAGTCATTCATTGCCCCGAGACCTGACCCACCCGTAAAACGGCACACGCATGGTGATTGGAGCGGGCCCCGGAGGGCGTCCGCCGTCGACGCAGCCGCTACGACCGGCTCGCGTTGAGCGCCGCCCGCACAACATCAAGCGGCATCGTGCGATCCGTCCACTGATGGTACGCCGCCGCGGCCTGCCCGATGAGCATCTCGATGCCCCCCACCGTGTCGGCCCCCGCCGCGTCGGCATCCCGCAAAAAGCGCGTGGTGCGCGGCGTGTAGACCAGGTCGTACGCGATGTGCCCCGACGCCCACCCCGCGGCCGGTACCGGACGCGCCTCGGTATCCGGTGTCATGCCCACGGGCGTCGCATTTACGATCAGGCGATGCTGCGGCATCGCATCGGCGGCGTCGGCAAACGTCGTCGTGCGGAGGCCGCCGCTGCTGTCGTAGAGCGTCATGGCCTCACGCAGGGCCTCCGCCTGCGCTGCCCGGCGCGCAGCAATCGTACAGCGGCGCACCGCATACCGCGTGAGGAGGGCGTACACCACCGCCCGCGCCGCGCCGCCCGCGCCCAGCACCAGCGCCGACGCCCCCTCCAGCGCATCGCCATAGCGGCGCTCCAGCGGATCCAGAAAGCCTGCCGCATCGGTGTTGTCGCCCCGCAGCTGCCCGTCCGGCAGACGCACAATCGTATTCACAGCCCCCACGGCCTCGGCCTCCACCGACACCTCGTCCATCAGCGGCACCACCGCCTGCTTGTGCGGAATCGTCACGTTGGCGCCCCAACACCGCAGCGCGCGCATCCCCCGCACGGCATCGGCCAAGCTCCCCTCGTCTACTTCGCACGCCACGTACACCGCGTTGATGCCCTGGGCCACGAAGGCCGCGTTGTGAATGCGCGGCGACTGGGAGTGCCGCACCGGGTGGCCCAAGAGCAGCACCACCTGCGTTTGTCCGTCGGGAGGCATCATGAACGCGTCACGGGAATCGATGGGAGCAGAACGTCTGCGTATCGGATGCTACAGACAGTGAATAGATCCATGCGCCCCTCATGGTCCGGGCCAAGCGCCGTTCCACCGCAGGCCGAGCAGCAGCCCGGCACGGTCGGCAAACACCGCGCCGGCATCCACGGCCAGCCCGGCGGTGAGCGCCAGGCCGTAGCGCGGAGCGAGCGGGCCGCGCACCGACAGCCACCCGCTCACCTGATCGCGGCGCGGCTGCGGGTTGAACAGCATCCCGTGGTTGCGGCTGTACGTCAGAAACGCGCGGTACGTCCACCGCGGCGCCACATGCCCGGCCACGCCCAGGTGGTGCGCCACGATGATGTTGTTGGTCACCGGAAAGCCATCGGACGCATTGGCCAGCCGGGGCGCATAGGCATCGGTGAGGGCAAGCGGCAGGCCAATCACGCGGCCCGCGCGGGTCCACCCCTCCCGGTAGAGGTAGTTGTTGTAGTAGATTTCGCGGCCGCGTTGGCCCTTCTTCCCGGACGCACCCCACACCGCGTTCTGCCGCACAAAACGCACATGCTCGTAGAGCACCGCATCCAGCCAATGGCCCGTGGTGGCGCGGCGCAGGCTCAGCCCCCACAGCCCATCCCAAAAATTGCGGAAGCGCCGGCCCGCCGCGGTGTCGATGTAGAACTGCCGGTATCCTTTAGCGCGCCAGCCGGCCCCCTGCGCCGTCACCGCCACGTCGTACGCGGCCACCGTGTTGCCCACGCCGCTGTCGGTCCCCTCGGGGCCCACGTTCTCGTTGCCTTCCAGCTCCTCGGTGATGAGCACCTTCCAGAACGCATCCCACCCATCGGCCAGCTCGCCCGCCTGCGGGTGCGTACCGGCCCACATCACATTCTGGATCACGCCCAGATGCAGCTGCACCGGCCCCCGCGGAGGCAACAGGCGCAGGTAGGCTTGCTTCTGGTGCAAATACGCGTTCGAGACGAAGCGGTCCGCGGGCATCCAGCCGTGCGACAGCAGACCGCGGACGGCTACGTAGTCGTTGGTGAAGGGCACCGAGACGTAATCGGGGGTGTACAGCGCGATGCGCGGCACCGGAAGCGCGTTCTTGCTCCACGTGGTGCCGCCCAGCGAGAGGGTGGTGTCGATGTGGCCCTGCACGGTGGCCTGCTGACCGGCCGTCAGCGCAAACGGCCCGGCATGGCCGGTGAGGTACCATGCCTGCGCGTAGAGCGCCGACTGCTCGCTTCCGCGCCCCACCACATGCAGCCCGCCCGACACGTCCCACCTCCGCCCGGCCCGCGGCTGCACCCACACGGCGGCATCGCCCACCACGCCCTGCCCGGCCCGCCCGAAGCGCCCGTAGCGGTTCGAGACGATCCAGAACGGCCCGAGGTCATCCGTCCCCCCAATGGCTGTGAGCCCGGCCTGTGCCTGTATGCGCTGCGCCTGTACGGGGGCCGCGCCCGGGCCCACGCCCCACAGCACGCCACAGAGCACGCATGCGATCCAATAGTTAACAGTGTTCATTCAACAGCTTTTCATTGATCTAAAAGTAACGCACCGGCCGCATGCAACGCCCGCAGGCCGCGGTGGTAGAACTTTTCCGCTGTTCTTTGCTACCTTCATGCGTGCCGCTGCGGCGCATCCTGGTCTGCTACGCTCTGTCAGTCTTTTGCTACTTATGCCCAACACATACGACACGATTCAAGTTGGCGACTCGTTCACGTGGGACCGCGTGATCACCGCCGAGGACGTAAAGATGTTTGCCGAGGTCACCGGCGACGACAATCCCATTCATGTCGACGAGGCGTACGCAGCAGAGCACTCGCGGTTTGGTCGCCCGGTGGTGCACGGCGTGCTGCTCTTGGGCCTCATCTCGAAGGTGCTGGGGCGCGACTTTCCGGGCCACGGCAGCATCGCGGTGGGCATCTCGTGCCGGTTTTTGCGTCCGGTGCCGGTGGGCGCGGAGGTGACGGTCGAGATTAAGGTGGCCGAGAAGCTGGAGGCCCGCAAGCACATCAAGGTGAAGGTGTACGTGTACCGCGACGGCAAGATGGCGCTGGGCGGCGAGGGCCGCGTGATTCCGCCCGAGGGCGAGAGCGAGGAGCTGCCGGTGGAGGAGGCCGCGTAGCATGACGATTCGTCCGGTACGCACCGACGACGACTGGGAGGGCGCGCGCGCCGTGCGGCGGCGCGTCTTTATTGAGGCGCAAGACTGCCCGCCGGCGGAGGAGTGGGACGGCCACGACGCGGCGAGCCGCCACCTGGTGGGCGTGCAGGACGGCGCCGTCATCGCCACGGCGCGCTGGCGCAGCGTGCCGCACCACGAACAGATTGTGGCCAAGCTGGAGCGCTTTGCGGTGCTGCCGGCCCACCGCGGCCACGGCTACGGCCGCGCGCTGGTGCAGGCCACGCTCGATGATGCGCGGGCGGCCGGGTTTGGGACGTTTCTGCTGCACGCGCAGGCCCACCTGGAGGCGTTCTACGCGTCGTTCGGGTTTCGCCCGACGGGCCGCCGCTTCACGGAGGTGGGCATCCCCCACGTCGAGATGATCCGCACCGATTAGCCCTTCTCTCCAACGCCTTTCAAACGCTTCATGCGCATCTTGGGCCTCTTAACCGACGCGTTTGGCGGCTACGGCGGCATCGCGGCGGCCAACCGTCAGTTTTTGCGCGCGCTGTGTGCGGCGGATGCCGTCGACGAGGTGGTGGCCCTGCCGCGCCTCATGCCGGAACCGCCCGGCCCGTGGCCCGACGCCCTCTCGTACCGTCGCGACGGCCTCGGCGGCCTCGGCTCGTACGGCGCGGCCCTCGCTCGGTTGCTGCTGCGCGACCGCTCGTTCGATCTCATCTGGTGCGGCCACATCCACCTGGTGCCGCTCGCCCTCGCCGCCCGCGCGCTCACCGGCGCGCCGGTGCTCCTGCACATTCACGGCATCGACGCCTGGACCCCAACCGACCGGGGGCTCGTCAACCGCCTCGTGCCGTTTGTGGATGCGTTTGTAGGGGTGAGTGCCGTCACCAACCGCCGCTTCACGGCGTGGAGCGGCGTGCCGTCCGCCCGCGGCTTTGTGGTGCCCAACACCATCGGCTTCGAGGCGCTCACCCCGGGCCCACGTGACGCAGCTCTCGTGGATCGCTACGGCCTTACCGGTCGCTTTGTCTGCATGACGATGGGCCGCCTGGTGGGCCCCGAGCGCAAGAAGGGATTCGACCGGATGCTGGAGGTGCTCCCGCGCGTGGCCGAAACCCGCCCCGCGGTGGCCTACCTGATCGTGGGCAAAGGCCCCGACCAGCCCCGCCTGGCGGCAAAAGCCGAGCGGCTAGGCGTGCGCGACCGGGTGGTGTTCGCGGGCTTCGTGCCCGAAGAGGAGAAGGCGGCGCACTTTCGTCTGGCCGACGTGTACGCCATGCCCAGCGAGGGCGAAGGGTTCGGCCTCGTCTTGCTCGAGGCGATGGCCTGCGGCGCACCCGTCATTGCGAGCACCCGCGACGGGAGTCAGGAGGCGCTGGCACAGGGGCGCTTCGGCCGCCTGATTGACCCGCGCGACGACGCCGCCCTCTGCGCGGCCTTGCGCCACCCGCCGCCCGCGCCCGATCGAGCGGCGGTGGTGGACACATTCGGTCCGGCGGCCTACCGGCAGCACGTCGCGGCCCTGCTTGATGCCGTGGTCCCCACCGCCTCACGGTGACGGGACGGGAGCCTGCTTTTTCTGTGTTGCGCGTGCCGTTGCGCAATCAGTCCTGATATACCACTTGAACCATCAACGTATCGTTCTCGCATTCCATCCTCAATGTCATTGCGAGGAGCCGAAGGCGACGTGGGGGCCGTTAGGTCATGCTGAAAGCGCAATCTCCGCAGTGGAGCGACATTCTCCGTACATGGAGATCGCACCAGTGGCATGACCTCCGGCTCCATCGTAGATATGACCTCCGGCCCCCGCGTCCTTCACTCCGCTCAGTCCTCGCGATGACACACTGGTTTTTGCATTTCCGTGCGTTGCGCGTACAGTTGCGCACTTCGGTCCGAGCAGCCATCTGAACCAATAACGTATCGTTTCTGCCTTTCACCCTTCTTGTCATTGCGAGGAGCCGAAGGCGACGTGGCAATCTCCGCAGTGAAGCGCTATCCTCCATACATGGAGATCGCCACATCCTTCACTCTGTTCAGTCCTCGCGATGACACATAGATTTTTGCATTTCCGTGCATTGCCCGTGCCGTTGCACAATCAGTCCTGATATAACACTTGAACCATCAACGTATCGTTTTTTCTCCCACCACTGTTGTCATTGCGAGGAGCCGAAGGCGACGTGGGGGCCTTTAGGTCATGCTGGAAGCGCAATCTCCGCAGTGGGGCAGGAACGTACCGTACAATGCAGAAAGGTCAACCGTCCGGAGGGGAGGCCGTAGGTCATGCCTGTGGTACGTGGCAATCTCCACAGTAGAGCAGGAACCCATCGTACAGTGCATAGGGGTGAGCCGTCCGGAGGCGCAATCTCCGCAATGGAGCGACATTCTCCGTACATGGAGATCGCCACGTCCTTCACTCCGTTCAGTCCTCGCGATGACACATAGATTTTTGCATTTCCGTGCGTTGCCCGTGCCGTTGCACAATCAGTCCTGATATACCACTTGAACCATCAACGTACCGTTCTCGCATTCCATCCTCAATGTCATTGCGAGCGAACGCAGTGAGCGTGGGGGCCTTTAGGTCATGCTGGAAGTGCAATCTCCACTGATGGGTCGTCCCCGCGGGGCGGCGCCCACCTACGGCTCCAGTGTGCGCACCACCTGCGCCGGGTTGCCTGCAACCACGGTGCCTGGCGGCACATCACGGGTGACCACGCTCCCGGCCCCCACCACGCTGCCCGCGCCCACCGTCACCCCCTTCAAGAGCAGACTATCCATCCCGATGAATACATCATCCGCAATGGTGATCGGGCGCGTCGCTCCGGCATTAAAATTGGCCGCTCGTGCGTCCGGCGTGAGCGGGTGAAAGTCGGTGTCCACAATCGAAACGTTGCCGCCCACCTGCACGCGGTCGCCGATGGTGATGCCCGTGGCCGCGACGAGCACAGTGCCCGTAAACCCGCAGTCTGCACCGATGACAATGTGGGCCTCGGGGGTGCGCGTGGCCCACACCACCGGCTGCCGCGGCGCTAGCGGATTCGCCCGCGGCCACGAACGGAGCACGAGCCCGTCTCCTGCCTTGATGGTGCTGCCCCGGTGCTTTTGAATGATCGGCCGGCCAAAGAGGCGCCACCGACGCCCCCACGAAATCCCGTGCCACGCAAATTGCATCCGGCATGCCGGCCAGGCGAGGCGGCGGCGAAGCTCCAGCCCAAGCAGCCAAGGCATCGCCCGTACACGTGCGGTGATGGATTGGCGATTTTCCTGCGTCATACCTGCTGGGCGGTCGATTCGTACATCTGACGCAGCTGCTGCCCAACTACTGACCGTCCGAAGGTCGCTGCAACGGCATCGGAGGTGCGTGCTGCAATGGACGCGCGGCGCTCGCGGTCTTGGAGCAACGTGGTGAGCGCTGCCGCAATCGCATCGGGGGACCGATCGGTGACGCGCCCCAGGTCGTGCTGCTGAACAAACGACGCGAGCTGCACCTCGGGCGAAATAACGACCGGAAGGCCTGCGGCTACAGCCTCCAACACGGCGATGCCAAAGTTTTCCTGGTGCGAGGGCAAGACAAACACCCAGGCCCGCGCCAGGGCTGCTGCCTTGTCTGCGCCGGTGAGGAACCCGCAGAACGTGACCGAGGCGTCAATGCCTAACGTGCGTGCCTGCTTCTTGCGGGCGGCCACGTACGGCTCGGCACCGGTTCCGGCAATTTGCAGATGGGCCGTTGGACACGCCTGCACTACCTGCCGCCAGGCCTCCAGCAAGCCCTCTATGTTCTTTTTGGGATGCAAACGGGACAGAAACAGTACCGTGGGCCGCGAGGCTTTTGCTGTGGAGGGTTCGGATGCGCGCGTGCCCCGCCAGGGCGGAGGCACCACATGACCGCGTGAGGACACCGTGTCCAGCGGCAGCCGGGCCGCCTCGTCTTTCTCCGCCGCGGTGGTGAAGTGCAACGCCGCCGCAGCCTGCAGGGCCGGACGGTCGACGGTGTAAAAATACAGCCGCTTGAGCAGCGCGCGCCGCGAGAAGGTGTAGCGCGACAAGGTGCCAAACGGACGCATCACCGTGGGGTAGCCGCGCGCTGTGGACACGCGCGCGGCCAGGCTGCTCACCGGGTTGAAAAGCCCATGGGTGTGCACCACGTCGTAGGCTGCACCGCGCTCCCATACAAACGACCACAGCCCTGGCGCAATGGCATATGCGTGCCGGCCCCATCCCCGAAAGAAGTGGAAGGAGGCAAACGGCACCTGTGCCTGCAACCACGCAAGATCATCCGGCGGCGCAGGCGCGGCCACGTCTACGGCAATGCCGGCATGATGCGCAGCCTGGGCATAGCCAATCAACGACTCGGTGGGGCCACCAAAAGCCCGCGAGACGTTCGGCATGACGTGGAGAATGTGCATTCGACCGGGCCTCTAATCCAAAATATTTCGTATGACGTCCACCACCCGCTTCCGGTACGCCGCCCACGAATACTGTTGAGCGGTTTGGACCGCATCGTCGCGCATGGCGCGCACCTCTCCGCGGTGCGTGATGCACCAACGCATCCGATCCGCCAGCGCGCCCGCATCCTCCGCGGGCACCGTCCAGCCGGTTACATCCTCCGTGATCACCTCCTTGGCCCCCACGTGCTCGCTTACCAGCACCGGCGTGCCGGTGGCCAGCGCCTCCACCACCACGCGTCCGAAGGAATCATGACGCGACGGCAGCACCAGGCAGTCGGCTGCTTGCAACGCCTCTACCAGCGCCGGGCGGCCTAAATATCCCAGTGCTTGAACGGCCGATGCCTCATTGATGGCATCTTGCATCGATGCATCAATGCCACCCGCCACCTGAACGTTAAAGTCTAAGCCGTTGTCCGATAGCTGCCGAGCGGCCTGAAGCAACAGGTCCATGCCCTTGCGTGGTCCTGCTTGCCCCACAAACAAGAAGGTGAATACATCTTCTTGCACAGGCTTAGGGGACGGCGCAAAGTCCTTTAACGTGGCCCCCATCGGGACCGAGGTGACCCGGTCCGCGGGCACTCCTGCGGCCAGATAACTCTGCCGCGCCAGCTCCGAAACCGTCAAAATATGGTCGGCCTGCGCAATCTCCTCGTCTTTTCGGCGGTTGATGCGTGCATGAACGGCATCAGACTCTACGTACGTGTAATGCTGGTCCTGCCAGGCATGATGAAAGCTCGCGGCATCCAGAATTGTGGGAAGCCCCCGGCGGCGTGCGGCCTTGAAGGTGTGTAGCGCCGAATTCTCATATCCGATCACGCCGTCGACACGCGACCAGTCGACCCGGCGGGCCACCCACGCATCGAACCACCCATCGGCACGGTGTCCCCAATCGACCATCACGCCCGGATCGGTGCACACGGCCTTGGCTATGCGGCGCACCATCGGCGCGATGTAGCAGTGCCGCACGCTTCCATCGGGGAGTGCGGTGGTAGGCTGCGGGCTCCCCTGCGCGATGCGCTTGTACATTGCCCCTTTGGTTACAGGATCCGCCGTGGGAACGCCCGTCCAGTACCGCGCCAGCATCCGATGTTCGTGAAGCGCTTGGGCCAGTTGGTGCGCGTGTTGACGTCCGGAATGGGCAACCAGTAATTGCATGGTGGGGAAACCGTTGAACAGAGAACGACTGACTATGCGGCGCGATAGGCATTGCGCTCAATCTCTTGCCGGCTCCACACCCACACCGCACACCCGGCACAGATCCAGTAAAGTGCTCCAGCAATATGGTTGAAGACAATCATACCAGCCCCGGCAGAAAGAAATAGCTTCCCAAAAGCCACGATCGACAATAGGCTACGCCACGCCGTTCGGGCCCGCACCATCGCTTGCCACGCCACCCACGCAAGAAAAAGCTTGAGCAAGACAAAGAGTGCGCCGCCAACAATGCCGAGCTCGATAATGACACGCCCCAACTCGCCTTCGTAATAGACGCCCGGTATGCTAACCCTTCCGCTGGCCGACAACGCGCCGGCCGCCTGGTGCGTTGCGCCCGTGCCATACCCGGTGAGTCCCCCTACCGATAGCTTGTAGAACGGATCAAGCAGCATGGTCTGGATGCGTGTATCCTGATCTGAAGCATTTTCGATTCGGTACTCGATGGTCTCCCACCCCTGGGCCGCCCACTCACTTTCCGAGGCCACGACGCCGCCAAGTGCTAACAGCACGATGATTCCGGCCAGAACGCCGCCCTTCTTTTGCCGACGCAAACTCGCATACAAAATGAAAGGAAGTGGGACAAACACGCCATACACGACGCTCCGTGAGCCATTCATGGGCGCCACGATGAGGGCCAATAAGAGCAATCCTCCGCCCAGCCATTGGTACCATCGGTGTTTGTGCTTCAATCCCGCCAGCAGAATGCCCATGCCAAGAAACAGGGCAAACGACAAAAATGCCCCCATGCCGCCAATATAGCTAAACGTGCCTGTGATACGCGGGTTACTCAATACGCCCACCTCAGCCATATCTTCGGCCACGTACTGGTTAATCCAGCTACCAACCGGCTGGTAGAACTGATACCAGCCCAGTAGCAGCACCGGCACGACGCCCACAAGCACAATCGCCGTAATGACGTGCTCGGGGCGCCGGACGCGCTCCAGTGCTACGGGCAAGAGAATAAGCAGCACGCTGTAGAGCAAATAACTGCGGACCCCCAACACCCCCACAGCCAGCGACGGTGTGTTGAAGTTAAACGCCTGCAGCACCACCACAAACACAAATGCGCCCCACAGCACCGGCAGGAACGTACGGCGCAAGGGGCGCGCCAGATGAAAGCCGTGACGCTGTCCAAAGAGCACCGCAGCACCAATCAACGCGACGTCCTTGGCCACGTACAGCGGCGTCGCGAGGCCCGGAAAGACCCACTTGCGCAAGGCGCCCTGCACCACGATGAGCAACGCGAATGCGGCCAGCATCCACAACCAGGCCGGACGCGACACCGTGCCGGACGGGGCACGCGCCTGCAGGGGGCTACCGGGATGTGACGCGGCGAAGGACGGCAAGGTACTGTTCAGCGATCGTGTCAATGGTAAACTGCTCCAGGTGGGCGTCCCGGTGGGCCTGCAGATCCGCGCGCTGGGCCGTGGCGTCGCGAATACCCTGCGCTAGTGCCTCAGGGTCGTTTGGGGGCACGAGCACGCCACACGGCCCCACGGCCTCCGGCAGCCCGCCGGTGCGCGACGCAACGATTACGCACCCGGCTGCAATGCCTTCCAACGCTACGATACCAAACGGTTCGTAGCGCGAGGGCACGAGCTGGATGGATGCGCGCTGTGCAACCGTGGACAGTTCGTCATGATCCACCCAGCCCGGTCGCCGAGTCCTAGCTGTGCTGTGAGCGTCTCAAGCGCGGCCCGCTCGTCACCATCGCCGCAGATGGTCAGCGTGTAGGCGGGTGGTAACTGCGCCAACGCTTGCAACGCGACATCCACGCCTTTCACTAACACCAGCCGTCCGACAAACAACAGATTCGTGTCTGCCGGCGCGGTGGAGGGCGGACGAAAGGTAGGCACGAACGGGTTATGGGTGACTATCTTATGTTGCGACGGCAGATCGTTGGCCACCACACAACTCACAGCGATGTTTTGAACAACCGAGCAAGCTAGTTATGGAAACTGAAAGACCTCCGGCTTACGCGCCCTCTTCCATATACTGCTCAATCACCTCCAGATATTCATCTGCCACACGGTCGATGCGGTGACGGGCAATGTGGGCAGGCATGGCTTCTCGCAACTCGTTTCGCACAGCAGGCGCCAGGGCCTGTTCGATGCCATCGGCCAGCGCTTCTGGATTCTCTGGCTCGACTAAAACTCCGCAGTTTCCAACCGATTCCGGAAGACCATCAACAGCTGAGGCCACTACTGGACTCCCACAGGCAATTGCCTCCAACGCAATCATATCAAACAATTTGTCTTGGCAGGCTACGGTTTCCACAGATCTCGCTTCATTAGCCTGTGCTCCACGAACCCTTTGAGATAACTTAGTGAAGACCAGAGTTTTGAGCGGCCTTTGTTCCTGTGAGGTAGTTTCTCGTCAGGCGCATCTCTATTCAAGAAACTGCACAGCTTCTTCCACCCATCCCCTTCTTCCCAACATATCTCAACCAATTTGTTCGGGCGATTCTTGAAGTGATCCCGAACTGCCTGGTTGTGCTTCAAGTATTGCTCTATATGGCTACGTTTATATCCAACTGGCATGGTATGTCCATATGCAATTTGGCGATATTCAGTGGGTCCCGTTCGGAGAGCATGACGGTATAAGCTGTCGAACCATTTCTCGGGATTCTTTCGTCGCGTGATAATAAACTTTGCGTTTTTATATCTTTCATCTATTTCTTTGTATATTAAAGGCCAAGGCCAATCTTCAAAGCTTTCATACTTATCAGCATGGTTAAAAACTGGCCCTAACTTGTTCTTTTTCACACATCGCATAAGCTCCAAATTGCAACTTGTATGCTTAAAACCAAGCTTTTTCATACAGTAAGCAAGTGTAGTTGTACCTGTTTTGTTAAGACCTACTCCAAAAACCTTCATATTTATTTTGTTATTTAATCTAAAGTAGAGATAATAGCTCTGATTCTCTGCTTGTAATGAGCAAAGCTGAACTTAGCCCTTCGTTCTTCCGTATGCTGGAGCGTTTCTCGATATATAGATTCATTTTCGTACAAGGACCGGATTGCTGACACAAGTGCCTTCGCATCTCCTTGCTCGACAATTTGACCTGCTTTGCCCACAGACTCAATCATTGGCGGCTGATCGGAGGCGATAACCGGCGTCCCAGCATAGATCGACTCCGCAATTACGAGCGGATTACCCTCTTTGTGTGTTGTGGAAGGCACAACCAACGCTCGCGCTTGATGGTAGGCTTCAACTAGTTGCTCACTATTCAGCCGTCCAGCCAACTCGATGTCACCATCTATCTCACGGGCTCGCTTCTCTAATGTGCCCTGATCCTCCCCCTCACCAGCAAACATTATGGGAGGACGCAGCTCCTGAGGGATCATCTCAATCGCGTCCATTAAAACAAATATTCCTTTCCCGGCTATCAGACGCCCAGCAAATAACAGCGGTTGCTTTGCATTGCGCTCGCTCTGGTGGATGTCCTCATACAGCGGTTCCATCTCACGATCAACCGGGTTGAACACAACATGTGATCGACTTTCAGGGACATCCGCGTGCTGCTTCCCATACGTGCTCGTAAAGATGTTAGCGGCACTGTTTCGTGCAACTTGCTCTCGGATCCAGTTCTCGATACGCGTTCTTGGCCCGCTTCCTCGTCGCGCGTATCCCTCGTAGTTATGATAGATGACTGCGTATGGAATGCCCCGTATAATTGCAGGCACAATGGCACGCAGAGACACATTGCCATTCACAATGAGAAGATCAGCCTCTCCGAGGAGTTTGTACAACTCCAATACCGACGTAGAGCGCGTTACCGGAAACGAATAGGTGTCTTCCTGAGCTTGAGCCGTTTCTGTGAAGAGATGGGGGGAATGGCCAAGTTCTTCAAGCGCAAGACAGAGCGAGAGGGTATTTCGCTCCAGCCCTCCCATCAGCGGGAAAAACGGCTTCGAATAAACGACTGTCTTCATGCACAACTTCAGTTCCAATGGGAAAAGTCAAGTTCTGCCTCTAACTCGGTGCGTCTGATCGTTGGCTGGTAGATTTTCTGGAGATACTGCTTATCTGCGTTAGTAAGCTTTGGGCGGCTTCCACGGAGGAAAATCTGTTTCCCTTTGCTACGCAGTGTATATGCAACTTTAGGAGCTACTGACTCTATTCTGTGCTCCACACCTTTCCAAACACCTTTTGCCCAAGAGAAAGCAGTAGGGGACGATGGGTGCTGCGTAACATTCTGCCTCTTGACAGGAAGCTCAGGATGTTCATTCGGGTCTACTCCGATAAACCGATCTACTCTCTCTACCAGCATGCGCGCATCTTCACGCAAGTCGCGATATCGTAGAATGAGAAGTTGATCTTCATCGAAGTACATTTTGAAGCGCTTCAGATGTTTATGGTACTCACCATACTGGATGATCTCATGACGAAGCGGATGCCCCTCATTTCGTATAAAGGTTCCGAAATCTGTTCCGGCTGGCAAAATACCTGTTGAGAGGTAAAACCAGAATGCGGAGTATGCGCGATCAACTGGGTTACGCAACACGAAGACTAACTTAACATCTGGAAGCCTCTCACAAATACGTTCGGGCGCCTCAGGCGTCGGCATGGTCCGTGTGGAGGCCTCGCCAACAGCTGATTCGCCGTTGTGGTGAGCAAAGTTCGACTCGAACCATTTCCATCCTCGGTCAAAGCGCCAGTTAAAAAATTCAGTCTCCTTTGGACGACTCATGCATATGTCTGGATGCTGCTGCAAAGCGGCATAGAGTGCTGTCGTACCCGCCTTCTGAGCACCACAGATCAGGAAAGTGGGGAGTGCATTTCTAATTTGCACAAGCTTCGCCAATTATCTGGTAGAACACATCTCCCGCTTTTGCGGAATGGGCAGATGCCTTATACAGTTCGTAGGCATTTTTCCCAACACCCATAGAAAAGTTTAGGTAAGAGCTTCGGTCATCCTTATTTTCTATTGTTTTAATTCTGTGGTAATGAACACCCTCTTTCCAAAGTTGGCTTGCATTCATACTATCTCGAAGTCCAATGAATGTTGGTATGCCATAAGCAGCATAGGCAGCCAAGCTTCCTGACTTCGTAAATGCTTCCGGATTACGGCATACAAATCCGGCCTTCGCATTCTTCAGATAGTTCTGAATTTCCTGAATCGGAAGAAAGCCCTTCACTGTGACTCGATCGTGACCAATAAATTTAAGCAGTGATTCGTCAGGTTTCGGCCCAACATCTACCAATTCGGGTACTTTAAGCATGTCAAGCACTCGAGCTACGTGCTTCCCGTACTGACTGTATAGTGCATTCTTGCCTGTCCCACCAAACACCACCGCATACGCGGCCCGCTCGTTCCAAGAGGGCACCTGCTCGGGCTCTCCCACATTCGAGAACACCGGTTGCACGCGCACGGACGCCTCCTCCGAAACGTAACGACGCAGCCAGGTCGCGGACTTCACCCGATTCGTAACGACGGCGCCACTCAATTGCGCCAACTGCGCCGCTACATACCGTTGCACCGGTGAGACCCAGAACGCGCTGGTCCAGGGCGGACCGCTGGCATACAGCTCATGAAACATCGTAACCAGCGGCAGCCCACCGCGTCCACAGGCCTGCTGCAATCCCCGCAGTAGCCACAGCGGGGCGCCGCGCTTCGCGTAGCCGTAGCCCGAGTATTCCAGCAGCACGGCCACGCGATCGCTTCCTTGCGCCGCCTCACGCAGCGCCGCGGCCAACGCCTCATCCGCACACGTACCGCTGAGATCCACCGTCGGGAAGTTCGCTTCGGGCGCCGGCGCATCCGGCGTCCACCCAGCCCGGATGAGCACCGGCTCTACGGCCCCATCGGACACCTCCACCAGCCGCCGGGTCAGGATCGCGGTGTAGTCGGCGATCCCGCCTACGGTCGGGGGGAGTTCTGGGGTGATGTGGATGAGACGAGTCATACTGACTTTCTACTCTCGGGGGTCGCCCAGTGGTCACTTCCGAGCATACTAAGCTCATAATTGAGTTGACGAAGGTACGATAGAGGAGCCTCCTTCGCAATTCCTAATTCTGCGGCGCGTGGCTCATTGTGCTCAAAACAGATGTGCCTAATCTTCTTGGCACGAAGCAGCTTTTCAGCACCCTGTATGACCCAAGTATCAGCGCCCTCCACATCAACCTTCAACAAGTTGATGGGCTCTTCTACGATATCATCGATGCGAACCTGCGGAACTTTGACCGTTTTTTCCGTCCGGCTTTTCGCTATTCTTCCCCAACCCGTCTCAGACTCTGGACCAAGATCAAATTCAACTTCACCTTCCTGCTTGCCCGCGGCTGCTCGTACAATTGAGATCTGTTCACCCAACTGGTTGCGCTGAACATTTTCCTTAAGGAGAGGAAGCACACGTGGCGAGGCTTCAATTGCTATAACCTTGTTTCTTGGCGACTGTGCAGCCCAAAGAAGAGAAAAATAACCAATGTTGGCACCAACATCCACGAAAAGCCCCCCTCTGCTCTTTGCGAGCTGAACCACTTTACGTGACAGCAACTTCTCATAGTACTCAAGGAAAGCAATTTGCCCGTGCATCCGATCTTTTGGATCCAGGCGCATACGTATACCAGGGGCATATTCCAGCGGTGCATTCTCATACAGAAAATGCCACCGCTCATTTGGTGGATAAATAAATCGGTGGTAAAGAGAGGATTTTATATTTTCTGGTAAAATTTTTAAAATTTGATTCATTATATTAAAATTATTTATTTGATATTTGTATTAGTATTAACAAACAAAGCCTATACATTTATAAATTGAGAGAAAGCTGCCTGTTTTGAGTGTAATACCTGCTGTTTGGGAAATACAGAACAGTGAGAAGCTCATCTCGATACCGGTTCCACATTCACTCGTAGCCCAGCTTACGCACGATGCCACGGTACTCTCGGTCAAATGCATTTGCAACGCGGTCCGTAAAGTGGTCTCTCCAATCTCCAGATTTTCCTTTTCTATAATGGCTTTTCTTACCGTCTCGGCGTTTCAAATCTCGCTTTTTGACTTTCTTAAACTCATGATACGCCATAATACTTTTGAAAATATTAGTGTGTACATGACCTTCTTTCCGGATATGCGTCGGCACACTGTTGCCTAAGCGGTGATTTAGCGCGTAAAGGAGCCGGTTCATTTTCTGCGTTAACCATGGGATTGGGCCAGACGACTGGACGGTAAGTCCGAGATGGGTCAGAATACGGCGGAATGATTCAGATGGACTTGCTGTAAGCTCTTCCATTTTTATTTCGAGTATGTGTTTTTGATTGTAATCCCATTTGTACATATTGATCATATTTTGCTTGCTGAACTGAATTTCTTTCAATAGCCCGTTCTCTTTTGAAAGTGACTCTAGTTGTTCTCTATGAGACTTCAACACCTGCCAGTTATCTGTACCATGTGTATAAAGATGAGAATAATATGCTGAAACCAAAACATCACGCGGATCGCGAACTACGTGAAAACCGCGGTGGGGTCGTAGTTTTTTAACCTCACTGATTCGTGCATTCGTAAATGCAAGAAATTCTATATCTTTTTCACGCACAACAGCATCAAGGCCGCGAAATGAGGAGTAATTACCTACGCCATGAAATGTGTAGTGGTTGCACCCCGTGTGAAAGCAGACTTCTCGGACAATTGAGTTGGTCCATCCTGTAGCACATTTATGGTGACTATAATAAGCAAACCGCATATCTTAATTTATTTATTGGTTTAGCTACGAGATGAAATACTAAGAGCGACAATTCCAACTGCTTTTATTACACCACCAACCAAAAAGGCAATATAAGAAGACAGCCCGCAACCTTTATGAGTCAAGAAGTGGCCATACACATCATCGAAGGCAGCGAAAACAGGACTCAGAAGATAACCAACTCTGAACTCTTGAATCTTGTCAGGATGCTTTTTTGCAAATCGATACCAGCCCCGGAACTCACGAAGCTGTCGATTAAATATCGCTTCCGGGCTTTGAACACGCCAGGGATGAACAACCGCTGCATCTTTTACAAACACAGTTGAAAATCCCGCCTTTGAAACACGGATTTTAAAGTCCATATCTTCGAGCGCAAACGGATAGGACTCATCGAATCCATCAAGCTGACTAAACACATCAGATCGAGCAGAAAAATTGCACGACCAAAGCCGTCCGCCTTCTGTGTTAATCGGAGCGTACCAGGCCATGTTTTTCGTGGGCTTTTTGCATAATTTATTATTATCCTTTTACTTGATAATATGAATCAAAATATGTTTTTGCTATCTTACATTACTACATTTTATCTTCAAAATAATAAAAGACTTGAAAAGTGAAGCTGCTTTCGAAAATACTTCTTTCTTATTGCTCTTACCGATTACGAAACGTGCAGCTTCTTTAAGCAGGGCACTTACGGCTCCAATGAAGTAGTTCCGGTTGAAGAGACACAGCTCTTCGGGGTATTTTTCGTAATAACGCCTCCAAGAAACTACCTTTTTCAATTGGCTAAGCAGTGTCCCCATACGTCGCCACGGGTGAACCACGAGCGCGGACTCTACAAACCAAAGGTCACCTCCGCTCATGAGCACGCGCTTTCTAAAGTCAACGTCTTCTACAGCTGCTGACGGATACAGTTCGTCGAAGCCTCCGACCTTATCAAATGCTTTGCGCGGAATAGCGAAGTTACAGGACCAAAGCTTTCCGCCCTTCAGGTTCAGCGGGGCTTCCCAGCCAGGTCCGGGTTTAGGGCCATTCGCAATTGTTTTACCTTCAAGAATCGTATTGGCAGGTGCCTCCATATGGTGCGCAAAGGCGGCTAACCACTTTGCGTCTGGAATACAGTCGTCATCCGTAAAGACCAACCACTCGCCTTTTGCATACCGAGCTCCATTATTTCGATTCGCAGCAGGGCCTTGTCCCGGGGCTGGCACCCATCGCGCCCAGTCATAGTTTTCTTTTACCAGTTGCTCGGTTTCACTTCCTTCGCCCTCATCATCAGTCACAATGACCTCATACTGATCAAACGGCAACGTCTGCGCCCCCGGTACCAGCTGATCCAGGCAACGGGCCAGATCATCCGGACGCTGGTAGGTAGGAATGATAACGCTCATCAGGAGACTCATTGTCTGATACACCGCTTGATAACTGATAGGATACGCTCAGATGCAATGGAATCGTTGCAGCGCATTAAAACTTACGCTGTACGTGCCGACTTTTTCATTTGCATGAAGTACTTGTTTGAATGCAAGTTGTTGTGATAGGCAAAATATCGCCTGATTTTACCGCTCACGTTCTGCAACTGCTCTGTACATTTCAATGTAATCTGCTTTCAACTGTCCCCAATCAAACATCTCGTACGCGCGTCTCTGATTCGATGTCCCTAGATCACCTCGCAGCGCCTCATCATCGGCCATCTGCTCGATTTGGGTGGCTAGCCTGCCCGGCTTATCCATCGCAACAAGTCCCGGATTGGTCTCCCCAAGAATCCATTCCGTGTTAGGGGTCGGATGCGCAAGCACGGGGCGCTCCGCCGCCATTGCCTCAATGTACACGCGCCCGAACCCCTCGTGCAGGCTACAGAGCGCAAATAGATCAGCCGCTCGATATACGGCAGGCATCTGGTCGTATGAGACGGTGTCGAATTGATACGAAGCGTCTGAAAGCTTTTCTTTGGCCAGTGCCTTTACGTCCCGCGTTTCTTTCCCTTCTTTCTGCCCGACCATCCAGAAGAAGTACTCCGATGGATCAAGCCGGGCCGCTTCCCGAACCAGCCAGTCCATACGCTTGTGATGCGTATTGATTGCGCCAACCGAAAGCACAATGGTGCGGTCTTTCGGGAGATCAAACTGGTCCTTCAGGTCGAGATTAGCGGATTGCTTGCTGGCCTCAAAGCAGCTGCAGTTGAGACCGTACGGTACCAAAAACAGACGATCCTCAGGAAATCCTGCCTCCAGCGCCTGTCGCTTCTGCATAGGCGTCAAAACCTGCACATAGTCAAACCGCATGTAGTGCTCAGGAGACATCGGTCCGCCATTTGAAAACAGGAGCGTGAAGTCTCCGCCCAATCGCTCGCGTAGCTTGTAGAGGACGCGGACTGGTACACTTTCACTGAAGTGAATGATCGGCTGATCTTGCTGATACGCGGCCTTGATGATAGGTAGGCTAAAGACCAAGCTCTCCATGAAGTACCGGCGTCCACGCGGTACGTTGAACGGAAATTTGTCATACAATTGAGAATTCCGGCGGGGCGCCCAAACAACTTGCCCTCCCTCGACAACATCATCACCGCGGCCTTGAAAGAGCGTGACGCGGAGCTCAGAGACTTCGTTAACAGTCTCGTACAACTCACGTGTGAAAGTTTCGAACCCGCGATTTATGTAGCCAAGACCAGAACAGTAATATATTACGTTCATACTTGTATTTACTATTTATTTTATATTACTTTCACAAAACCCATATGACGGCCAATAAACTGATTTAAGGGCATAGAACTGGGTACGAACAGGTATTTTTCTTTGTTTGGATTTATCCAATGTGCCCAAAGACTGAAAGTGCTGTCTGGTATGATATTTATTCTGAATCTAGACATCAACAACATATCTTCGTGTGGCCTTTCTTTATTTTCATCCACGAAATAATCAATGTAACTCTCGTCTATGTTTCTCTTGCACCACTCTATATCGTCTGAGAAAACAAATACCTCAGGTTTTTTTATTATTTTTTTTGCTTTTTTTAACGCTTTTTTGTAGTAAGGACTAAAAGTGGCATATTTATTATTTTTCTCTCCAATTTTTAATCTATCTCCTCTCCTTATGTGTATAGAGATTGCATTTTTGAAATTGATGTCTTTGTTTTTTATTTTTTCTTTCATTTTTTTATTAACAGTATATTGTATCTTTTCCACCGTCGGCTCAACATATTTATAGTCAAGCCAGTAGCCAAGTAAATACACATCACCATCAAATCGATTTATTCTTTTTATTTTTTCTTTTATTCCCATATTCATTTCTCCCTCATAAAAGAAGCCAGGACTTGGGTGCCCTCTTGTCACTTTTCTATAAATTTTTTTTGCGCTAGGAATTACACCTCTCTTTGTGATTCTGAAATACTCTTTTTCTTTTTTAGATGCGTATTTTAGATTAAAACCTAGTTTATCAAGAAGAAAATCTCTGTCATCGTACTCCGGATGTTGGTTTCCATCGTACCAATCTGTGACTATTTTTAGTTCCTCTTTTCTTTCTTGGGCAACACGTAACCCAAAAGCATACTGGAAAAGTTGATTCCCGAGACCGTGTCTTAACTCCAACACTACCATATGCTACATGTTTTTGTTATTGTTTGCTTCTAGGGTGCAATAATAACAGCCGATTACGGCCATAGCATTTGTTAGATACGCATTGCCCTCTTACAAGGCACGTCTGTGTCAAATCGGTCGTTGCGCGTAACGGCGTCGTGGCGCTGCAGGTTCGCGATGCCGTTGTATCCAATCGTGTTGTTCATCGCGGCGGCGACGGTGGTGACCCACTCGGTTAGTTGGGCATTGGGCGTTGGAGACGTGTTGAACCGGGCGTGGGTTTCCCCGGAGACGGCGATGCCGTGAATCACGTCGTTCCGTACTGTCCTAAGGGTGCGGAGCTGATCGAGTGCGTTGCGTCCGATGCTGCGCTGTGCGGCCGGGTCGGCCTCGGGGCGTTTGTGGCGGCCCATGATACGCTGGAACGATGGCGTCTCGTTGGTGCTGTACCGGTCGAAGTCGCTGCGCCAGTGGTCGGGGTCGCGATCCTGGGATGCGATGTACCGCTTCACGTGGCTCCAGTGGAGGGCGTGCGGATCGGTGCGGAGGACGAAGGCGACCCGGTTGCGCATCTGGACGTCCATCTTGGTGTACAGGAGCGTGAATGCATCGAACGTGCGGGGCGGGTCGAGGGACAGGAGCGTGCGCGGGGGTTCGAGATAAGCGTGGAGGGTCATGAAGCCGATGGAGGATTTGCAGCAGCGGTTCGCTTATGCCAGCAGGGATCGGTACAACTGTTCGTACGCTCGCGCTTGCACCGCCAACGTATATTTGGCTTCGACAACCTCTCGACACCGATGTCCCATCTGCTCGCGGCCCGACTCGCTCTGCCAGAAGTCAATGTCTGCATCGTAGCGCTGCAAGATGCCGACCGTCTCATCCTCGCTGCCTCCATCCATGACGATGCACTCTAAGTTAGGATATTCCAGCAAGAACACTAAGCGGATCGTGGCTTCGATAAACCGGCCTTGATTATAACTGGGCATAACGACCGTTACTTTGAGAGATTCATTGATGTTATCAGATACAGAAGGCAAAGACTTTGTTTGAGGCCAAGTCTACCGCATAGCGCTTTGGTTATAACTGGGCGTTACAATACTGGTTTTCGGCCAGGGCGACCCGTCGGGCTGTGTCTCGGGAAGTGGGTCGCTCTGCTCCGTGCACGGCCAGCCGGTTTTGACGGAAGGGTGAGCGAGGAGGTCTTACAGGGTGGGTTAGGGCATATCGGTGTTCGTTAAATGCAATCGACCAAGGTTGCAGGCAGCTTGTTTAAATTATGCCTTTGAGTCAATAAAAATTGGTCTGTAAGCTGCTTTTTCATTCTAGATATAACCTGACTATCACTGCTTTGGCTTCTAAAGATCCTAATTTTTTATTTCAGCATGTACGAACTTTTGAAACTGATGCTTGATGTAATTGTTTTTTACCCATTTTGGTCTTTCATAGTCAACCGTCTTCTTGATTGCCTCTTCTAATTCAGACACATTCTCAAAGAACTCGGCACCCTTGCTCACTCCATTAATTTCGAGTTGTTCAGATTTACCGTATAACAGATTAGGCACGCTAAGTTTGTTTGCAACAACGATTGAACCCGAACTTACTGTCACATGAGTCTTTGACCTCCGCAGCAAATTCTGTAGTGAGGCTTCATCCGCGTCATATATTTTATAATCACATGCTCCGCCTCGCATCATGTGTTCAACGGTCGATTTGTCTTTTTTGCTATCAAAAGGATGCATTTTTACACATATTTTTTTTGATTGATCCAAATTAGATATCAATTCAAACACTTTGCTAAATCTGTCATCTTTATGTGATGCATGGATTTGACTTGTCACCAAAATATCAAATTCGAAAGGGTCTTTTGGGATTTGTTTTTTTGATTCTGCAACCAAACCATACATTTCTAAAAACCCGATGCTATAGCAGCTTTCATTGATGCAAAAGTAACTTTTCATCTCCTCATTCCAGAAAAGCTGCACGTCAGATATTAATGGTAAATTTACCTTTCCTATTATTCCGTGTGGATAGTGGATAGTTTTTACGTCATTCTCTTCTGCATATTTTATTAGAGATGATGTTGGAAGCCAATCTTCATTGATGACAACGACTCCTTGTAATTTTCTCAAGTCTATGGATATCTTGTCTTGATTGATTTTCACTTCTTTGTAGGAGTGGAGCATCTTCGGTAGCGAACGCAACACGTGACTCCAATTTTGTCTACTACTGGGATTAAGTTTTACAATAAACCAAATGAAGAAAGTCATAAAACTTAATAGCACACTAATATGCTCTTGAATACTGGTTCGTGCCCATTTCTTGCATAGGTTTAAGGTTGATATATTATTTTTTTCAAATAGAGATGAAATGGAGTTTATTATTTGACGGTAGTGTGGGGCGTCAACTGTGTTTGCAACAAGAACAGAAGGCAGTCCTTGAGAGACTTCCCCAATACTGTATGATTGGTGACTGGGGTAAAGGGCTCTTTTCAGCGATCGAAGTGAGGCACGCCAAGAAGGAGGTCTACTGTACAACGACGAAAACAAAATTGCGAATAGCATTTTTTCATTTTCAGACACACGCTTTTTAGCTATACTCTTGGCTTTCTTGAAAACAATTTTGCTTGTGGGTTTATTTTTCACTTGTGTTTACCTTAATAACTACAGTGCCAGTATACCATTTTTGTTAATCCTGAAACCATCAGAAATTCAGATACACTTTGGTAATGTTTAGAAGTCTATGCACTGAATTATGACTTGCCTTTTCGCTCATTCACATACGCCTAGTCATCGGCATACTCGGTGCGGAGAAATGATTCCGTCGCTTCCGGTAGGGTGAATAGGGTATTCCCATAGTTTGTAAGGCGGTGCTGGCATAAGGCTTGTGGCGTGACGTTGAAGCGGCGAAACAGACGGTTGTTGAGGGTGGGCACAAGTGGTACCTTTTTCAGTCCTCCGTTCATACGGTTCAAAGTGCGAAGCAGACGGACTTGTTCTTGGCTTCGCACTCCGACGTTTCGCTTTGTCTGGTCGATTTTGTTGGCTCGGAGGATATACCAGGGAATCGGCATGGCGATTTCAAGAAGGTCTCACTCGTTTCCGCGTCTTGGTCTTGAACTACTGCAGGGCTTTGCGTCGGATTTGATTACAGCTGCCGCAACCCGCATATCCACCTCATCATCCACATCCACCGCCCGCTCCTTTGGCATCGGATACGCCACTGTCTCGTGTTGAAGAAAGGTCCCGTCGTTTCGCAATGCCTCCGTCTCTCCCACGTACACCGCTCCGTTGAGGGCATACGTCGGCGGGGCGTCTTGGCGGCGGGGGATGCGTTCGGTCTCCATGATGATGCGCAGCCTCATCCCACGTGCGTCCATTCAAGCGGCACTCCCCGCTCAAGATCCTTCGCGGCCCGTTTGCCCAGGACTTCTTCGTAGTAACGTGTATGCAGTCCATGGCCCGGACGAATACTGCGGACATTGTCTTTGGTAAAAGGTTGCCCTGCTTTCACGTCTTGGACTACGAACAGCGAACGACGGAACACCCCGCTTTCGGCTTCTTTGCCTCGGGTGCCATACTGCACGGTACCTATTGCTTGCTCTGTTTTGCGGACCGCACGGACCATCTCTTTGAACTCGCGGGGCTCCAACGAGAACCCGCTATCCGGACCTTCATCGTCTCGCGAAAGGGTGAGGTGCTTCTCGATGATACGTGCGCCCAAGGCCACGGCTGCAACCGGGATCTCTGTGCCCAATGTGTGGTCAGACAGGCCCGTGGCGACGTCAAACGTTTCGGACAGGTGCGGAATACGGCGTAGGTGCATGTCTTCAGGCGAAGCCGGGTACGAACTGGTGCATGCCAGCAGGGCGAGTTCGGTCCCTCCTGCTGTCCGAAAGGCGTGAACGGCCTCGTCAATCTCCGCGAGCGTGGCCATGCCCGTCGACATGATGAGCGGCTTGCCTGTGGCGGCGATCTTTCGAATCAGTGGAAGATCAACATTTTCAAATGAGCCGAGCTTATAGACTGGCACCTCCAGTTTCTCCAGAAAGTCTACCGCCGTCGGGTCAAACGGAGTCGAGAAAAAGTCCAGCCCGCAGTCATAGGCTGCCTCTTGAAGATCCGCGTGCCACTCCCAGGGCGTGTATGCCTCTTCGTACAGATCGTAGAGCGTGCGCCCGTCCCAGATGGTTCCCTCAATCTGAAAGGGCTCCTTATCGCAGTCAATCGTGATCGTATCGGGCGTGTAGGTCTGGAGTTTAATCGCATCGGCTCCCGCCTCTGCCGCTGCCTGCACGATGTCCACCGCACGGTCGAAGTCGTGATGATGGTTGGCTGACATCTCGGCGATGATATAGGTTGGCTCTGTAGCGCCTACCTTTTTAGTTCCTATCGTCATGGATTGTTGATTGGACAGGGGAATCATACGCAAGTTATATAAAGGTTACTCTATTGAACGGACAAGATGAAAGGCCTCAGCGGCATTTACACCAACCGTCCGTCCCCAATGCTGTGCAATTGATCTCAGGGCCTTCGGGGAGCGGGGATGCGGATAGGGACGGGCCTCGCTTTCGTACGCTTGCATCGAGCGTATTTTAGTCTCCAATGTGTCACTGATATCGACAAACGTATTTGGGTGGAACGGCGGATCAAATTTCTGAAAAGCCCACTCGGTTGAGGAGGCAACTTCATACGAGTATACGGTGGCCACCGGGTGATCCGCCATTGGACGCGTTGCTGTCAATGTGGCTCGATATACCACATTATGATCAATATTCAGATCTCCACCGTGCTGTGTAAACACAGTTTCAGGCTCGATCTTTGAAATCAAGTCCTCAATGATTTTAATCACCTCAAGTAGAGGCACGGTATCAAACCGGTTATCCGGCAGATCATACGTGAAGATATCCTTTGCGCCAAGCATCTCAGCAACCGTTCGGCTCGTGGCCTGCAAAGCCTTCAACTGCTCTTTTTCGGCGTCGTCTCGGCTATCATGCCGGGAGGTAATGCCTTCCCCCAAAATTGCGATATATACGTCTTTTCCCTCTGCAGCTCGGCGCGCAATGGTTCCTCCACATCCGAGTACTTCATCATCCGGGTGTGCAGCAATTACTAATGTAGCCATACATCTACTTGCTTGCTATTTATTGATCCGTGGGTAAAATAGTCACTGTAGCTTCAATGCGCCTATCGTATCGAGATGCTCGCCTAAACTCGAACCTGAATCCACCTTCTTCAATGAAGGCAGGAGGATATCCTTCCGCATCCAACATCCGAATGAAATCAAAAAGTGCCTCCAGTGACTTCACTTCACTGATTTCGCTCTGCTCAGGTCGGCGTCTTTGAAAAACGACCGGATCCCCTTTCTGCGGATCGGGCTCTATCTCTTTTTCGATGATCGTTTGAATCATCGACGCTGAGAGCTTACTTGAGCGTATGAACACTTCTTCCGCTGTACTTCCTTCGAGCGAAAGATCTCGCTTGAGGTAAACGGGACCAGCATCAAGTTTAGGGACCATGCGCAGGGCAGTCAGCTTTGTTTCTCGGTGCCCACGGACAATCAAGTTCTGTAGGGGACTTCCGCCCCGTCCATATGGAACGTCCGTCATATGAAAGCACACGCACTCATAGGTATTCACAATCTCTTCAGGGACGATGTGTGACCAGTGTAAAAAGAAGATGTATCGAGGATTTACCTGTGATACCCATTTTAGCGTTAGATCGTCCGATGAATCAATGAATATCCAATGGCCAGGGAAATTGGAGATTTGACTTTCAAATACTTGGCGGTTCCATGGATTTGATCCTGCAACTGCATATACGGTTTTACTGCTACTCATTGCTCTTTTTATATTAGTCAGATGATGAAGCTATATAGCAATACGATTCTTGGCCTTTCATAGAACTCTTCCCATGATAAGCATATCCAGCTTTTTCGAAGGCTCGACAGGAAGCGATGTTATCGATTTTTATATATGCATGAACTTGATTTAAGTCAGATAAGTCTAAAAACTTGCCTGTGCCTTCCTTAATTATTTTGGTACCGAATCCTTTGCCATGCTGGTCAGGATCGACGTGAACATCTACAACTGACCTCTCATCCTCAACGTCAAACCGGATCTGCCCGACCGGGTCGCCTCCAAACTCTGCAATATAGATCGTGCAGTCGTCGCTCGCTCGTTTTCGCCGAAACCACTCCTTGTGATCTTCCCAAGGGATCTCCCCCGTGTTATAGGACTGCCTGCGCACCTCAGGGTCGTTCGCCCACTCCCAGAGCCGCCTGCAGTCTGAATCCTCAACAGGACGTAGAGTGAGGGCTGCACTCTCGCCTTGAGCAAACCCATCGGCTTCTTGGTCATCCGGTCTTCTCATACTGGTCTCTATGCCGCTCGGCGCATTGCCATGATCGGTATGATGGGCTGCTCGTATGGTATCGATCACACGTTGAACGCCCTTGCCATCCACTAGATACTGCGCGGACTGAGCCATCTGGAGTCGTTTATTATCATTGAGGAGAAGGGCGTGAAACGCCGCTTCCAAGTCATGGGGGGTTACCTCGGCGTGCCACCCCAGGTTCACGGAGGCGCCTGCTTCATCAAGCCCTTCGGCAATGCCGCGCTGGTTCTCGGCCAGGATGACAATGACGCTCGGAAGGCCCATAAATGCCAGTTCCCAACACGTGCTTCCACCAGCCGACACAGCCATGTCGTGTTGTGCCATCAATGCGGCCATGTTGCTCACGTCCTCCCGGAGTGTCATCGGCTGATCGGCATGAGCAATCGCTCTGGCGATGGCGTCCCGGTGAGGGTTGCTCCCTCCAACAACAACGGTCACCTCCAGTGGAACCGAATGTTCAATCGCATCCAATGCCCGGATAACGTCCGTGGTCACGTTGTCGGGGTCTCCGCCGCCCAAGGTTACCAGAATACGCCGGGGCGGCAGGGTTGGCTCACGGTGCGTGCCGCGCCAGGGCCAAAACTCTTTCCGCAGAAGTGCAAATTGGGGACCCAGAAGCAATGTGGTATGATCTGCACGATCTGCGTATAGCGAGGCGTCCGCGTCAATATTTTGGTTCAAAACCAGGTCGGCGGCATAATGAGACGCGTGTCCGTAGTCGTCCAATGCAAGAACACGGAATCCTTGGTCTCGAATCTCTGCTTGGTAATCGCCATCAAAGTGATATCCATCGATGACGACCCAGGAGGCATTCGCTTCCCTTGCTAGGCGTGCCGTGTGTTCTGCATCGCGTAGGCTGCCCGGAGGCACAGCACAGGACGTCCCCTGAATCCCCTCTGCTTGAAGGCGCTTCTGAAGGGCAGGCGTCACATTTCCACAGAAGGCAACCTGTCCGCCCTGTGCCATCCATTCCTGGGCCAGCGCCAGGCACCGCATCACATGGCCGGTTCCCATCTCCGGGGAGGCGTCGGCGCGAATGAGAAGGGGATCTAACATGACTTCTGCTCCACATGTTGGTTGATTGAAGCGAGTCCGTCGTGCGTCTCAACAAGCCGGACAACGTCTTCGTAGGAGGCTGTTTCTGTTTTGGCCCCAAGCATTTCGTATATGCGACGAACCAGTATCAAATCCTCTTCTTCGTCCACCGTCCACCTCAGCCCCGCTCGATTATTGTTCGCCGTAACCGAGCACAATGCAAAATCCTCCGAATGCTTCCGAATGTATCGGGTTACATGTTCGCGATCTGCGGGATCGGATGCCATCGAATGCACGCGGCGTAGCGCGCTACAGGAGATCACCTCGGTATCGAGACCACGCGGGTACGTTCGCTCGATGGTATTCGCTGCGTAGTCGCAAGAGGTTTCTACAAACGTCTGAATTACATTTTCGGACACATCAGGCATCAACAGGGGGCAATCCGATGTAATTCGGACAACCGCATCGGCATCATATGCCTCTGCGGCATCCACATACCTTTCGAGCACGTCGGACTCTGAACCCCGAATAAAGGGGATTTGTTGGCTTTCGAGATGCTCAATGAGTGGTTTTTCCTTGTCGAGGACGGACGTTGCAACAACCACTTGATCAACACTGGAGATGCGGCGGGCACGTCGTACAACCCAATCAATCATCGGGCGCCCTGCGATGTCACGCAGCACCTTTCCTGGAAGCCGCGTCGACCCCATGCGCGCCTGTATGACAGCAACGATGTTCATGTCGGTCTCCATATCGGCCTCAGCCATCAAGCACGGTAAGCGGCCATGACTTTTTCAACGGCATTGACGGTATCACGAACATCTCCGTCTGTCATCCGCGGAAACACCGGCAGCGTCAAGATCCGCTCGTATGCCGCCTCCGCATTGGGGCACAGTCCTTCCTTCGTGTCAAACCGCTTGCGGTAGAACGGATGATAGTGGACGGGAATGTAGTGGACGTTGACGCCAATTCCTTCCGCACGGAGGGCATCAAACACCGTGGAGCGATCGACAGACAGGGCATCCAGATTGAGTTGAACGACGTACAGATGATATGCACACGTGGCATCCTCGCGCATGTGGAGGGGCTGAATGCCATCGAGTGATGCAAACGCCTCGTCGTACTGCGCAGCAATCGCCTGGCGCCGCTCCGTCCACTCTGGCACCTTTGCAAGTTGCGAACGGCCCAGCGCACACTGGAAGTCCGTCAGGCGGTAGTTGTAGCCCAGATCGGGCATTTCATAGAACCACGACCCTTGCTCTGACCGCTCGTGGTGGGTGGTGGTGATGCCGTGATTCCGAAACTCACGCATCCGCCGGGCAGCCTCGGCATCGTCCGTGGTAATCATGCCGCCTTCCCCCGTCGTCATATTCTTGACCGGATGGAAGCTGAATGTGTTAAAGTCGGCGAGAGCCCCCACCGGACGTCCATTGAACTCGGCTCCAATGGCATGGCACGCATCGTCGTGCAGAACCAGGTCGTGCGCGTCCGCCAACTGGCGCAGCTCGTCGTAGCGACACGGCTGACCGGCGTAATCCACGCCCACGATGATTTTGGTCCGCTCCGTAATCTTCTTCGCCACATCCTCTGGATCAATCAGCAGCGTGTCGGGCCGAACATCCGCAAACACCGGCGTTCCGCCCTGAAAGACCACGCTGTTGGCGGTGGCCGCGAACGTGAGCGTCGGCACAATCACCTCATCGCCCGGCCCAACCCCCACGGCGTGCATCGCAGCATGCAGAGCGGCTGTGCCATTCGAGACTGCAACCGCCTCCTCCGCACCGACAAACGCGGCGAAGTCTTTTTCAAAGGCATCCACCATTGGGCCGGTGGTCAGCCAGTCGGACCGAAGGACATCTGCAACGGCGTTAATGTCGTCCTCGCGGATCGTTTGTCCCCCGTAGGGAAGCAAATCGTTCCGAACGGGAGGGCCGCCCTCCACTGCGAGTTGCGTTTCTGCCTGGGTCGATATACTCATTTGAGCGTATTGTCTTGGTGCGCGGGCGTCGGCTATTCGGAGGTCCCGTTCGTTGTGGCGTAATCGGCTTCATCCAGCCCGATCATGGCACGAAGCTCCTCTGCGGTTAACCAGCGATCGTTGTTGTCGCTGCTGTATATGAACTGATCCTCGCACCAGATCCCTCCGTTGCGCTCCTGATAGCCGTCTGTATCCCAGCGGTGAAAGGTCGGCAGGATCGTAAAGTAGTCATCAAACTCCAGCGTGTGACGCGAGACGTTGCGGGGCACCATGACCTCGTGGAGTTTCTCCCCAGGACGAATGCCAACGACTTCTTGCTTGCACTCAGGGGCAATCGCGCGGCCAAGATCCGTCACCTTCATGCTGGGAATCTTCGGAACAAATACTTCTCCTCCCTCCATACGCTCCAGGTTATCCAGCACAAAGTCAACCGCCTGCTCCAACGTAATCCAGAACCGCGTCATGCGGGGATCTGTGATCGGGAGCGTGCCGGTTTTTCGCTTCTCCAAGAAGAATGGGATGACGCTCCCCCGGCTTCCAGCGACGTTGCCGTAGCGCACAACACTAAACCGCGTTCCGTCCTGGCCGGAATAGTTGTTTCCGGCAACGAAGAGCTTATCCGAACATAGTTTTGTTGCGCCGTACAGGTTGACTGGATTTGCGCCTTTGTCCGTGCTGAGGGCAACGACGCGATCCACCCCACAGTCAATCGCCGCATCGATGACATTCGCACCTCCCATCACGTTGGTTTTAATCGGCTCGATGGGATTGTACTCGGCGGCCGGCACACGCTTCAGTGCCGCAGCATGGACCACGATGTCCACCCCACGAAACGCACGGTACAGCCGGTCTTTATCGCGCACATCGCCGATAAAATACCGGAGGCACTCGTGCTCCCGAGGCGAGAAGCGCTGCTTCATTTTGGCCTGCTTCAGTTCATCGCGGCTCAAAATGATCAACCGTTCCGGATCATATCGGTCCAAGACCATGTCCGTGAATTTTTTCCCGAACGATCCGGTGCCGCCCGTGATGAGAATATGTTTGCCGTTTAAATCGGTCATTCGTTGCGTGGTGTCAGTTGAGATGAATCGGTTGTTCGTCAAGCAATGATCGCGGTGTCGCTTCGGCCTCTACTTTTTAATGATGGACGCCCTCGGCACATCACATACTTCCATAGGTACCCCCCCTTCACACCTACACCCGTCAGAGACTTTGCATCTCCACCATCTCCCGAAAGCGCGACCCCTCATGCAACCGCAGGGCTTCGTAGGGGCCTTCCTCCACAATGCGCCCGTCGTCCAGCACGTACACGTGATCCACGTTTTTGATGGTGGAGAGCCGGTGCGCAATGATCACCACGGTCATCTCGCCTTTGAGCGCATCAATGCTTTGCTGAATGTAGCGCTCCGATTCGGTATCCAGCGCGCTGGTGGCCTCGTCCAGAATGAGCAGGTTCGGCTGCTTGAACAGCTCCCGCGCAATAAACAACCGCTGGCGCTGGCCGCCGGAGAGGCGCACGCCCCGGTCGCCCACCACCGTCTGGTACCCCTGCGGCAGGGCGCGGATGAAGTGATCCGCATGCGCCCGGCGCGCCGCATCGCGCACCCGCTCGTCGAGCGCCGCGTCTTGCGTCATATCGCCGGCCCATAGGCTAATATTATGCGCAATCGTGTCGTCAAATACAACCGTCTCCTGCGAGACGTAGCCAATCTGCGCGCGCCACGAGGCCAAGTCGATGGTCTCGGCCGGTACGCCGTCAATGCGCACGGTGCCTTGCTGCGGCTTGAGCAGGTACGTAAAGAGGTCAACGAGCGTCGACTTCCCCGCGCCCGACTCGCCCACAAAGGCGACCGTGGTATTCGCCGGAATCGTTATGTTGATGTCTCTGAGCACCGGCCCCTCGCTGGGGTCGTACGCAAACGATACATCCTCGCATGTGAGAGCGGTTTCCAGCGTGCCAATGGTCTGCCCGCCCTGCCGCTCCTGATGCCTGGTCACCTCGGCAAACTCCTCGTCGACCATCTCCACCGCCCCAATGCGGTCCATCATCATTTGAAAGCCCGACTGCATCGAGATGAGCGCCTGCATGCCCCGGTGGAAGAGCAATAGAGCAACGAAGATGGGGGCGACCGGCGCTTCAAATACCGTGACCTGGATGGCGATGAGGCTCACGATCAGGAGCACGGAAAACGGCTCCTTCAGCGCAGCCGTGAAAGCGCCTGCCACACGCTGCCGGAAGATGTAGTGCGTGAGCCGTTGGATGCTTTCCATCACGCCGGTGCGCAGGTGCGCCCCCTGGTTGGTGGAGGCAATGTACTTAAACGACTGCAGGCCCTGCACCAGCAGCTTGTTGAGCTGGCTCATCTCCTGCGAGCGCTTGCGCGACAGGGTGCGCACGTACACGTTCAGCCGGCGAAAGAGCGCAAACAGCACCGCGCCCACGCCGATCGCCATCAGCGAGAAGCGCCACGTGATGGCAAACGCAAAGGCAAAATAACTGATCGTTGTAATAATTTGTGTGAGGAACCCCGCAAAGCTGCCAAACGATGCAAAAAACTGGTTGATCTGACCATTGATGACGTTGATGAAGTGACCGGTATTGTGCTGGATGTAGTACCGGTAGTCCATCTGCTGGTAGGCATCGAAGAGGCGGCGCTTGAGCTCTCGCAACAGGCGGGACTGGAGGTAGCCCTGGTAGCCGCCGTTGGCAAACTGCAGGAGGCCCTTGCCCACGAAGACGACCGCGATGAATCCGAGGATGCCGATCATGGAGTCGGCGATGCCCATCCACTGGAGGAGGGTTTGCAGCCACCGCTCGGCCGTACTCATGTCGGCCGGCGCACTGCTGGTGGCCTGCGAGGCCTGCAAGAGGGGCAGCAGCAGCGTAATGCCGAAGCCCTGCGCGAGGGCCGTGGTGATCGTGAGGGCGAAGACGAGATACATCCGCCGTCCGATATACCGCCGGTAGATGCGCAGGTACCGGGCGATGTCGCGAAGCGTCTCCATGCCGTAGAGGTGCGTGTGTGTAGTGTGCGGTGTTGTAGCGGGCAAGCGCCGTGCCGGGTTCCCCAACGCGCCGCGGCCGATGGGCTTTTCGTGTGTGCCCGGGCGAGTGGCGGTCGGCCGGGCCTTCAGGATGATCTCTTTTGCATTGTACGGTACGTTTGATGGTTCAGATGGCCAATCGGGCCGGTTTGCGCAACTGCACGTCCAACACACCAAAAAAGCAAAAATCAGTGTGTCATCGCGAGGAATGAACGGAGTGAGTGACGCGGGGGCCGAAGGTCATATCTACGATGGGGCCGGAGGTCATGCCCCTGGTGGGGGCCGGAGGTCATATCTACGATGCAATCTCCATGTACGGAGCATAACGCTCCATTGCGGAGATGACACCTATGGCGTGACCTAAGGGCCTCACTTCCAGTATGACCTGACGATCTCCTTTCAGGGTGACCTCTTTTGCATCGTACGGTACGTTCCTGCCCCACTGCGGAGATTGCGCTTTCAGCATGACCTAAAGGCCCCCACGCTCCCTATGGTCGCTCGCAATGACATGAATGGTTAAAGCTGAAGAACAGACGTTGATGGTTCAAACGGTTTATCGCGGCTGACTGCGCAACTGCACGCCCAACGCACGAAGAAGCACTACCCTCCTTGTCATCGCGAGGACTGAGCGGACGCGAAGGACGTGGCGATCTCCATGTACGGAGCAATCTCCATGTATGAAAAGGCAAACGTCTGAAAAATGCCGAGGAGGCCCGCGTACGTCCTCTCAAAGATCAGCCGACAAGTCACGCCACGACGGGTTTTGCCGCTGGATACATGCCACCTTCTGTGCACGCGTCCCCGCCTTTAGCTGCTTCTCGCGACGGATCGCATCGCGCACCTCGCTGTAGGCCTCGGCATAGACCAGCTTCGTTGCGTTGTACCGCCGCACAAACGCGCTTCCTTCACCTTGCCGGTGCTCGGCCACACGCCGGCGCAGATCGTTCGTCATGCCGGTGTACAGGACGGTGTGATGAGCGTTCGTCAGGATGTAGACATAATATGTGCGCCGTGCCATAGCGCTTGACTGCCTCGTTTCGGTGCTTGCCCGATGGGACGATTTTTCCTTCAGGAAGAACTCTTTTGCATCGTACGGTACGTTCTTGCCCCACTGCGGAGATTGCGGCGCTCCCGCTGGTCGCTCGCAATGACATGAATGGTTAAAGTTGAGATCAGACGTTGATGGTTCAAACGGTTTATCAGGACTGATCGCGCAACTGCACGCGCAACACATCGAAAAAGCAAAAATCAGTGTGTCATCGCGAGGAATGACCGAAGGGAATGACGCGGCGATCTCCATGTACGGAGCATAACGCTCCATTGCGGAGATTGCCACGTCGCTCCGCTCCTCGCAATGACATTGAGGGTGGAATGCGAAAATGGTACATTGATGGTTCAAACGATTTATCGCGGCTGACTGCGCAACTGCACGCCCAACGTCCCAGAAAGGCAAGGTTCAATGTGTCATTGCGAGGAACGAACGGAGTGAGTGACGCGGCAATCTCCATGTACGGAGCGTAGCGCTCCACTGCGGAGATTGCCACGTCGCTCCGCTCCTCGCAATGACATTGAGGGTGGAATGCGAAAACGATACATTGATGGTTCAAACGGCCAATCGGGCCGGTTTGCGCAACTGCGCGTCCAACACACCAAAAAAGCAAAAATCAGTGTGCCATCGCGAGGAATGACCGAAGGGAATGACGCGGGGGCCGGAGGTCATATCTACGATGCAATCTCCGTGTACGAAGGACAACGCTCCACTGCGGAGATTGCCGCGCACCACAGGCATGACCTACGGCCCTCGCCTTCGCTCCTCGCAATGACAACAGTGGTGGAAGCACAAAGGGCACGTTAATGGTTCAAATGGCTCGGATGGGATTGGTCAACTGAACACCCAACACCCCGAAAGGCCAGGGCACTTGTTACCCCACCGCTGCTTGACATCCAAGGGCCGGTGAGGGACCTCTAGCTATCCGCGCAGCCAATCCCGGAGGCGCGTGCCGGTGGTGGCCTCGTTGTAGTAATTCGTCAGCTCGTGGTAGCCGTAGCTGTAGCCATAGCCGTAGTTGGTGCTGTCGAAGAAGTTGCTGGCGGTAAAGCGGTTCAGCACACAGCCCAGCACCGAGCCGTCCACCTCGCGGATGCGCTGCAGGGCATGATCCACCGCCCGCTGATCGGTGTCATCGGCGCCCACGACCAGCATCGTGCCGTCGCAGTGCGCCGATAGCGCCAAGGCGTCGCTGAAGAGCAGCACAGGCGGGGTGTCAAAGATCACCACGTCAAACTGCGGGCGCATCGCCTCGATGAAGTGCCGCATGCGCTGCGAGCCCAGCAGCTCGGACGGGTTGGGAACGGTCTCGCCCGCCGGCACGGCGTAGAGGTGGTCGATGGACGTCTCGAACCGCTCCACGGGTTGCCCTTCGTCGTACAGCAGGTGCGAGAGGCCCGGCTCCCGCTCGAGGCCCAACAGCTTGTGGAGGCGCGGACGCCGCAGGTCGGCGTCGATGATGAGCGTCCGCTTGCCGGCGCTGGCCAGCGCCACGGCCAGATTCACCGCCGTGGTGGTTTTGCCCTCGCCCTTCCCGGAGCTCGTCACATTAATCACCTCCACGTTCGCATCGGGGCGCGCAAACTGCAGGTTCGCGCGGATGCGCCGGTACGACTCCGCCACCGACGACATCGGGCTGACGAGCATCGCCAGCGTGGTGTCAATCGACGTGCCGTTCACCTGCACGTGCGACTGACCGTCGAAGTCGTCCGCAATCATGGGATCCATCGTGGGCACCACGCCCAGCACGCGATGCCCCTGCGCCTCCAGGTCGTCCGGCTGATGCACGCGGTTGTCCAGCTGATCCCGCAGCACCACCAGTCCGCCGCCCAGCAGCAGTCCCAAGAGCGCGCCGAAGAGCAAATTCTTCTTCGTGTCGGGCGCTACGGGCGCGTACGGCACGCCTGCCGGACGCACCACCTCGGCGTAGCCCACTTCCGACTGCTCGGCGATGCGCGCTTCTTGCAGCTTTTGACGGATGAAGCTGTACATGCTCTCGGCCGACCGCCGCTCGCGTTGCAACTGCGCCAGTTCAATGGATTGCGCCGGGATGCGCTCCAGCGTCTGCCGCGCTTCCACAAGCTCGTCTTGTACGGATTGAAGCTGCGCCTGCAGGCCGCTCACCTCGATGCGGAGTTGCGCCAGCTGCTCGCGCTGCTGCGCCACAAACGAGACGCCCCCACCGCCGCCCGATGCAGCACTGGACGGAATGCCGCCGGCCGCCAGCGACTCGTTCACGTACACCCGCGCGAGGGAGTCGGCCTGCGCCTGTAGGTTCTGAATGCGCTCCCGGAGCCGCTGCACCTCGGTCCGGATGGCCGGCGCGAACGGCTTCGTGTGTCGGCGCTGCACAGCATCCAGCTGAGTTTGCAGCTGCGCCTTTTGGGTTTGCACCGTGTTGAGCTGCGCGGGCACCGAGGAGGCTACCTGTTCGATCAGCTTCGGCTCAATGGAGGCCAGCTCGCGCTTCTGGCGTTCGATGGCCTGTTGCTTCATGTTCAGCTCAATGCGGAGCTGGTCGCGGCGCGCCTCAAGCTCCGCAATGCGGCTGACCGTCCGCTGCGTCTCCTGGTCGAGCGCCACGGCGCCTTCGCGGCGCATGTACGCCTCAATCTTGGCCTCGGCCCGCTCCACGCGTTGCTTGAACCGGTCGGCCTGGGTTTCCAGAAAGCGCCGCGACGCCTGCAGCTTCTCGCGACTCTTTTCCTTCGTCCGCTCGATGTACTCCAGCGCGTAGAGGTTGGCGATCCACGCCGCCTCACGCGGCCGGGTGCTCGTGGCGCTGATGCTGATGGCATCCACCTCCTGACTCGCCGCGCCCGCGCTCACAAACCCGCCCAGGCGTGCAGCGATGGCGCCCTCGGCGTAGCGCTTGCCCGTCTCCGCGTTCCGCACGATGCTAAACACACCTTCGTACCTGGGCAGGCGCGCCAGGCTGTCGATGCGAGCGGCCACGCGCTGCGCGATCACTTGCGAGTTGCGGAGCACAAACAGCTCGTTGGGTACCTTGCTGCTCTGGTAGCCAAAGGCCGACGACCGGTTGCCGCTGCCAAAGAGGGGCAGGGCGGTGTCCGATTCCTTTTTGATCATCAGCAGGGTCGCCGTGCGGTACTTCGGCGCAATGCTGTAGGTGTAGGCCGCGGCGGCGCCCAGCACCAGCACAAACGACGCGAGGATGATCCACTTGCCGCGCCACAGGGTGCCCAGTAGCTGCCGCAGCTGCATGCCGCCGGTCGCAGACGTTAGCGCCTCGGGGTATAGCGCGCTGCCGTTGGCGGGCGGGCGGTAGCCGTCGCCCGAGGGGCCGTTGGTTGGATGTAAAGGCGGATGCGCCATGGCCTGTCAAGCTGTCTACAAAGCGCGCACGGCCGCGGGCCGCGCTACGTGCGATCGAAGATGCGCAGGAGCAAGAGCGTGAGCGACAGCCCGGTGCTCGTGAGCGACAGCGCATCCCGCCACGTAAAGCCATCCGGCGGGCGAATGGTTTCCACGGTGATGATATCGCCGTCCTGGAGGTCGGGGTAGGACAGGCCGCCGCGCAGCATGTCCTGGAGGCGGGCCTCAAACAGCGGCGCCTCGGTGCTCGTTGCCGGCCGAAAGACGCGCACGTAGATCTTGGGCGGGTCCTGATTTTCGCCGCGCGGTGCAATGGGCGCGCCCCCCGCCATGGTCAGGAGCTTGTCGAGATCGGTGTTGATGGGAATCTCGTAGATGCCGGGCCGCGGCACCGTGCCCCATAGCTGCACCTGCACTGTAGCCTGTCCGGGGCGCGCGAAATAGAAGTAGGCGACGTTGTTCGTCTCCTTCATCTCGGCGATGCGCCCAATCTCCTGCGCGTGCGCCGGGCCGCTCCACGCGAGCAGCAGCAACAGCACGGGCCCAATCCAGCGGGTCAGCGGGGTAGTCATCAACGGCAAGGGGATGGCGGCAGGACACGGATGAATCATGCAAATAACGGGTCGCCCGCAGCACTTACAACCGTCTTACGGCGGATTCACAGAATCCCGTTGCGCGCCCGCTGCTCGCTCGTAATGACAAGAAAGAGTAGTGGGACACGAAGCGTCTATGGTTCAGAAGGGCCTTCGGTTTGGTTTGTGCAGCTGCACGCCCAACATATCAAAAAAGCAAAAATCAGTGTGTCATCGCGAGGACTGAACGGAGTGAAGGACGTGGGGGCCAGAGGTCATATCTACGATGCGATCTCCATGTACGGAGAATGTCGCTCCACTGCGGAGATTGCCCTTCCAGGATGACCTAAAGGCCCCCACGCTCCCTATGGTCGCTCGCAATGACATGAATGGTTAAAGCTGAAGAACAGACGTTGATGGTTCACATGGTTTATCAGGGCTGACTGCGCAACTGCACGCGCAACGCACGAAAAAGCAAAAATCAATGTGTCATTGCGAGGAACGAGCGGAGTGAGTGACGCGGCAATCTCCGTGTACGAAGGACAACGCCCCACTGCGGAGATTGCCACGCTCACTGCGTTCGCTCGCAATGACATCGAGAATGGAATGCAGGAGTGATGCGTCGTTGGTTCAAATGACCACTCGGGTTGGTTTGCGCAACTGCACGCCCAACGCACGAACAAACAATACCCTCCTTGTCATCGCGAGGACTGAGCGGACGCGAAGGACGTGGCGATCTCCATGTACGGAGAAGAACGCTCCATTGCGGAGATTGCCACGTACCACAGGCATGACCTACGGCCCTCGCCTTCGCTCCTCGCAATGACAACAGTGGTTGATGCCACAAACAAGGCGTCGATGGTTCAGATGGCCAATCGGGCCGGTTTGCGCAACTGCAAATATGTTCTCTTCAGGAGGCCCCAGCGCCGCCCGCGCTATGATGGGGCGGCGCCGTTGGTTACCGCGGGGGCCGCGGCCGGGCCCGCCACAAACCGCTGGATCATCGGCCGCAGCGCATCCACCGAGAGCCACCGGTCGTTCGTGTCGCTGCGATAGGCAAACCCCTCGCCGCACCACGCGCCGCCGTGCACGTCCTGGTACGTCGCCGCCGGCCACGGCCCAAACGTGGGGACGATGGCAAAGTGATCGTCGAAGGCGAGCGTGTCGCGCGCCACATCCGACGGGATCATGGCCTCGTGGAGCTTTTCGCCCGGACGAATCCCCACCACGTCCTGCTCGCAGGTGGGCCCCACGGCCGTCGCCAGATCCGTGATCTTGATGCTGGGGCTCTTGGGCACGAAAATCTCGCCGCCGTGCATGTCCCCGAGGCGCGCGATCGTAAACCGCGCGGCCTGCGGCAGCGTGATCCAAAAGCGCGTCATGCGCGGATCGGTGATGGGCAGCACGCCGGTGGATCGCTTCTTGAGAAAAAACGGCAGCACGCTGCCCCGGCTGCCGGCCATGTTGCCAAAGCGCACCACGCTCAGCCGGGTGTGCTCCGGCGCCCGGTGGTTGCCCGCCACAAACAATTTGTCGGCGCACAGCTTCGAGGCGCCGTAGAGGCTGATGGGATTCGCGGCCTTGTCGGTGCTCAGCGCGATGACGCGCGCCACGCCTTCCGCGACGGCCGCCTCCACGACGTGGTGGCTGCCCAGCACGTTGGTCTTGATCGGCTCGATGGGCGCGCGTTCCCCTGCCGGCACGCGCTTCAGGGCCGCGGCATGAATCACCACATCGGCCCCGGCAAACGCCTGACGCAGGCGCTCAAGGTCGCGCACGTTGCCCATGACGTAGCGCAAGGCAGGATGCGCCGCCGGGGGCCACTCTTCCTGCATCTGGGCGTGCTTCCCCTCGTCGCGGCTAAAGATCGTGATCTGCTCGGGGGCGTGCTCGGCAAGCAGTATGCGCAGGAGGGCGTGCCCAAACGACCCGGTGCCGCCGGTCACCACGACCCGCTGTCCATCCAATATCCCCATGCAGCCTCACTCTTCCATGAAACAAGCAGCGTCGTATGGCCTGCGGGCTATGCGCTGTGGTGCTGCCCGTGAACGACCATGATGCACCGGTTTTTAACGTAGGGGAGCGCGTGTTCAGTTGCCAGTGCCTCCGCTTCGGCGCTGGAGACGCCCAGCTGCGTCCAGATGACGGGCTTCCGATCGGTGGCTTTGCCGCGTTCGATGACGTCGCGCACCATGTCGGCGGTGTGGTCGGCCCGGCGGAAGATGTCGACGATGTCGATCGATACGTCGGCGGGAATGTCTTGCACCCGCGGGTAGCACGGCACGCCGAGCACCTCGTCGTACGCCGGGTTCACCGGGACGATGCGGTAGCCCTGGTCCTGCAGGTAGCGCGCAATCTTGTGGCTCGTGCGCGTGGGCCGCGCCGAACACCCCACGATAGCGATGGTCGTGGCGCGGTCTAAGAGGGCGCCGAGGTCGAGCGTGGACGGGTCGGGCATGTCGCAGCGGTAGGGTGTGGATACGGCGGGTGTGGGTATATCCGCGATGCCTTGCGGAGTTCATCGGCGCGCTCCAACGGCACTGCGAGAGGCCGGCGACCATGATTCGTCACTATCCATTGCGCAATGGCGGAAGGTCACCGGACGGTGGGAGGGTGCACGTCTGCATCGATTGCACCTACGGCATGACCTAAAGGCCTCGCTTTCGGGATGACCTAATGCCTCCTTCAGGATAGCCTCTTCTGCATTGTATGCTACGTTCCTGCCCCACGGCGGAGATTGCCACGCTCCCCATGGTCGCTCGCAATGACATGGATGATTAAAGTTGAAGAACAGACGTTGATGGTTCAAACGGTTTATCAGGGCTGGCTGCGCAACTGCACGCCCAACACACGAAAAAGCAAAAATCAGTGTGTCATCGCGAGGACTGAACGGAGTGAAGGACGTGGCGATCTCCATGTATGGAGGATAGCGCTCCATTGCGGAGATTGCTCCTCTGGACGGTTCACCCCTATGTGCTGTACGGTGCGTTCCTGCCCCACTGCGGAGATTGCGCTTTCAGCATGACCTAAAGGCCCCCACGCTCACTGCGTTCGCTCGCAATGACAAGAAGGGGGAAAGGCAGAAACGATACGTTGATGGTTCAGATGACCGTTCGGGCCGGTTCGCTCAACTGCACCCGCACCACACGAAGCCGCCTGCTTTGGGCTAGAGCGCAAGGCGCGGGTCGATGTCTAGCGTCGCGGGGGCCGCGGTGCCACGGGCCCACCGGAGGGCCCCCACGTGCGCAATCATAGCAGCGTTGTCCATGCAATAGTCCATGGGCGGGAGGTGCACCGACAGCCCGCGCTGGGCCGCAAGGGTATGCACCGCCGCGCGGAGCGCGCTGTTGGCCGCCACGCCGCCCGCAATGGTGATCGTCGACACGCCGGTAGCCGCAACGGCATCCGCCAGCGCGCCCACGAGCACATCCACCACCGCCTGCTGAAATGACGCGCACACGTCGGCCAAGTGGGCATCGAGCACCGCCGCCCGCTCTGCCCCCAGGTCGCGCAGGTAGTACAGCACCGACGTCTTGAGGCCGCTAAACGAAAAGTCGAACGCATCGAGCCGGGTGCGCGGAAAGTCGTGAAACGACGGATCGCCGGCGGCCGCGTGCGTGTCGATGGCCGGCCCGCCGGGGTAGCCCAGGTCGAGCAGCTGCGCCACCTTGTCGAACGCCTCGCCCGCCGCATCGTCGCGCGTTTGGCCCAGCACGCGGTGCGTAAAGGTATCCGCGACGTGCACCAGCATCGTATGGCCGCCCGACACGATGAGCGCCACGTACGGCCGCTGCGGGGGCTCGGGGGCCAGATCGGTCGAGTAGAGGTGGCCCGCCAGGTGGTTCACCCCAACGAGCGGCAGCCCACGGCCCGCGGCGAGGGCCTTGGCGTAGCTGAGCCCCACGAGCAGCGATCCCGGCAACCCGGGCCCGTGCGTTACCGCGACGGCGTCGAGCGCATCGAGCGACACCTCCGCCTCCGCCAGGGCCTGCTGCACCACCGGCGCGATGTACCGCTGATGGTTCCGCGAGGCAAGCTCCGGCACCACGCCGCCATAGTCCGCATGGATGTCGTGCTGTGACGAGACGATGCTCGATTGCACGGCGCCATCACGCAGCACGGCGGCCGCGGTATCATCGCACGATGTTTCAATACCCAAGAGGCAGCTCATTGATAGACGCCGACGGTTCGAGGGGATGCGCCCTCGGCCCAACACCGGGCAAAATTGCGGGTTTCCATCCGAACAAAACCTACACACGCAGCGTTATGCTTGCGCGTACTTCTTGCACCCAACGGCTTTCATCGCAGACGCCCCCGGCCCTATGCGCATCCGTACCACTGCTTCCCTTGCCTGCGTGCTGCTCTTCTTGCTGTGCGCCACGCCCAGCCACGCGCAGCTGCGCGCCACGAGCCCGAGCGGGCCGTCGCCGGTGCGCCTGTACCAGCAGGCCTCCGACGCGCTCGATGGCTTGCTGCCCAACGATCGCTTCAAGATGAATCACTCGTTTTCGATGTCGTTTGGCTCGTTCGGCGGGCGCTCAACCTCGCTGGGCATGTACACGAACACGATGATGTGGCAGCTGAACGACGAGCTGGCCGCCCGCGCCGATGTGAGCCTTGCGTATTCGCCCATGAACAACAGCTTCGGGCAGCAGCAGGCCCCGCGGGTCATTCTGCAGAACCTGGAGGTGGCCTACAAGCCGACCGACAACATGTCGATTCGCTTCCAGATGCGTCAGAGCCCGTACGGCGCCTTCCATAGCCCGTATGGCTACCGCCGCGGCTACGGGCACGGCGTTGGCTTTATGCAGCCCACCGCGACCGAGTCGCTGTTCTGGAGCAACTAGCCGTCTGTTCTGCTGAATCACCTTGCGCGCTGCTTATGCGCTTCTCGTGGCGCTCGCTTGCTGCCGGCCCGCTGCTCACCGTTCTCATCGTTGTCCTGGCGGGCGGAGCCCTGGTGCTGGGGTACGCCTTCGTGCAGCAGTCGCTGCAGCCCCCCAGCGACCCGACCCGCGTGCAGCGCAACCCCACGCTGGTGAGCGACGTCATCCAGGTGTCGGTGCAAAATGGCTGCGGCGTGGCGGATGTGGCCGAGCGCACCACGCACTTCCTGCGCGGCCGCGGCTTCGATGTGGTGCAAACGGGCAACTACACGTCGTTCGGCGTGGCCCGCTCGAAGGTGATCGACCGCACCGGCGACCTGGCCTCCGCCCGCAAAGTGGCCCGCGCGCTGGGCATCCCCACCTCGCGCGTGGTGCAAGACCTTGCGCCCGGTTTGTATTTGGATGCGTCGGTGGTGCTGGGCCGCGATTACGAGCAGCTGCGCCCCTTCCGCGGATCCCGCGTCGCAGCGACGGCGCTCGCGCCCTGAGGGCGCAGTTGCGTATGTTTTCCTTCCATGATTGAACGCCTATGGCTTCTTCATCCTCAACATCGTCTGCTTCGTCCTCGCCCGCCAAACAGCGCGTGCCGCGCAATGCCGGCTACGAGCTTGCGGCCTATGCCGTGGATGCGATGGCGGACAAAAAGGCCACGGACATCGTGGTGCTCGACCTTCGCTCCATTAGCAGCATGGCCGACTTCTTCGTGATTGGCACGGGCCACTCCGACCTGCAGGTGCGCGCCATTGCCAACGGCGTGATGGACGACATCGAAGAGATCTGCGACGAGACGCCCTGGCACAAAGAGGGCCTCGATCATCGGCAGTGGGTGCTGCTCGATTATGTAGATCTGGTGGTGCACGTCTTTAGCGCCGAGCGCCGCGAGCATTACAACATTGAGCGCTTGTGGGGAGAGGCCACGGCCGAGGAGGTGCCCACCGATGGCGATGCGGCCGATGTGGCGTTGCTGCAACAGCTGTTGCGCGGCGACACGCCGCCGGAGGATGCGTGATGCCAATCGTTGACGACGCCATTCCGACCACGGCCCGCCTCTTTCTTATCGTTGGGAGCGTGCTGGCCGGGCTTGCCGTTGCGGCGGGCGCGTTTGGGGCGCACGGCCTCGACGGCCGCGTCTCGCCCGACCGCATTGCGACCTTCGAGACGGGCGCGCAGTATCACATGTACCACGCCCTGGCGCTGCTTGTGGTGGCCTGGCTTGTAAGCATCGGCGGCGGCGCGCTGGCTGTGGCGGCCGGGTACGCCTTCCTAACGGGCATCGTCATCTTTTCGGGCAGCCTGTACCTGCTCGTCCTCACCGATACGCCCTGGCTGGGCGCCATCACGCCGCTGGGCGGCGTCGCGTTTATCGTGGGCTGGGGACTGCTGGCCTGGAGCGCCTGGTCGGGCGGTGGATGACGGGCGCGCCGCGGGCGGCACCGCTCACGGTACGGCGGCGCGAAGCTCCTCTTTGAACCGCGTGGCAAGGGCCTGCGCCTCGTCAGCCGTGGGCGCCTCGGCGTACACCCGCAAGATCGGTTCGGTGTTGGACGGCCGCATGTGCACCCACCGATCATCAAAGCTAATCTTGAGGCCGTCGACGGTCGACAGCTCGGCTTCGCCGTCGTAGCGCTCCTCCATCGCGCGGAGGAGCGCCTGCACGGGCAGCCCGTCAAGCGGCAGTTTGTCTTTGGCCATGGCGTACTGCGGCAGCGCATCGTGCACCGCCGCGAGCGTCGTCTGCTGGTTGGTGAGGTGCTGCAGCACCATCGCGACGCCCACGAGCGCATCGCGGCCGTAGTGCAGCTCCGGCAGAATGACGCCGCCGTTGCCCTCGCCGCCCAGCACCGCATCGACGGCCTTCATGGTCTGCACGACGTTGATCTCGCCCACGGCCGAGCGGTGCACCGGCTGTCCGTGCGCGGCGGCCACGTCGTCGATGGCGCGGGACGACGAGAGGTTCGTGACGAACGGCCCGTCGCGGAAGCCCCACAGGAAGTCGGCGGCAAGGACCTGCGTCAGCTCTTCGAGGATGAAGCGCCCCGCGTTGTCGACGAGCGCGAGCCGGTCGGCGTCGGGGTCGACGGCCACGCCCAAATCGGCGCCCGTGGAGGCGACGGTCTCGGTGAGCTCGGTCAGATGCGCGGGCCGCGGCTCGGCCGGGTGCGCAAAGCGTCCGGTCGGTTCGCAGTGGAGGGGAATGGTGGAGGCCCCAAGGCGCTCCAGCAGGGCCGGAAGGGCCACGCCCCCCACCGAGTTGACGCCGTCCACGACCACCGTGAATGCCTGTTCGGCAATGGCCGCCGCGTCGATGAAGTCGAGCGCCAAAATGGCGTCGAGGTGCGCGGGCAGCGCATCGGCCGTGGCGTAGCTGCCGGTCGACGCATAGCCGACGGGCGCGGCGTCCGCCGCCTCGGCCATGGCAATGATCGTTTCGCCTTGCGCGGGCGTCAGAAACTCGCCGTGCTCGTTCAGGAGCTTCAGCGCGTTCCACTCTTCCGGATTGTGCGAGGCCGAGAGGATGATGCCCCCGGCGGCGCCGCGCTGCAGGACCGCCAGCTCTACCGTGGGCGTGGCGGCCAGCCCCACGTCAATCACGTCGCACCCCATGCCGCGCAGCGTGGCCATCACGAGGTCCGCGCACAGCGGACCGGTAACGCGGGCGTCGCGGCCTACAACAATCACCGGGGCGCGGCCCTGCGCGACGGCTCGCTTGCGCGCCCACGTGCCATACGCGCCGGCGTAGCGCACCAGCACCGACGGGTCGAGCCCGTCGCCCACAATGCCACGAATGCCAGAAATGGATGCAATGAGGGTGCCCATCGGTTGGGGAGTCTTGCGTTCTGAAGAATAATCGCTGTCGTGGACCCGTGGGGCGTCGACGGGGCGCGCCCGGCCCACACGTCCGGGAGATGTCTAACGGTTGGCGGCGTTCCCGTCGCGCGCCCGCCTGTGCTTCTGACGGGCCTGCCGGCTACGAGCGGCATTCAAAGTGCACCGGACGGGCCTCTTCCTTGTCGAAGCTACGCCCCAAGCTGATGCGGCCGCTGCCTTGCAGCTGCACCTGGTCGCGGTGGAGAAACATCGGGTCGTTGTTGCCCAGCTGCACGTACGTTCCGTTGGTGCTGGCATCCATAAAGACGAACGCCCCGTTCCGAAACTCGATCTGGGCATGCCGCCGCGACACGCGGGCATCGCGCACCGTGAAGTCGTTGGAGGGGCTGCGCCCGATGGAAAACGGCCCGTCGTTGGTTACGATCGTGCGCCGGTCGTCAATCGACAGCTCCAGCTGCATCGTATCATCGCTGCTCATGGGCGGCTCAAAATCGCGGGCCACGATGGTGAGGTCTTGGCGCGAGCGCTGGGGCAGGATCTCGATCATCTCCAACGGCTCATCGCGCCCCTTCACCTGCGCCGTGCCCAGACTGCGCACATTGGGCTGCAGAAACTCCGGCAGCTGGTCCATGGTCACGCGGTCGGTCATCACCTGATCGGGGCGCGCCCAATCCACCAGCCGGGCTGCCACATTCACCGCATCGCCGTACACATCGCCGTCGTCCTCCTGAATCACCGGCCCGTAGTGCATGCCTACGCGAATGATGACGTTGGCCCGCGACAGCTGGTCGTCTTCGTTCACGACCTGCGTCATCTTCGACACCGCGGACACCGCCGAGGGCAACTGCTCGAACGTACCCATAATCTCGTCGCCAATCGTCTTGATCACCACCCCGTCGTTGCCCGTGGTCTCATCCGCCAGCAGTTCCAGCGTTCGGGCAATCAGGTGACGCGCGCGCTCGTCCCCCAGGTTCTCGTACAGCTTGGTACTTCCACAGACATCGGCAAAGTAGATGGCAAGTTCGCGGCCTTCTTGCTCCATGTTAAGCTGAGCGGATCGGTCGTTTAGCGATTAGCGAATGCACGTGGCGCTGCGGCGGAGGCGTCAGCGGCCCCAACCGAGGGCATTGGAGTTGGCAACGGAAGGCACCTTGGCCGGAATGATGGGCCCGCGACGGCTGCCACGGGGCAAGAAAGCACACGACGGCAGCGAAAAGTAGAACCTCAAGCAGCGGCACTGTTCCATAACACTCGTTTCCAAAAGCCCACACACGCGTTCCTGCGGTCTTCCTTTCGATTGGCACAGGCTGCAGAACGCGCTACCCCACAACCACGCTTGTAACGCCCATCGTCTCCAGCACCATCCATCCAACAAACACCCCATACAGCACCAGCAGCACCCAGGCTTCAAAGCGCGTCAGCGAGAGCCGGGTGCGCAGCATGGCAAACAGCACGATGCTGACGAGCGTCAGGTAGCCCATCATGGGCACCGCTACGGTAAAGTCGACCGGCGCGGCGCCCGCGATAAGGATGCCCACGGGCACGGCAATCAGCAGATCGAAGATGTTGCTGCCCAGCACGTTGGCCATGCTCATGGTGCCCTCGCCCCGCTGCGCCGCCCGCACGCTCACAAACGCGTCCGGCAAACTCGTACCGGCAGCGATGACCGTAAGCCCCCACAAAAACGGCGGCGTGCCAAACCATTCGCCCAGCCCCAGCGCCGACTGCACCAGCGCCTCAACCCCGCCGATGATGACCACGAGGCTGATGAGCAGGCGCCCCCACTCGCGGCCCACTTTGATGGTGTCGGGCACCTCATGGTCGGGCTCGTACTCGCTCATGTCCTGCTGCTGCAAGAACAGGTACAGGCCGTACAGCAGCACCGGCACGATTGCCAGCGGGCGCGTCATCTCGCCCACGAGCTCGCTGCCCGGCACGGGGTTGTAGATCACCGCCAGGGCAAAGATGAGCAGCGTAACGGCCACCGAGGTGATGTAGAACTGCGCATCTTTGTACACCAGCATGCGCGCGGACGTCAGCTGCTGGCCGACCAATCCCGAAATGCCGGGAATGACGAGGATGTTGAAGATCGCCGAGCCCACAATGGCCGATACGCCCAAATCGAACGAGCCGTGCAGCAGGGTCGCAATGACGGTGCTGGAAAGCTCCGGAAAGCTCGACCCCACCGCCGCGATCACGGCGCCCTGCACGATAACCGGCAACTGGTAATACATGGCCAGCCGCTCGGAGGCCTTCTCCAACAAGCCGCTGCCCTTCCAGCACACGGCGGTTCCGAGGACGGCGAGGCCAACGTAAAGCAGCAGTTGCATGTACAAAGCGAGGCATATGCGCAGGCGGACTGCTTGGATGATACCAGTCCGCAGGCGCAATCGCCAACCAGGTGGCGGCTCTCCCCATTATCATTGGACGATCGCAACCCTGCCCCCCGCGATGCGTGAGGTGGCCCCCGACGCTCTTCACATCTGCTTACTCCTCGCGATGACAAGAAAGGATTTTTTTCTTTGGGACGTTGCGCGTGCAATAGGACAACCCGGCCCGAACGACCATTTGAACCATTAACGATGCGTTGTCTCTTTTCTCCTTTCATGTCATTGCGAGCGACTGGAAGGAGCGCGGGGGCCTTTAGGTCATCCTGGAAGGGGGGCCTTTAGGTCATCCTGGAAGGGGGGCCTTTAGGTCATGCCGTTAGGTGCAATCTCCGCAGTGGAGCGTTACGCTCCGTACATGGAGATTGCCACGTCACGCCCTACGGTCGTTCCTCGCAATGACACACTGGTTTATGCTTTTTTGTGCGTTGCGCGTGCAGTTACGCAGTCAGCCCTGATAGACCATTTGAACCATCAACGTCTGGTCTTCAGCTTTAACCATTCATGTCATTGCGAGCGACCATAGGGAGCGTGGCAATCTCCGCAATGGGGCAGGAACGTGCCGTACAAGGCAAAAGAGGTCACCCTGAAAGGGGCAATCTCCACAGAACGGCAACTTCCACATCGGATCGTTCTCCTTCGTACACGGAGATCGCACCAGGGGCATGACCTCCGGCCCCCGCGTCATTCCCTTCGGTCATTCCTCGCGATGACAAGGAGGGTATTGCTTGTCCGTGCGTTGGGCGTGCAGTTGGGCGAACCGGCCCGAATGGCCATTTGAACCATCGACGCCTCGTTTGTGCCATCAACCACTGTTGTCATTGCGAGGAGCGAAGGCAAGGGCCGTAGGTCATCCCTGTGGTACGCGGCAATCTCCGCAATGGACTGTTGATCTTCGTACATGGAGATTGCCACGTCACGCCCTACGGTCGTTCCTCGCAATGACAAGGTGGGGGTTGCAGTTATCGACATGTCGGGCGTGCACTTGCACAAACCGGCCGGAACGGCCATCTGAACTATCCACGCGTGATCCTTCATGCGGTCATTCATGTCATTGCGGGCGACCAACGGGAGCGCGAGGGCCGCTAGGTCATCCTGGAAGGGGGCCTTTAGGTCATGCCGTAGGTGTAATTTCCGCAAACGAGCAAAAATCTGTCGGACATTGCAATCAGCGAAACGTACTGACAGAGCAATTGAGTGAGGCATCGTGAATCTGCCCTATGCGCTTCAAAGTCAGCTCCTGCTTCCGGGGGGTATCATCGTCATTTTACAAATCACTCCTGATCGGTGTCAGCACGAACCCCAAATTGATACGATTGCCCAGTCCATGGGCGGCGTTTCGCATTACCATTTGACGATCGCAACCCTGCCTCCCGCGATGCGTGAGGTGGGCATCCCCGACGCCTGCTGCTTTTCGCCCGCCGCTTTGTTGCCATGCTGCTCGCCCTCGACATCGGAAATACGGCGATCAAAGCGGGCTGCTTTGCCGGCCACCGGCTGGTGGCGGTTGAGGCGCACCGCTGGACATCTGGCGCGCCGCGGGCGTGGGACGCCGCATGGGAGACGCTGTGGGCGCAGCTTTCGGTACCGGCGCACGAGGTGGAGCGCATCGGGCTGGTCTCGGTGGTGCCCGAGGCCCGCGCCCGTCTGACGGCTGTGCTGGCCGCTCGCTTCGCTTGTCCGCTTGTGACGGTGACGCCCGCCCTGCCGCTTCCGTTTACGATGGCCTACGAGACGCCCGACACCCTCGGCGCCGATCGGGTGGCCGCGGCCGCCGGGGGATGGGCGCGCTACCGCGTGCCGGGGCGTCCGCTGCTCGTCATCGACGCGGGCACGGCCATCACGTACGAGGTGCTCACGGCCGACGGGTGCTACCGGGGCGGCGCCATCGCACCGGGGCCCGCGCTCATGGCCCGCGCCCTGCACGATCGCACCGCCCAACTCCCCGAGGTACCCCTCGCGCCACCGCCCGACGTGATCGGCGCCTCGACCAACGCCGCGCTGCAAAGCGGCATCGTGTGGGGTGCCGTGGAGAGCGTCCGCGGCATGATTGCGCGCTACACGCGCCGCCTCGACGCGCCCCCCGTGGTGGTGCTCACCGGCGGCGGGCATCCGCTGCTGGCCCCGCACCTCGACGCCCTCGATCATGTCGATCCGCACCTGGTGCTGCGCGGCGTGCAGGTGCTCACCGCAGCGGCTTCGTCGTCGGCTGCATAGCAAAAGCCCCTGCAGCGCTAGGCTCCAGGGGCTTGCAAATGGAAGCGTGTCAACGACGCGCTACGCGTCCTCCGGTACAATGTGCACGAACCGGCGGTTGCCGCGGCTGCGCTTGAAGTGCACCTTGCCCGCTTTCTTGGCGAAGAGCGTATCGTCGCCGCCCTTGCCTACGTTTTGTCCGGGATGAAACTTGGTGCCGCGCTGACGCACAATGATGCCGCCTGCTTTGATAAACTCGCCGCCGTACGCCTTCACGCCCAGGTACTTCGGATTCGAGTCCCGACCGTTTTTGGTCGAGCCCATGCCTTTCTTATGTGCCATAACAACCTCGCAGGTCCAAATTCAGAAGTTTGCTGCTGCGCCCTCAGGGTTACGCCCCGGCCGCCACCGACTCGATCGTGATTTTGGTGTAGCGCTGGCGGTGTCCGCGCTTTACGCGATACCGCTTGCGTCGTTTCTTTTTGAAGACGATGATCTTGTCGCCCTTCACCTGGTCGATCACGCGCGCCGTAACCGACGCCCCCTCTACGGTGGGCGTGCCCAGCGTGGTTGCTCCCTCCCCGTCGGAAGTGAGCAGCACCCGGTCGAGCGTGAGCGTGTCATCTACGGCCGCCTCGGAATGGTACGGCACGTAGATGGTGTCGCCTTCGTGTACCTTGAACTGCTTATCTTTTACGTCAACAATCGCGTACATGAGCCGTCTCTGCTTTGGAGCGCCGGGTTGAGTACCGACGCGAGAGTGAATAAATGCGGCGGACGCTGCCTGTGGCAGCCGTTTGCAGACGATAGCCACGCGATGCGTGCGCCCAAGTTTCTAAAGGCCCCACAAACCACCATCTGTTTCCCATGAAGATCTCTCTCCCCTCGTCAGACGCGCCGGTGCGCCCGGGCAAGCTGCTGTGCATTGGCCGCAACTATGCAAAGCACGCGGCCGAGATGGATAGCGATGTACCCACGACGCCTATGGTGTTTCTGAAGCCGTCTACAGCGCTCGTGCGCAGCGGCGGCGCGGTCACCATTCCGCGGGCGTCGTCGAATGTGCACCACGAGCTGGAGCTGGTGGTGGCCATCGGGCGGCGCGGCAAAGACATTCCGGCGGCCGACGCGCTCGACTATGTGGCGGGCTACGCGCTGGGGCTCGACATGACGGCGCGCGACATCCAAAGCGCGGCCAAAGAGCGGCGGCATCCGTGGTCGGTGGCCAAGGGCTTCGATACGTTTGCGCCCCTGGGGCCGTTTGTGCCGGCGCGGTCGGTGGAGAATCCGCAGGCGCTCACCTTTCAGCTGGCGGTGAACGGCACCGTGCGGCAGCAGGCCGACACCCGCCACATGATCTTTTCGGTGGCCGACCTCATCGCGTACTGCTCGACCGTGTTTACGCTGGAAGCGGGCGACCTGCTCTACACCGGCACCCCCGAGGGCGTGGCGCAGGTACAGGCCGGCGACGTTCTCGAAGCGACGGGCGACGGGCTGGAGCCGCTGCGCGTCACCGTAGGCGCGGCCCGCTAATCAACTGTTGCGAGAAATTACACACCTGGAAACCTTTGCGAACGCACGGTCCGCCGGCCTTGAAGAGAAGGGCGTCTCGGACGGACTGAAGAAACCCGCGAGTAAAATCATCACGGGTTGAGCATCCGATGCAACGCAAGGATGTGTCCGCGTGGGGAATGCACAACGAGGAGCGCACGCGCAGCCAACAATCCGTCGTGCCACGGCCATCGTGATTCTGTGCGCGCGTTTGACTGAGCCATGCCCTAAATTGGCACCCATGCTAATGTAGTGGGTACGACCGGCCGGTCGTACCCACGGCGGCCTTGCAAGTTGTTGCTCCGAGAGCCGACAAACCCGTAGAACGGCACCCGTTCGATGATTGTAGCGGGTTCCGGAGATCGTCAGCGGCTCGCTTCACAGCCGTAATTTTTGGATTCGTTTCTGGATCCAGCCAAAAATGAACACCTTTGTGCCCATTCAGCCTTGGTGGCTCTCCGTACCTGATCTGTTTTGGAGAACGAGCATCATCAGGTGTCACCCGAAATAATCTGTCAGAAGTAGACCGGACGTGTACGTTCAGCTCCCCACCTGGTGTTATGAATTGATGCACGCGGACACTTCTCCGGCGTGTCCGGTGTAGGTTGCTTGCGTATCGCGTCGTCTACTGCTTTCACCGCTTCCCCCGTTATGCACAAGATTCTCCTCACGCTTCTGCTTGCCTGCCTCACCGCCACGCCGGCCTGGGGCTGGGGCCAAACCGGGCACCGCGTCATCGGCTACATCGCGCAGCAGTACCTGAATGCCGAAGCCGAAGCGCGCCTTCGGTCGCTCCTCAACGGCCATTCGCTGGCCGAAGCGTCGACCTGGATGGACGAGATCCGCTCGGACGATGCCTACGATTACACCAGCACGTGGCACTGGGTGACCATTCCCACGGGCATGACCTACGCCGCAACCGACAAAAATCCGTCGGGCGACCTGCTGGGCAAGACGAAAGAAATCATCGGCGCGCTAAAAGCCGACACCTTGTCTACCGAGATGCAGCGCCGCTACGTGCGCTTCCTCGTGCACATGGTGGGCGACATGCATCAGCCGCTGCACGTGGGCACGGGCGACGACCGCGGCGGCAACGACTTTACCGTGCTGTGGTTTGGCGAGCCGTCGAACCTGCACCGCGTGTGGGACAGCGGGATGATCAACCAGAAAGGGCTCAGCTTTACGGAGCTGGCGCGCTTCGTGGGGCCGGCCGCGGCCGAGCGGAAGCAGTCGTGGCGCACCGCTTCGGTGGAGCAGTGGGCGCAGGAGTCGATGAGCTATCGCGAGGCGGTGTACGCGGTGCCGCAAGACCGCGAGCTGAGCTACCGCTACATGTACAAGAACTTTGACACGGTGAAGGAGCGCCTGCTGCAAGCCGGCGTGCGGCTCGCTGACGTCCTCAATGAGATTTACGGCTGATCCCGAAGCGGCGCCTGCGTTCTTTCCATCGTCGTTCGACTGCCTGTTGCCGTGCCGGTCCAGCCCGCTACGTATCGTCCGCCGCTGCTGCTACGCGGGGGCCACGTGCAAACCATTGCGGCTTCTATGCTGCGGCGCGTGACGTTTGCCTACGGGCGCGCCGTGCGCCTGGCAACGCCTGATGACGATGTGCTGCATGCGGCCTGGGCACGGGCGGCGGGCGGCGGAACGCGGGTGGCGGTTCTTACGCACGGCCTGGAGGGCAGCATGCAGCGCCCGTACATGCGCGGCATGGCCCGCGCCCTCACGCGCCGCGGGTGGGACGTGCTGGCCTGGAATATGCGCGGCTGCGGCCCCACCATCAACCGCCAGGTGGCCACGTACCACAGCGGCAAGACGGAAGACCTTGACTGCGTCGTGCAGCACGCGCTGGACGAGGGGTACGAGCGCGTCGTCCTCATTGGCTTTAGCATGGGCGGCAACCTGTCGCTGAAATACGTGGGCGAGCGCGGCGCGTCCCTCGATGCGCGCGTGGCGGGTGCGGTGGCCTTCTCCACGCCGGTCGACCTTGCCGCGGCCTCGCACCGCATTTCCCACTGGACCAACTGGCACTACACGCGCTACTTTTTGCGCTCGCTGACGGAGACCGTGCGCCAGAAGGCCCGGCAGCATCCTACGGCCGTTTCGACCGCGCCGCTGCAAACCATCCGCTCGCTGCCCGACTTTGACGATGCCTACACGGCGCCGCTCAACGGGTACGCGGATGCCGACGAGTACTACGCCAAGGCCAGTTGCAAGCCCTTCTTGGCGGATATTGCGCGGCCGGCGCTGCTGGTGAACGCGGCCAACGATCCCTTTCTGCCAACGGCTTGTTACCCCACGGCCCTCGCGCGCGAGCATCCGCAGCTGGTGTTGGAAGTGCCCCGCGAGGGCGGGCATGTGGGCTTCGTGCAATTCAACGATGCGGGCGAATACTGGTCGGAGGTGCGAGCGGCACAGTTTCTGTCAGCCCTCGAATAGACAACCGTTCGGCCTGCCGAAGCACGCGCAGCGCGTTGCCGCCCAGGATTTTGTAGATGTCGCGCGCCGCGTAGCCGCGCTTGAGGAGGGCGTAGGTGATCCAGGGCAGCCGCGTGACATCGTCGAGGCCCCGCGGCAGGTCGAACACGCCGTCGAAGTCGGAGCCCAGCCCCACATGGTCGATGCCGGCCACGCGCACGGCGTGATCGATGTGGTCCACCACGTCGCGCAACGTAGCCCCGGGCAGGTTGCGCTCGCGCTTGATGGCATAGACGGCGTCCCACAGGTAGGCGAGCGAGCGCCCTTGACGCTTCAGGCGGGCGCGGGCGGCGGCGAAGACGTCAGCGGTAAGCGCCGGGTTGACGAGGGCATCGAAAAAGTTGATCATGAGCACCCCGCCGTTGCGCGCGAGGGCCCGCAGCTGATCGTCGCTTACATTGCGCGCGGTGGGCACGAGGCGGCGGCACGCGCTGTGCGACACCAGTACGGGCGCGCGGCTGGCCCGGAGGGCATCGTAAAACGTGGCATCGCTCGCGTGTGCCAGATCGACGAGGACGCCCAGGTCGTTCATGGCTTGCACCATGCGCACGCCCCGCGCGTTGAGTCCGCCGTGCCGGGGCGCATCTTGGGCGCTGTCGGCCCATCCGTTGGTGTTGATGTGCGTGAGCGTGACGTAGCGGATCCCCGCCCGGGCAAATGCCCGCAGCGTATCGACCGAGCCCGCCAGGGCGTGCCCCCCCTCCAGCCCCAGGAGAACGGCCGTCCGCCCGCTGCGCGCGATGCGCCGGACATCGGCGGCGGTGGTGGCCAGCGCGGCCCGCGTGGGAACGGCGCGCACCTGCTGCTTGATGGTGCGCAAGACGGCCCGGGCGCGTCCGACGGCCCGCGCTCCGTTGCCGTAGTAGGGCGCCACGTACGCCGCAAAGAACGCCGCATCGAGCCCGCCGTCGGCCATCCGCGGACGGTCGACGTGTGCGCGGTAGGCCGTGTGGCGCTGGGCGAACCGGTAGTTCTCATCGTGCATGCGTGTCGGCGTATCGAGGTGGCCGTCGAGCACCAGCGCGCGGTAGTGGATGCGAAGCGCCGTGGCCCACAGCGAGTCGCGGGCGATGAGCTGCTGCCGAAGGTGCGCGGGCAGCGCCACCGCACCGCCGTCTTGCATGGCCGCCACCGGTTGGGCCCACGCCCGAGGCGGCAGCATTGGCAGGACGACTATCCACAGGAGAAGCGCGGTGCGCATAGGAGCCTAGCGAAAGCTTCGGAGACCGTACCTCCAGGCGTACGCCCCGCGGGCCGCGTGGATCATTCGTGCGCAGAGCGCGCGGCCTGCGTCGTCACCTCACCCGCATGAAGTGCCTTTTCGCCCGATGGGGTGCGCAGCCGGAGCGCACCGGTAGCGGTAATGCCCAGCACGCGGCCCGTGCACGTACGATCCGATCCGGCAAACCGCACGGTAAGCGTTTCGCCGCGATGGGCCATCCGTTGCACGTAGCGCGTTTGCACCTCATCGGCAGCGGTGGTGTAGAGTTCTTCAAAGCGCTTCAGCAGACGCGCCAGCAGGGGGGCTCGCGCCACCGTGCGCCCCGTCACCAGGCGTAGCGACGTTGCGCGCTCGGCGAGCGCCGCCGGAAAGTCGACCTGGTTCACGTTGAGGCCCAGCCCCAGAATGACCGCCGGGGGCCGCTGGGCCGGTGCACCAGCAAGCGACGTTTCGAGGAGCACGCCGCAGCACTTCTTGCCCTCCAGCAAGATGTCGTTGGGCCACTTGATGGTGGGCCGGTACGGAGCAACCACCGGCGCGATGGCCTCCGCCACAGCCACCGCCGCGGCCAGCGTAAGGCGTCCAAAGGCATCGGGCGGCACGTCGGGATACAAGACCAGCGAGCCCATCAGGTTGACGCCCGCCTGGGCCGTCCACGGTCGTCCTTGGCGGCCCCGTCCGGCCGTCTGAAAATTGGTGAGGACCAGCGCGCCCTCCGGTGCGCCGTTGCGGGCCCACGCGGCCGCCTCGGTGTTGGTCGAGCCGATCGTCTCAAATGCTCGAACCGTGCGGCCCATGGTGTGGGTTTGCAGGACCGAAGCGAGCTCGTCGGCGAGTCTCATGGCGCGCGCAGGTCGAAGGTGGTATGGGTGTGGTAGCGCTGCGGGCTGCGGAACGGAATATCCACAATGACCGCAAGTGCCGCCTCGGCCGGAACCCAGCGGCCGGCGGCCTGGGGTTGTAGCTGGAGGGTAGCCGCGCTGTCTTCGCTAAACAGCAGGCTACTGCGGGCCCGTACGATGGTCGCCCCGATCAGTTCACTGGAGGCCCGATCAATGACGAGCCGCGCGTAGCGCACCGTTTGCTCATGCCCATCGGTGGTTGTGTCGGGGCGCGCCACGACCACCTGCACCGGTCTGTTGTAGAGGGTATCGGGCCGGAGGCCAAAGCGAAACGCAGTGCGCGTACGGCGCGCCAGAAAGGGCGGTTCGTCGCTCAGCACGATGGTAGCCCACGTTGGCACGACGCCCTTGGAGGTGTCGCCCGGCGCCCACGTAGCCAGCCAGCCGGCGTCGAAGGAGCCGGTGGTGCGCCGCTCAAGCACCGCGGGCGCGCCGCTTGGGGGCACGCGAACCACACGGTACCGACGCGCTTGCAGCGAGCCGGCCGGGGTGAGCGCCTCGGTGGTTGTTCGCTTTACGAACGTCGTCGCTTTGAGGCGCCCTACCGCAGACGCGAACGCGGTCCGCTGCATTCCATTGAGGACATCAAGCGCCCGCGTGCGCTCAGCCGTCGACGATTGGCGTACCGTGTCGGCCGGCAGGAGGCGGGCATCGGGCGGAGCGGTGGTGTTGCATCCCGTGGCTACCACACACACCCCGCACAACATGATGATGGTATGTAAAAAACGGGCGTGTTTGTGTAGGGCCACCGGCATCCGTGCGTTACTCTTTGTATGTTGCTGCAAATCCTCGTATCGCAAGGGGTGGCCTGCGCAGAAGTTTCCGTCCGCAGCGTGCTGCTTTCCGCTTTGTTGCAAAACAGATGAACGCACCGGTTCACCACTCTCCGTACGACGAAGCCCTTGGCGTGGCCGTTGAAGCCGCCCGGGCTGGCGCTGCGATTATCCGCGACCATGCGGGATCGCAGCGCAACGTGCGTGCCAAGGGTACCAACGACTTCGTCACCGCGACCGACGAAGCCGCCCAGGCCGCTATCTTGGAGGTCATCCAGACCGCCTTTCCCAATGATGCGATTCTCGCAGAGGAGCGCCCCGCGGGGCACGACCTTCCCCCCGCCGTCTCCGAAAAAGAAGTGCGCCGCTGGATCATTGATCCTATAGACGGCACCATGAACTTTATGCAGCAGGTGCCGCCGTATGCCGTGAGCATTGCCCGGCAAGATCCTACGGGCCTGCAGCTGGGCGTTGTGCTCGATGTACCGCACGACGAACTGTTTACGGCGGTGCGGGGCCACGGCTTGCGCGTGAATGACGAGGGGGCCTCCGTGTCGCACACCTCTGCGCTGGCCGATGCGTTTGTGGCCACCGGCTTCCCGTACCGACGGCTGGGCCATACCAACCGCTACCTGGAGGTCCTGAGTGATTTTTTACGCTCGGCGCGGGGCGCGCGCCGGCACGGATCGGCGGCCATCGACCTGGCCCGCGTGGCGTGTGGCCGCTTTGACGGTTTTTTTGAGACGGGCCTCGCGCCGTGGGACGTGGCCGCGGGCATCTTGTGCGTACGCGAGGCCGGCGGTCGCGTAACCACCTACCGGGCACAAGGCGGGCTCGCTCCCGTGTACCGGCAGCAGGTGTGTGCCACCAACAGTCGCCTCCACGCGGCTTTTTTGAGCCGCCTGCATCGCATGCGCGACATCACCGACTAACGCTCTTTCCATCAACGCTTTTTGTTATGGCTTACGGACTGCTCGACGACAAACACGGCATCATCTTCGGTGCGCTTAACCCTGACAGCATTGCCTGGGCGGTGGCCGAGGCCGTCGACCGCGAAGGCGGTTCTTTCACCCTATCGAATGCCCCCGTGGCGCGCCGCCTGGGCAGCCTCGACGACCTGGCCGAGCAAACCGGGAGCGACATTGTGTGGGCCGACGCCACGAGCGATGACGACCTGGCCGACCTGTTTGCCGAGGTGAAGGCCACCCACGGCCCGCTCGACTTCATCGTTCACTCGATTGGCATGGGCGTAAACGTGCGGAAGGACGTGCCGTACGAGGAGCTCAACTACAACTGGTACCAGAAGACGCTCGACATCTCGTCGATCAGCCTGCACCGCATTGTGCGCCACGCGTTGGAGCAGGGCGCGCTGGCCGAGGGCGCGTCTATCGTGGCCATGAGCTACATCGGCGCCCAGCGCATCTTTTCGAAATACTCCGAGATGGGCGATGCCAAAGCCCTGCTGGAAAGCATCGTGCGCTCCTTTGGCTACCGGCTCGGGAAGCACAACATCCGCATCAACGCCATTTCGCAAAGCCCCACCGACACCACCGCGGGCTCGGGCATCGACGGCTTTAACGCGATGTACGCGTTCGCCGAGCGTGTGTCGCCCCTCGGCAATGCCGATGCGGCCAGCTGCGCAGACTACACCGTCACGCTGCTAAGCGACCTGACGCGCATGGTGACCATGCAGACGCTATATCATGACGGGGGCTTCTCCAGCATGGGCATCTCGGATGAGCTTGTGGACGCCATGGCCGATGCGTTCGAAGAGGACGCGTAGCGTCACGCCGTCGCCCCTGCAGGGCAACGCACCGATGCGTTGCCCTGCTTTTTCCGTAAACCAGCCCCCGTTGTCTCCGTGGTCTCGCTGTTCATCACCGATATTGACGGATGCCTGGCCGAGCCGTATCAACCGTACGACTTAAGCGGCTTTCAGGCCCTCGCCGATCTTGCGGCAGACCCGTCCCTCCTTCCGCTCTCTATTTGCTCTGGACGCGCCTACGCATATGTCGAGGCCGTCACCCAGGCCCTTGGGCTTACAACGCCCGTGCTCTTTGAAAGTGGTGGGGGCCTGTTTGACCCGCAGGCCGCGCAGATCACCTGGAATCCGGCCTTCACCGACGACGTCGCGGCCGCGCTGGAGACGATGCGGCACTGGTTTGCTACAGAGGCGGTGCCTGGCACGAAGCTATCCATCGACCATGCCAAGCGCACCCAAGCCGGGGTCGTCACGCCCGACACCTCCGAGATTCGGGCGCTGCGTCCGCGCGTGCTTCGGTTTGTAGAAGCGACCGTGCCGCAGCTTACGGTCTTCACAACAGACAACTCCATCGATGTGGTGCCGCCGACGATCAACAAGCGCACCGGCATTGCATGGTTGAGCGATCAGCTCGGGATTCCCATGGAGCAGATCGCCTACATCGGCGATACCGATGCGGACCTGCCGGCCCTAGAGGCCGTGGGCTATCCGTTTGCGCCGGCCAACGCGCACGGCATCATCACCGAGCGGATTCCGCGCGTCACCGAGGGCCGCGTCATTGACGGAACGCTTGAAGCGTACCGGTGGTGCGTAGCGCACAATACAACAGGCGCCCCGGACGGATGAGCACGTGCGTGAACGAGTGGGCACCGGGGTGGGATAGAGAAGCAGCGGGGGTAAACAAAAAAAACGCCCTACCGCCAATAAAGGCAGCAGGGCGTTCAAAGCAACCTGGCAACGACCTACTCTTCCGTCTAAAAGACAGTACCATCGGCGCTGCGGAGCTTAACTTCTCTGTTCGGAATGGGAAGAGGTGTGTCCTCCGCGCTATAGTCACCAGGAACTCGGTGCTGGCCCGAGGGCCAGCGAATGTCTGACATGATGATTTCGTCCGCATTACGCGTGCACTATTGAGCGTGCGAAGTGCGGTAGCACTTGAAAAACAGCGGTGCTAAGCCTCATGGGTAATTAGTACGGCTCGGCTGAACATGTCGCCATGCGTATACCTGCCGCCTATCCACGTCCTCATCTCGGACGACCCATAGGGGAAATCTAATCTAGGAGTGAGCTTGGCGCTTAGATGCTTTCAGCGCTTATCTCTTCCGGACATAGCTACCCAGCGGTACACTTGGCAGCATAGCTGGTACACTAGCGGTCCGTCCACTTCGGTCCTCTCGTACTAGAAGCAGCTCTCCTCAAATTTCCAAACGCCCTCAGTAGATAGGGACCGAACTGTCTCACGACGTTCTGAACCCAGCTCGCGTGCCGCTTTAATGGGCGAACAGCCCAACCCTTGGGACCTTCTACAGCCCCAGGATGCGACGAGCCGACATCGAGGTGCCAAACCTCCGCGTCGATATGAACTCTTGGCGGAGATAAGCCTGTTATCCCCGGCGTACCTTTTATCCTTTGAGCGACAGCCCTTCCATGAGGAACTGCCGGATCACTAAGTCCTGCTTTCGCACCTGCTCGACCTGTATGTCTCGCAGTCAAGCACCCTTTTGCCTTTACACTCTGCGCATGATTACCGACCATGCTGAGGGTACCTTTGAAATCCTCCGTTACCATTTAGGAGGAGACCGCCCCAGTCAAACTACCCGCCTGACACTGTCTCTCGACCGGCTAACGGTCGTAGGTTAGGCATCAATCAGAATAAGGGCGGTATTTCAAGGGTGGCTCCACCACGCCTAGCGACGTGACTTCGATGCCTCCCGCCTATCCTGCACATATTCTGACTAATGTCAATGCCAAGGTGTAGTAAAGGTGCACGGGGTCTTTCCGTCCCACTGAGGGAAGCCGGCGTCTTCACCGGCACCACAATTTCACCGAGCTCGCGGTTGAGACAGTACTCAAATCGTTGCACCATTCGTGCAGGTCGGAACTTACCCGACAAGGAATTTCGCTACCTTAGGACCGTTATAGTTACGGCCGCCGTTTACTGGGGCTTCAGTCGTGAGCTTCTCCCGAAGGATAACACACTTCATTAACCTTCCAGTACCGGGCAGGTGTCAACCCCTATACGTCGTCTTGCGACTTGGCAGAGGTCTGTGTTTTTGTTAAACAGTCGTTTGAGTCTAGTCACTGCGGCCTGTCCTCGCTTTTAGATGAGGACGGGCGCCCCTTCTCCCGAAGTTACGGGGCAATTTTGCCGAATTCCTTAACCGCGAATCACTCGAGCGCCTGAGGATACTCTCCTCGCCTACCTGTGTTGGTTTGAGATACGAGCACTGATAACAACATACGACGCTTTTCTTGGCAACCTGCTTCGGATCACTATGAGTTTGCCCGAAGGCTCCCTCTACTGTCGTGTTTCAGCCGTCATGGGAGGCGGATTTGCCTACCTCCCAGCCTACGCACTTCAACGTACCTTCCGTAGGCACGCGGATCTTACGCATTTGCGTCACGCCTTATGTTAACGTTATCGAGTGGTACGGGAATATTGACCCGTTTTCCATCGCCTACACCTTTCGGTCTCGGCTTAGGTCCCGACTAACCCTGTTCCGATTAGCGTTGAACAGGAACTCTTAGGCTTACGGCGTTTCGTTTTCTCATCGAAATTATCGTTACTCATGCCTACATTTTCTTTTCCAGAAGCTCCACTGTGTCTCACAAC